>JAWXCM010000303.1:0-15674 GCA_034408745.1 Bryobacteraceae bacterium
CGCTTTTCCCGGAGGGCCAACGGGCAGCGTGCGCACGTCGAAAGCCTCGTCGACAAACACGCCGGCGATGCCGCCACTGGCGTCTTTCAGCGTGATGGCAGGGTGTCCGCCCGGATAGCACGGCGCAACACCGGCGTTGCGCCAGCGGTAACCCACTTTCAGCGGCTCGCCGCGGGAGAGTTCGGACGGCCACGAGGCCTCAAGGAGCTGGAGCCGGTAGCCGAGCCGCAGATTGATATCGTCCACCAGTTTCTTGTTCTTCTGATAGAACTCGCGGGGGTACCAGTGCACCGTGGCGTAGGCCGCCCGATAGTCTTCAATCGCCTTCACGAACAGACTGCCGTCTTCCCAGGCGCCCTTCTTCACCGAAGAGCCATAGTGTTCCATCTCCAGCACAAGATCGAGATGCGTCTTCACGGTTTGAAAATCGTAAGGCAGCCTTGTGGACGCTCCGGTGTGACCTTCTCCCCATACCCCAAACGATCCGATGTCGATGAAGGCCACCTCGGGGTTGCCATCGTAGCGCGCAGCCGCGGCGGCAAGGAAATGGCCGAGCTTATCGAGAAAGACGGGATCGTTGTAGTCCGGTTCCCAGATTGGGCCGTTCTCGGCGCAACTGAAACGGAACGCCACCTGGAAACCCTTGTCAATCCAGCGTTGGGCCGGAGTATCGACGATGGACCAGTTGAACTTACCTTCCTCCGGCTCCAGATACGACCACGCCAGACGAAGGTAGATGACGCTGGCGCCCGGAAAGTCGTCGACTGTGTCGGACGGCGCCAGGTCCAGACCGTATTTTTCAATGCTGTTGTCGTAGTGGTGGAACGCCCACCCCATGGCAGGGTTCCTGAGCGCTTCGCCGGTATCGGCCGGACGGACCGTAGTGCGGGTCTGTGCGAATAGTAGATAGCCCATCGCTATCATTCGGACTTCTTCGGGTTCCTGCGTTGAACGTCTCGGACCTGCCTTACAAGTCCAGCCTGTATTGTCCCGTTGCCGGTGGCGCTGCTGATCTGGCCGAAGAGCGGACTCATGATGGACGTCCCCGGGCCGCCAGGCGTGTGGCGGTTGAAAGCGCGCCGTATCCTTTAATTCAGGTGGCAGAGGGAAAGATAGATGTACGTTGCAGAACTCTGGCGATATCCCGTGAAATCGATGGCCGGCGAGCAGCTACAAAACGCCCGGCTGACTCCGTCGGGGATCGATGGCGACCGTGTCATCCAGGTTCAAAACGCACGTGGCCGCACGATCACGTCGCGGACGCACCCTGGCCTTCTCGGGCACCGGGCCGCGCTGGATGCGCAGGGCAGCCCACTCGTAGATGGCCGGCCCTGGAGAGATCCGGAGGTTCTGGCGGAGATACGACAGATCGCCGGTCCGGGGGCGCAGTTGGTCTACGACGATAGCCTGGATCGCTTCGATATCCTGCCGCTGCTGGTCGCAACCGACGGCGCCATCGCTGCGTTCGGACGCGACGGGCGGCGCCTCCGGCCGAACATCGTGGTGGGAGGGGTGAACGGCCTCGACGAACGGCTGTGGGAAGGCGGCCGGCTTGTGATCGGCGATGTGCTGATCAACATCGCGGACCTCCGGGGCCGGTGCATCATGACCACCTTCGATCCCGATACGCTCGCGCACGATCCGAACGTACTGCGGGATATCGTAAAGCGATTCGAAGGGAAACTCGCACTGAATTGCGATATCGCCCAAAGCGGCTCTGTTCAAATCGATCAAAAGGTTGAGTTCCTCCCTGCCGCCGCGCTGGCACATGTCCGCAAGTAGCAACGACGCCCGGCGCCAGCAGATTCTTTTATCATCGCGACTCGGGGCTCTGCCGGGCCGTACGCGATGCCTTCCGGGCGGTCGATCCCTCGACTACCGATCTCGGGAACGGGCTCGCCGTCCTGTTAGCAGAGGCGATGCGGCCAGTTCGGCATGCAACATTCGGGCATACCGGCGCCGGTGCGTATAAGCGCCCACGGCGGTACTCGGTCCTTTGGAATTCAAGGTGCAGTGACGTGGTGTATGCCAGACTCACTGGGCAACATTCCTGCCTCGGAACTCGCCGAAGAAAATGCTCGAATGCGCCATGTTTTACAGATCCTCCACGACAGCGTTTGTCCTGCGGATTCGGAGCGTTTTCCGCAGCATGACACCGAGGTTTGCCGCGTGTTTCGGATGACTCCAGGACAGCAGGATGAATATTGGTATCGTTCCGCCTGCGAAGCGCTCGGGCTCTAGCCAGTCGAGGGTGTTCCAGAATGGGATACCGAATTGAACCCCGTGTTGCAATTTGGAACGCCGAAAGGCACGAAACATTGAGAACAGACCAGCGCTCCCGGCGTCAGGACACCCTCAGCGCCCGCAGGCACCGGGCGCGTGCAGATGGGAGATGTTGAATCCGGTTCGGGATTCAGGGGCTGATTGCCGCCCCTCGCCTATGTCTCTTCACACTCGCGCAGTGTCTTCATCCCGTCCTGCAGGGCAAGTCGATACAGCGCGATATCGGAACGCCACGAAAGAACGCGAAAGCCCGTGGTCCACCACTGCCGCGCCTGATCGGCGGTACCGGGTTGCGCTCCGGCGTACTTGCCATGCTTCGTGGCCGCGCGCACTACGGCGTCCAGCGCGGCAAGGAACTCGGGATGTTGAAACTTGCCCGTAATACGCATCGCCTGGCTGAGATCGAAATGGCCCACCCACAGGCAGTCTACGCCATCTACCGCGGCGATTCGCTCCGCATTCTCGACGCCGAGAGGCGATTCGATCTGGCAGATGATGGTGGTTCGTTCATTGGCTTCCTGCAGGTAGGCCGACGGATCCGGAGGCATCAGGTAGTCGTTGTGGGCTGTCCCGAGTCCGACGCCTCGATTGCCTCGCGGCGCATACTTCGCTGCACGTACCAGGCGCTCCGCGTCTTCGGGTGTTTCGACATTGGGCGCCATGATGCCGAGGGCGCCCGCGTCCAGAGCGCGCGCTGTAAAGTGATACTCGTTCTGCGGAATGCGCACGAGCGGAGCAAAACTGCATCCCCGGAACCAGGACATCAGGTCGGCGATGTCACCGGCGTCGAAGTTGCTGTGCTCCATGTCGACTACTGCGAAATCGAGGTCCGCGGCCTCGAGTATCCGACCGATGCCGCGCGTGCGGAATTCCATGAGCATGTGTCCGAAAGCCGCCCCACGAGTGCTCAGGGCCTGCTGGAATCGATTGGTCCTCATCAGTTGCTCCTGTTCTTGTACGCTTCCAGCTTTGCCATGAAGCGCGGGTCTGAAGCGACTTGCCGGTTGACGAGTCCCCCTGGGGCCTCCCCCCGCGCGACCGCGAGGATGTTCCGGCAGGCTTCGGCGCTGTTGTCCCGCGCCAGTTCCTCCGTCCAGGGCAGCCCGTGAGGAGTGACGATCGCGTTTTCGAGGCGGAACAGGGGGTGATCCGCGGGAGGAGGTTCCTGGTCGTACACGTCGAGGCCGGCCCCCGCGATCCAGCGCTCAGTCAGTGCGCGAATCAATGCGTCCTCCTGGATCACGGGACCTCGTGCGGTGTTGATCAGGTAAGACGTCGGCTTCATCAGTTTGAGTTCACGCTCGCCAATCAGGCCGCGCGTGCTGTCGTTGAGAAGGCAGTTGATGGTGACGAAGTCCGATTCGCGGAGAACCGTGTCGAGGTCGGTCAACTCCACCCTGAGATCGGCCGCAAGTTCGGGACGCGCGTACGGGTCGTATGCAATCATGCGCGCGAACCCGAACGGCCGCGCCAGACGGAACATCTCGCTTCCGATGTTGCCGAGGCCAACGGAGCCGATCGTGGAACCGCGCAGGTTGCGACCCATTCGCGGCAGATCTCCGCGCCACTTGCCCTCCCGTGTAATACGGTCCTGAATCAGGAGGTTTTTTGCCAGAGCGAGAATCAGGGTCAGAATAGCTTCAGCCACCGGGGTGCGGACAGCATCGGGCGTGATGGCGAGTGCGATTCCGGCGCCCGTCAACGCCGTTACATCGATCTTGTCGTAGCCCACGCCCCATCTGGCTACCAGGGCGAGACGGTCGACGCCGACCACGCTTTCCTGCGTTACGCGGAGGGCAAGAGCAAACACGGCGTCATACCGGTTCAGTGCCTCGGGCGTCGCGATATCGCCGGGCAGGTCCGGCATCGGCTCCCAGTCGATTTCGGCCGGAACCAGATGCTGTTCGATCGCGCGTTCGAACTTTCCTTTCGCGTCGCGGAAGAAATCCGGAGACACGCCGACGCGAAAGCGGTGGGTTGCAGTTGACGAGGTGTGACTCAAACCCATAGACTAACACCGTTCCTAATCGCTTAGGAAGGCGACAATTTGGACCAGCAGACTTCGATTACTCCGGCCCGCAGATGGACGCTGTGCGTTCTGATGCTGGCGGCAACTACCCTCATCTATCTCGACCGTCAGGCCGTCGGGTTGCTCGCGCCGTTCATACAGTCCGAACTGCATATCGATAATGCGGGTCTGGGACTAATATTCTCGGCGTTCTACTACGCGTACACGCTCGCGCAGTTTGCGGTTGGGCCGCTGCTGGACCGGTACTCGCTCCGGTGGTTATATGGCTGCTCCATACTCGCCTGGGCCGCCACGTCCACGCTGACAGGTTTCGCGCCCGGGTTCGCGGCTCTGCTGGCCGTGCGAGTCCTGCTGGGCATCATGGAGTCCGGCAACTGGCCGGGCGCCATGCGCATCGTCTCCCGCGCGCTTCCGCCGGAACAGCGGGCGCTCGGCAACGGCATCTTTACCAGTGGCACCAGTGTGGGAGCGCTGATCGCGCCGGCGCTGATCCTTGGCGTCGCCGCCACCACCGGCTGGCGTCTTTCTTTCGCCGTCCTCGGCGTTCTTGGCGTGATATGGTTCGCCGTCTGGCTGGCGGCGACCTCGCATCCGTCGCTGCGGAGCGTCTGGAAGTCGGATACTTCGTCCAGAGTTCCGACGGGCTTAGCCATGTACAGCTCCGTGCTGCGGAACTCTCAGTTCTGGCGAGTCTTCTGCGTCACCATTTCAGTGAACCCGGTCCTCTACTTCTTCCTCAACTGGCTCCCGACGTATTACCGGCAGCAGCACGGCATCACAGCGGGATCGCAGCTGACCGGCATTCTGACCGCCACTTTTCTCGCCCTCGATCTTGGCTATCTCAGCTGCGGCGCGGCAGTGCTGCTGCTTACCCGGATGGGCCTGACGTTAACCTCCGCGCGCAGATCGGTATTCGTACTGGCGAGCATCCTGCTGTCCGGTTGCGCCCTGATCCCGTACACCAAAGACCTCTACAACATTGTCGCCATCCTGATTGCCGCGGATTTCGCGATCGGCATATGGATCGCCATGTACCTGACGCTGGCGCAGGAGGTTCATCCGACCGCCGTGTCGACGGCCGCCGGACTGCTGGGAGGATCGGGATCGTTCGCCGGAGCCATCCTGATGTGGCTGGTCGGCAAAGCGACCCAACTCTCGGGCAGCTTCGCGATTCCGTTCTTCATCGTCGCAGGCCTGGCTTGCGTTGCCGCCGCCGCTGGCTGGACGGCGAGCCGGCGAACGCCAACGTCTGCCAGCGCAGTTTCAACTCTCGAGGAGAGACAGCATTGAGCGGGGATTTCTGGACATCATCGTGTGCAACTGCGAAGCTGAGAAGCCAAGTGCCGCAAGCTGACCGGCATAGATTCGAAAGCCTTCGGCGGGTGGGGGCGTATCAGGTTGTCCGAGGTCCGTGGACAGAATCGTCGAGTCCACTCCGGCAGCGGCAATTCCTTCCACAATGCGCGAAATGGGCGTGTGGCCGCAGCGGTGCGTGGTGGACACATAACAGCGTTCGAACATGACGCAGCCCTCGCTCGCAAGGTCCTTCTGCAAATCGAACGGATACTGGGTGACGGACCACTCCGGGTGAGTAACCAGCAGCCGTCGAACACCGCGGCGGAGCGCCTCACGGATGAGCGCCGTCCCTTCTTTGGGGCTGAGATGGCCGGTGCCCAGGACGCAGTCTGTACCGGCCAGCAGATCGAGTATGGCCACGGTCTCGGGCGTCAGATGGCCAGCCGGGTCCAGCACCGAAATGCCGCCGTCCTGGTTGTGATGGGCCTTGTGGTTGCGAGCCGAACGGGTCGGCATCCATACCTGTTTTCCACCCATGCGCAGCGCCAGGCGGACGGCCTCGGTATTCAAACCGCCCACCGGCGCGTTCAGTACAACTCCACCGAAGACGCAAACGCCTTCCACAACGCGTTGCGCAAGAATTGCGCGTTCCACAGTCGATCCCTGATGCGACTTCAGAACGATGGCCGACATGCCTGCGCGGCAAGCTTCGCGGGCCAGATCGATGTCGTCACAGCGCCGCGGATCAACGTCCGGCGAGCCGTGCACGTGGAAATCTACAGCTCCGTCCAGATAGTCAGGCGTGGGCATGTGCTTCCCGAACCAGTGTATGGCAGCCGAGCGATTTATTGTCAGTCAATGGTGCGGTTCTCCTTGCGGCTCGCGCGTTCGGTGCTGGCCATGGCAGCCGCCCCGGAGATAATGAGCGACAGGGTCTTCAGCGGAGCATCAGCCTGGGCTGTAGCACCACCCGCTTAAATGGGCGATCTGGACTCGCGATGCGCTTCAGAACCAGTTGTGCGGCTTCAGTGCCCATCTCGTAGCTTGGCTGCGCCACGGTGGAGATGCGCGGCTCAAAAACGTCCAGCCACTCCGAATCGTCGGAACTCATGACCTCCACATCTTCCGGGCAACTCAGACCGCGCTCTTTCAAGGCTTTTAGCACGCCGGTCATCATGAGAAAGTTGGCCGTGAAAACGGCCGTCGGAGGCTGAGGCAAGTCAGCCAGTTTCAATGCTGCGTCATGGCCGCAAGACGCGGTCCAGTCGCAATGAATGACGTACCTCGCCGCGGTGGAGCCCCCAACCCGCTTCAGCGCGCGCTTCCAGCCCGCAACGCGTTCAGCGCTGCTGCTCAGGCCGGTCTGTCCATTTACCAGCCCAATGCGCCTGTGACCCTTCGAGGCAAGATGCGCCACAGCCAGTTCCGCTCCCAGAGTGTTATCGGCTGAAACGCTGTCGGCATCGAAATGGATCGGCAGGCGGCCGACAAACACCAGCGGCTTGCGCTCCCGGGCGAGCGCCTGAACCTCAGGGCTCTCACCCGGGGCGACGAACAACAGGAGTCCGTCTACCTGTCTGGAACGAAACACGCCAACATAGCGCGATTGCTCCACCGGATCGTTATATGTGCTCCCGAGCAGCAGGGAGTAAGTCGCGCCCCGAAGCACGTCCTCCACCCCACGAACAACCTTCGCGTAGAACGGATTCGCGATGTCGGGAATGAGCATCCCGATGGTGCGAGTCCTGCGCATCTGAAGACCGCGCGCGAGTTCGTTGATGGTGTAATCGAGTTCGCGGACAGCCTCCAGCACTCGTTTGGTGAGTTCCGGACTGACAGCCGCGGTTCGGTTTAGGACTGTGGAAACGGTGTAGGTGGATACCCTGGCGCGTTTTGCGACATCGTAGATGGTCGGCATCGCAGAAGCTTCAGTATAGCGGTCCGGAAAGCCAACACGGTTGAGATGTCGACTTGCATTCGGACGCCACCGGTCAGTTTTCGCCAGAAAGCGCAGTGATCCGCGGTGCGCGCCCGATCCAGTTCTGAGCACCGAGCGGTGCCGTTTAATGCTGCAGCTTCACGACCGCCACATTCCGGTCCCCCACCGTGAGGTCGACCCTCAGCCCACTGGCCTTTACCGCGTCCGTCCCCGGCTGCCAGACCTCGCTTGCCGACTTCACCGCGGCCATGCGAGTTCCATCCAGCGTGATGCTGACTTTCCTGGGCTCCCTGCCCGGGTTCACCACCCACAGGTAGTCGCCCCCGGCTCCGGAATGCAGACGCGCCTGGACACCCGTTTCGCTTACCGTCATCAGCGGCTTGCGGCCAGCCCACGGCAACAGTCCCGCGAAGAAAGCACGCGTGGACGCTGCGTGATTCAGGAAGTACGACGCGCCCGGGAATGACCCCACCAGCAGCGTTCGCCCCTTACCCAGCTTATGTTCCACCGCGGCAACCGCGCCGTCGCTGTACTGTCCCGCTTTCTGTCCACCGGCGAGATCGTACTGCTGGAGAAAGAAACGTCCGCCCGCAGGCCGGCCAAGCACCTCGAGCTTCAGGTCGTCCAGCAGGTCTGGCGTGAACTCGACGTATTTCTCTCGCGCACCGAACACTTCATCCAGCCCGAGGTTCGGCTGCTTTACGCCGACCTTGCCATGCTCGCCGAAATACCCGGGGAGTCCCTCACTGACCAGAGTGCCGCCATTCCGCACATACTCGGCCAGCTTTGCCGCGGTCGGACCCTTCAGGTGAATGGGATAGGGAAGGTAGACCAGAGAGTACTGACCGATATCGTCCACATGCACGAAGTCGGCCTGAATGTTGGAATCGAAGAACGCCTGATAGGCTCCGCGCGCCGATTCCGCATAGTGTTTCGTCGAGCCCTGCTGCACGAAGTTGAATACCTCGGACTCAGGTACGAACACAATACCGACATCGCCCTTTACCGGACGTGACTTCCACAGCTCCTGCCCGGCATTGGCCCAACGCGCCACCTGCCCGGCCATTTCCGCCCTCGGAGTTACGCTGCCGTCCATAGCCATGGGGCCGAACGCGCCGAACAGCGGTCCGTCGAGAAGGGGTCGCCACCGCGGATACAGGATGCCAGTGGCTCCGCCCGCCATCGAGATGAGGTTCCACAACCGCACGTCTTTCGCATCGGTGATACGCCCGTCTTCACGCGCCCGGCCGGTGACCTGAGGTTGCATCCAGAGGGGTCCGGCCTGCGCTTCGGCGTGCCAGAACGGCTTGCCGCGCGAGCCCGCACGAACCAGGTCGACCGCGTGGAACTGCTTCCAGAGCTCACTGCCTTTGCGCGACGCCACCCATGTAAATCCCCACACATCCACCTGTGCCGCGGATCGCCACTCATTGTTCGCCGAGCTCGGCAAGGCCTCAAGGGTGGAAGCGACACCGTGCGCGGTAACCTTGTTCCGCTTGTCGAGCTTCCGAACCAGATCCACGCGCCACTGATGCAGCCGGTACTGGTTATCGATACGGAACTCCATCCAGTCGAGGCTGTCCGGGTAGCCGCTGAAGTTGCGCGGCGGATGCACGTTGTCCCAACTCGCAAAGCTGTGGCGGTACCATGCCTTGCCCAGGTTCTCCACGGTCCCGTACTTTGCCTTCAGCCACTCACGGAATTTCTTCTGCGTCGCCTCGCAGTAGCAGAGCATTTTTGGCGGAGCACCGCCCGGCCACGAATGCTCGTTCCAGGTGTCCCACGCCCACATTGCTTTGTGGCCGCGATACCGCTCAATCAATTTCGTCAGGAAGCCTTCCGCGCGTTCCTTCACATCTTCGTTGTCGAGGCACAAACCCGGAAAGCCGCCCGTGCCGCTCGAGCCGCCGACTGACGAGTGCACGATACTGTCATCAGACGCGTGGTAGCGGGCATGGGGGTATTTATCGAACATCCATTCGGGAGCGGCGGTGATCATTTCCGCCAGGGTTACCTTGATGCCGTTCTCGCCGGCAAGGTCCAGCATGCGGTCATAGTCACTCCAGTCGAACTTATCGGGAGCTACTTCAATCGCCGACCACATCACCCAGTGCCGGAAGTTGTTGACGCCGATCTTTGCCGCCGTCGCATGGTCGCGGGCCCAGTCTTCCGGCGGAGGATTCGACTTCCGGAAGTAGACGGCTCCATAGGGGAACACAGGGTCTTCCGCGACAGCTCCAGCAGCCAGCAGTACAACGGCAACAACAACAACGGCGGCAAGTACACGTGTGGTCATGTGGTTCCTCCGGAATGCTCAGGGTTAAAACAGAAACTTCAGGCCGAACTGAATCTGGCGTCCTGTGGCCTGCGATCCGGACATCTTACCGAACTCCGGATTATTGTCATTGCACGCCGAACCTGGCGTGCGTCCGATGCATGTCATCGACGGGCTGTTCGAACTGGGAAGCGTAAACGTAGGTGTGTTCATCAGATTGAACGCTTCTGCGCGGAGCTGGAAGCGGTATTTATCTGAAATGACGAATTGCTTAAACAGCGAGACGTCGAAGTTGACCGATCCCGGCCCGCGGGCGACGCGCCTGGCCGAATCGCCAAACAACTGAATCGGCGCGCCGGTGCTGCTGGGCACAGTGCCCGGCACGCGGAACGCAGCCGGGTTGAAGAAACCGTCCGGACCGCGGCCACTCTGCAGTTGAACCGGTTCTCCTTTTACCCGATCCGGCACATTGAATGTGTTGAAAATGGGTGGCAGCCGATTGGTGCGAATATCTGTGGGGAAGCCACCGCGCAGCGTTGTAATACCGTTCACCTGCCAGCCGCCGGCGATCAGGGAAAGAGGGCCTTTGCCGGACAGCCACGCCTTACCTGGTCCCCATGGCAATTCGTAGCCGTAGCTGAGGTTAAAGATGTGCGCCACGTCGATGGGAGCCAGTCCCTTTTCGCGTGAAAGGTTATATGTGTCAAGGGCGATGGAGGTGCCGCCGTTCTGGGTGAATGCGCTGGGCCCGGATCCGCCTTCCTCCATGTTCTTTTGCCATGTATAGTTCATCAGCAGGCTGAGGCCGGCGCGATAGCGCTGTTCCACTCGCAGATTAAATGCGTTGTAGTTGGACTTCGCCCGGGAGAATGTCGGAATGATGGTGCCATTCACCATCGGATACGGACGCCGGCTTTGTACATTGCGGCCGTCCAGCGCGTACTCAAACGGGACCTGATTCACGTTGATAAACAGCGTGGCGAGATCTCGTCCCCGGGCTCCCTGGTACGACGTTTCCACCAGCAGACTCTCCGCCGGCTGAAACTGAATGGAGAAATTGTACTGGTGAAGCATCGGGAAACGGGCATCGTGCAGTCCCTGGCTGCGGATGGTTCGGGTAAGCGGCGCTGTGGCGCTGTAGGCCTCGAGAGTGGTGGTGGTCGGTCCAGCCTGGACAGGCGAGTTGATGGTGTACGGAGGAGCCACAGTGCGCTGCGCACTCACCACCGGTGCAATCAGGGCTGGCGTGTTCGGGTTGTTTCCGGCGATCTGCGTCACTTCCTGGTTTTGATCGCGCAGACCGTAGAAGATGCCGTAACCGCCACGCAACACCCACCGGCGCCGCATTTGATACGCGAACCCGATGCGCGGCCCAATGTTATTGTGATCGCCATCCACAATAGCGCGTGAGTAGCCGTCTTTTCCGGGTACCGCGAACCGTACCTTGTCAAGGTCGAACAGGCCTCCGCGATCTCGAATGTCAATCGGCTGCGTGTAGAGGTCGTATCTGAGGCCGAGGTTCAGCGTAAGTCGCTGGGTAAGTTTCCAGTCGTCCTGAAAAAAGAGGCCGACGTAGGCGTCCGCCTGGCGGCCCCAGTCCAGCATCTGCGTGCCCTGAATCAGGCTGGGAAAGCCCATCAGGAAATCCGCGAAAGGAGCTCCGGAACCCGGCGCATCGCTCGATGAAGAGAAGGTAGAGCCAAAGATGAACTGGCCGAAGAAGGGGTTTCCGCGCAGGTTGTCATAGCGATTTCGGCGGAAATCCGCGCCGAACTTCATCGCATGACTGCCTTTGTTGAGGGAGATCGTGTCGGCGAAATGAAACCTGTTTTCGAAGTTCAAATCGCTGGAGCCGCCACCCCATCCATCGAATTGCGTTGAGCCTGTCGCTTCGCCGGAGAAGTTGAACGCGATGCCCGGGAATCCTTTCACCGGGAACGGGAAGAGTGCGACTTTGTTGTTCAGCGCGAACCCCGCGCCCTCATTCACGTTATCTACAAGGCGGCTGCCGTTGTGACGTGTATAACCAGCTCGAAATTCGTTCACCACTGCCGGCGTGAAGACATGAGTGTCGTTCAGGACCGCCTGGAAGATATCGCGAAACAGAGTATTGCTTCCGCCAATGAAGCCGTCGAAGGTACCCGGTTGTGGATTGGTCTGATTACTCTTCGAAACGCGTCCGAACAGGTTGTTCTTCGATGAGACCGCATGGTCGACGCGAGCGTCCCACTGATCCTGATCGAACCCGCGCGGAATCTGCCGGAAGAAATTTCTGGACAGGCTGCCGGGTGCTCCGAAGTTCGGCTCCGGGATCAGTTTGAGTACGGCCGCCGAGGATGGATTGATCAGCGACGGCGGAATGATGGCGTTGGGAAACGGCGTGCTCACCACAGTGCCATTGGCAGCAAGACGGCGCGCGTTCGGATCGTAAATGGGCGTACGCAGCAGGGACAGGTCTCCGTTGCGGATTGCCGATGGCGGCACGCTGCCGATGCTTGAGGCTGAAGCCGTACGTTGCCGCGTGCCCTGGTAGTCACCGAAGAAGAATGTCTTGTTGCGGATAACACGGCCTCCGAAGACACCACCAAACTGATTCTGTCGAAAGGCCGCCTTACGCAACCGTGCCGCGTTGGTAAAAAAGTTGTTGGCGTCGAGCTTATCGTTTCGCAGAAATTCGAACAGAGTGCCGTGATAATCGTTGCTGCCGCTCTTGATCGCCGCGCTGATCACCGCCCCGGCGGCGTGACCAAACTCCGCTGAAAATGAGTTCGTCTTGACCTTGAACTCCTGCACCGCATCGACGCTCGGCTGCAGCGCGACACCGTTGCGGCCGATGGATCCAGCGGTCACCGTCGTGTTGTTGTCCACTCCGTCCAGCAGGACTTCATTCGATGAGAATCGCCCACCCCCGGCAATGAACGGCAGATTCGTACCCATGCCCGCGACCGGCGTTGTGTTGCCGGCCAGCAGCCCGAGCGCGAAAGGGTTACGCCCGTTCAGCGGCAAATCCAGGATCTTCTTGTTTTCAATGACCTGTCCCAGAGACGAAGTGTCGGCTTCCAGAAGAGGGGTGGATGCGGTCACCTGAACGGTCTCAACCACGTCGCCAGGCGTAAGGGTCACACGCACTGTCGCGTTCTGGTCGACCTGTAGCGTGAACGAAGGCAATGTGGAACGCTTGAAACCCTTCGACTGTACGTTGATGGTGTACTCGCCGGCGGGCAGAAATGTCGCCATGAATTCGCCCCGGCCGCTCGCGGGTCCGGAACGGGTCAGTCCGGTGCCCTTGTTCGTGACACTTACCTCCGCGCCGGGTACGACAGCCTGTGTGCTGTCTTCGGCTACAACGTTGATCGTTCCGGATGCCGTTTGAGCGACAGCGGGGATTGTTACGAGTGCAGCGAGCAGTATTATGACAACGGAGCGCATGGCAGGAGTGTATATCAAATATGGTCACCAGCGTCCGAGGCCATTGACACGCGCTGGCTGGCGGAAGCTTAGAAATCTGACGAGCCTGCATTCGCGCCGTGCCGCTCGTGTATCCGAAGTTGCGGCGGCGTGTCGGAGTTAAGGTGACCTGTGGCGACCACCCGGCCTCTCATGTGAAGGTGGAGTCTGGGTTCGATGTAGTGCAGACGGCGATATTATGGGTGGCAACTCGTCAGGAGAAGAGAGGATTCTGGAATGAAGAGACTAGTCAGTAGTCGGGGTCTGATGCTCGCAGCATCGATCACGGTGGGTGTCCTGCTGGGAACCACAGTGGTCGGCCTGCGGCCGCAAGTCGCGTTTGCACAGGCTCAGGCTCAGAGCGATGGCAAACTGCGGATCATCATCTTTGGGGCACACCCGGATGATGCCGAGTACGCAGGAGCGGGCGTAGCGATGAAGTGGGCCAGGGCGGGCCACCACGTCAAGCTCGTGTCGGCCACCAACGGCGACATCGGTCACTGGCAGAGCGCGGGCGGACCGCTGGCGCAGCGACGGCTCAAGGAAGTGCTCGAGGTGGCTCGCAGGCTCGGCGTCACCACAGAAGTGGTGGACATTCACGACGGAGAGATTACACCGACGCTGGAAAACCGCAAGATTATTACGCGGCTTATCCGGCAGTGGAATGCCGATGTTGTGATTGTCAACCGGCCCAATGACTATCACCCGGATCACCGATACACTTCGATCCTGGTGCAGGACTCGGCTTATATGGTGACGGTGCCTTTCTTTGCTCCCGATATACCGATTCTGAAAAATAATCCGGTGTTCCTGTACAGCCCGGACCGATTCGAGCGACCCAACCCGTTCCGGGCCGACGTGGCCGTGGCTATCGATGAGGTGATGGAGCCGACGCTCGACGCCTTGCTGGTGATGGAATCGCAGATCCATGAAGGTGGAGCAAACGGGTACGAGGGTATCTTCCCTCAGGACCCCACAGGGCGGGCGCGCCGCGCGGCCGAGGTACGAAAGAACTTCGCCGCGCGATATGCAGGGATCGCCAACCGGTATCGGGCCGCGTTGATCAGTCGATATGGTCAGGAGAAGGGTCAGAAGGTCCAGTACGCACAGGCTTTCGAGTTGTGTGAGTACGGAAGGCGTCCCTCTCCGGAAGAGCTGAGCAAGATGTTTCCCTTCTGAAGACAGCCAGTCTGCCACCGAGGTGTATTGCCCGAAAACGGCGCCTGCGGAAGATGGGACGCAATTCTTCCGTTCTCTCCGGGCCACACCGCATGCCCGACCGGGGCGGTGACACACTATAGGTATATGTCAGGCCATCTGCACGCGGGCCGCAGCCCGCATTCCACCCCTCGGGACTATTCGAAGACTCCGCTGAACGTTTACTGGGAGATGACGCAGGCGTGCGCGCTGGCCTGCAGGCATTGCCGGGCTGAGGCGGTCCCGATGGCGCATCCCGACGAGCTCGGGACGGCCGAGGGGATGGACCTGCTGCGGCAAATCGCGGAGTTTGGCGACCCACTGCCGCAGTTGATCCTGACGGGCGGGGACCCGCTCGCCCGTGCCGATCTGAATTCGTACACGCCGCGTTCCCGCACGTTAGCTGTGATTGATCGCTATCTGGGACGCCGATCGGTCTTGTTGCACGAACGTGGTCATGCCCTGGCGGCTCCCTTGGCGGATGCTTTGGCGAATCGCTTGAGTTATTCGGCGGACTCCGCGCGCGTGCGGCAATATCCGATGTCGTTCCTGGCGCAAGTCTACGTGACGTTCGCGGCCCCGATGAAAGACGAATCGAAGCCGGACGACGACCCGCCCCGACGTCGCGACCAGCGCCGCCGGACTTTGGGAGCCGTGCGATGAACAAGCGGCAGTTCCTTAAACAGCGCCGCTCGTCCTGGCGAGAGTTCGAGGCGTTATTGAAACGCCGAAAGCCTGAGAAGGTTTCGAGCTTTTCGCGGCTGCTGCGGGAATTGTCGAACGATCTGGCGACGATCCGGTCCCGCGATTGGGGGCAAGATCTCGTCGATTATTTGAATGCGCTGGTCGCCCGGGGACACAGCGCGTTTTACGCCGCCCCGCCGACGAACTTCTCGCCGATCATCCGATTTCTGACGGTCGGGTTTCCCCAATTATTCCGTAGTCGAATCAGTTATTTCCTGGTCGCCGCCGCCTTGTTTTTCGTGCCCGGCGGGCTGGCGTGGGGCGTGATCCAACTGAACCCGGCGCTCGCGCCCCGGCTGATCTCGCCCGAGCAGATGGAACAATTCGACGCCATGTATTCGGAACGAAAACATCACGACGACGAAGACGATGAAGCCGGCACGCCCTGGTTTCGCTTCGGTGAGGAACGGGCCGCCATGGCGGGCTTTTACGTCCAGCACAACGTCGGCATCGCGCTGCAATGC
>JAWXCM010000304.1:0-4744 GCA_034408745.1 Bryobacteraceae bacterium
GGTCCGGTGGTCGAACGCACAACACCCGTCGTATACCGGTGGATCTGGACCGCCGCGCCCGTCGAGTCAATCACCGTCGCCGGAAGACCCACCCGGCAGTTCGCGGCAACCGCAGCGCTCGGATCGAAGAGCGGCACCGGACGCCCCTGCGGATCGGCAGGCAACCTCTGAAGACTGTTGCACGCTTCGTCATACAGCACCTCTCGCAACACCTTCGAGCTCGCCTGCGAGCCATTCCATTTCCATACGCATACGCCGTCGTCCCCGAACTCCCCGACATCGGTGCATGCACAGTACTCGTCGGCCGCCCCAGCGCATCGTAGTAAGTCACCGTCCACACCAGCGGCTGACCCGCCGAAGTCCGTGGCCTCGACACCTGGTAAGGCTTGCCAAACGGATTGCACGCGCAGGGCGCATACCGCGTATCCACCAGCGTCTCCACCACCCGCGCCGTCTGCACCGGAGGCTGCTGTCCCGGCCTCGGCAGATCCACCCCGCCATACCCCGTCTGCACCCGCACCGGTCTCCCGAGCCCGTCCATATACGTCTCCGTCCACCGTTTCCTCGAAACTTCCTTCACCATCGCCTGACCCGGCGTGAACCTGTAGCTGACCTTCATCTCAGACCCGTCCGCTCCCTTCTTCGACGTCGGCCGTCCCATCGAGTCCCAGCCAAACGTGCTGGTCCCCTCGGGCCCCGAAGTCGCGCTCAGCCGCAGCGAGCCGTCGTAGGCCAGCGACGTCTGCACCCCGTTCAGCTGCACCGCCGAAGGCACCGTGCCATATCTCCAGAAGTCCGTAGTCGGCAACGCATTCATCACACCGTTCGGCCCCGTGCTCAGACGCACCATGCCCGTCTTGTCGATGGTGTTGACCACGCTGCATGCCCCGCCCTGACACACATTCGTCGCATTGCCCCGCAGCGTATACGACGTCGTGTAAGTCGCGCTGTCATGCAATGGCAGCTCGCCCGGATTATAGCCGCTCCCAGGAAACGGATTCGGAGGATCGCTCAGTATCGCCGACCCGTAGTACGACGCGGTGAATGGAACAAACGTGCCGCCCGCGGCAATGAGTCAGGTAGCTGGATTTGCCCGTTACTGGCTGTGCGATATGCCCCGAGCTTCGAAACTCAATCTGCTGCCCATCGACTGGGGAAAGGAGTCGCTCGGCCGGCGTCTGGCCAGGCTCCGCAAGGAGCGCGGCTTCACTCAGGTTGAGCTGGCTGAAAAGATCGGCATCAAGCAGACGCTCGTTACCGACTACGAGACCGACCGTCTCCGCCTCACCGCCGAGTTGGTGGTCCGCTTCGCCCTCGCCCTCGATGTCTCCATGGACGAACTGTTACACACCAAAGCAGCCACCCCAAAAAGAAATCGAGCCGGCTCGAACAGATCGAAGCTTTACCAGACCATCAGCAGACTGTCCTGCTGAAGACCATCGACACGTTTCTTAAAGGCGCGGCGCGGTAACCTCCGGGCCGAAACCGCAACTTGTCAGTTCGTTGAGAGCTCTCCGCCCGTAGGGATACTCAAACTCGACTACACGGCGATACTGCCGCTCAACGGCTTCCAATCTTCGCATGAAGATTCGTGTCGTAAAACTTCGTCCGGCGAATGTTTACGATCACGACTCACTTCCTCTGGAGCTAGTGCATGTGGCGTCGGATATACCTGAGCAGAGGCCGCATGATAAGAGCGATGACAAACGGACACACGACTAGATAAATTGTCACACAGAGGAACACCGTCGCCCAGCTGAAAGGCCTGTAAGAAAGGATCCACATTACCCAGAAAATGGGCAAACCGTAGTGTACCGCGGATGCGAGCCATCGACGGCCGAACGAAGCATCTTCTAAATCGAATTTCATATCTATCAGGGTTTCACGCTTGCATCGGCAATCCTTGAGCAGTCAACTTCCGCCCTTCTAATGGCTGGTCGGTACTCGTCGTTTTCATATCTCTTGTTTTCGATGGCCGCCGCGATCGACGCCCCCGCCATATAAACGGAAGCTATCACCATTGCCCCGGCAACACGTTCCAAAACGCCACCTGGTGTTCGACTGGCTCCGGTTTGGATTCCGCCTGCGGCAGCCGTCCAGATAGACAGCGCAACCTTATCATCATGGTCCTTCTTGAGTGCATCAATGTTAGTCATCTGCGATTTCAGGCAGTCGTCGTAGATTCTCTGCCACTTCGCTCTGGTCTGCTGTGGATCCGGAGGTGGTGCTGCGGGAGGAGGGTTCATCAGCGCCGCCATCATCAGAGGACTACCCGGCGTCATCCACCCTCCGCAAGATGAAGTCTGAAGGAAGCCGAAGGCGTCGTTGCCGAAGCGGTTCGCTATATCGAAACACCAGTCAACAGGGTCCGTGCCTATTCCGGGTTGGCCGAGGTAACCATTGGCTACGCAAGTAGCGAACCCGTACTCCGCGGGACACGTAATCAGCCCCGAAGGATCGACATTGTTGACCGGATCTCCCTGCACATACGAGTACCGATTCCACGACCCCGGATCCCCAGCCCCCGCCGAAGCCTGATACGGGTCCGCCGTCATAAACCGCCCCGAGCGCGGCGTATAGTATCGCTGGTCCGCATAGTCGAGCCCCGTCTGAAGCTCCTATCGTTCTAACTGCATACATCTAATTCCAGAAGTGCCGCGAACGTAGCAGGTATAGATAGCTGGCTGCGGTGCTTTCCGATCAACTGATCGGACGAACCAAGGAGCGAAATTCGGAAACCCAGCTGGAAACCACGCGTCTGTTGAAAAACTGACGTGCAGACCGTGACGCCGCAAAGCAAGGCGGTTTCGTAGCACTGCCGTGATTTGTTTCGCAGTTTTCAAGTCCGGCAACTTAGCTACCTGTATGTAAAGATAACCGGCACGCGTTGACGCAACCTCTGAACCAGCAATCTCGACGTGCAGCAATGACATGAAACGGGACCCAGGCAAACCTGAGAACAATCGTTCGCTAAACACTGCGTCCTCGGAATCCTGTCCGCGGGTACTGGCGGAAGTGCGAGTTAAGGAGATGCCATCGTACGTGAACTTCTGACACGCGGTGATCATCGTGACCTGTTCACGTGTCGATAGGTAATGCTTCCAGACAGCAGTCGCTTTTAGCTCTTGATTCGATTCGCCGTACGCGGTGAAATCAACGGATGCTGCCATTGAAGTCACCGTCCGCCTCGTAAGCCTGCATTGAATCGGTGCGGGCAGCTTTTCGAGGACGCTTTCGCACTCAGCCGTGCCTCCGATCGGAGCACCGGTCACTACCACGTCACACAAGCCGCCCAACTCGGTCGATGTCTGAGCAGTTGAAGATGCAGAAACCAGGCACGACACCAGCAGAATGAGTACTCGGCTAACTACTTCGCACATATTGTTTTGAGCCATGCGTTAACGCCTCCAGCTCCTGCGCCTAACTCACTAGCCAGCGCGAAATCCGGGCCGATGTTCATGAACACATGAAGTGCCTCGTGCACAAGCGTCAAGTTCTGATCGCCTTCACCCAGCCCATAGAACCCGCTGTGAAGTGCTACCTGATTCATGCGAAGGAACCCTCCACCGGAGTTGCTAACCTCCAACGCGGAAGCGTTTGGAATTTCGGCTGAGCCAGCAAACCCAGCAGACCTAAGATAAGTCGCCCCATTCCGGGCTTGTGGACCAGCCACATCCGAAATCGTCAATTGTCCAACGGCAGACACTGTTGTATTCCAGAACGTGATAGATGCAGCGCTCTGTTGCAGTGCTTTCGTGTCCACACCTGCACTTGCCAAACCATCCGCACACTTCTGAATCTGACCGTGTAAGCGCTTCGCCAACTCTTCGTTGTCGCGTTCATGCCTCCGAAGCCAACCCAATTCAGCTTCGTCTCGTGTCTTTGCCTCGGGCTGAGGAAGTATGTTTGGACCACTCCGGGAAAACCCACTAAAGCACCGGAGACTCTTTCTAGTTCCTTCATCGTCGTACTGCGTATAGCAGGCGATCTCGCCGCCAACGTAAAAATGCAGGTCTGTGTAAGCCAGACCGGTTGCGTCCACTCGATTCACTGGATCTCCCTCGACATACGAGTACCGATTCCAGGACCCCGGATCCCCGGCCCCCGCCGAAGCCTGATACGGATCCGCCGACATAAACCGCCCCGACCCCGGCGCATAGTACCTCTGGTCCGCATAGTCGAGCCCCGTGCTCGCATCCCGCCAGTAAGTCGCAAACTTGGTCTTGTCGTCCGAGCTCGCAGTCATCTCCTCGCCAAACGGCATCGTCTCCACCGTCGAGCCCAGCCGGTCCCCCTGCTCCAACTCCACCGGCCCATTCACCGACGTCCACGAGAATCGCCGTCCGGCAAACCCGACAAACTCCCGGAAAGCCGCTGCAGTCCGCACCGCAACTCGCTGACCGTTGGCCCAGAGTGTCACCTCGCTCGTGTCCTGTGGCGACGGCAACGGAAACGCCGTCTTTCTCTTCACCACCCGATTGTTGTCCGCCGAGTACTCGTAGGACGCCTTCCACCCAATGCCCTCGCCCGGTGACGTCCGCATCCGGTTCTCGTAGTCGTAACTAACATCGCCATTCCACAAATGGTTGCCTGCCGCATCGAAGCTCCCGCCCGCAGTCACGCGGTTCTTCTCCGAGTCCAGCACAGCCGTCCAGTCCGCCCACGGAGCCCCGCCCGCCGAGTTCTTACGGTACAGATTCCCGAACCCGTCAAACTGATACGTCTGCACCCACCCCGCCGTCGA
>JAWXCM010000305.1:0-8288 GCA_034408745.1 Bryobacteraceae bacterium
ACTTCTCCTTAAGCAGACGCTGCGCAAACGACAACGCCAGCTCATTCGACATCTGCCCGTTCAGCAATTCCAGCGCCTGCGGAGCATGCGTCGACTGCTCTCGGCGCGCGCACGAAAGCAGCACATCGGGCGCATCGAATGTCTCCAGATAAGGCAGTCGCAGATTGCGCTTGTAGATCATGTACAGCGTGCGACGGTCATACTCGGCCTTGTCCCGAGTCGGCACCCAGTACTGCGGCCGCTTCAGCATCTTCATCAGATCCTGATCGATCGGCACCAGCACGCTGGGCCCGCCGATCTTAGCATTCAGCCGGCCCGCAATCACCAGCATCGAATCGCGCAGTTCCTCGGCCTCCAGCCGCCGGTGAGTGAACTTCCACAGCAACGCGTTGTCCGCGTCTTTCTCCATCGCGAGCTTCGCAATCGGCGACAGGCTCGACTGGCGATACGTGCTCGACATCAGCATCATGCGGTGCAGTGGCTTCATCTGCCATCCGCTTGAGATGTACTGACTCCCAAGCCAGTCCAGCAGTTCCGGATGCGAAGGCCGCACGCCCATGCGTCCAAAATCATTCGCCGTGTACACAAGCCCACGTCCGAAGTGATACTGCCAAACCCGGTTCACCATCACCCGCGACGTAAGCGGATTCGACGGATCCATGATCCACTCGGCCAGCTTCAGCCGCGGCTTCTCGACATCCAAAGGCAATTCCGGAGTGCCTTCCTCCAGCAAGACCCCCAGCGGCCGAGCACCCACTCGCGCCAGCTTCGACTGATAATCGCCGCGCCCCAGGATGTGGATCGGCGACGCCTTCTTCGCATCGTCGGCAACGGTGTAGATCGCAGGCAGCGGCGCCGGCATCTTGTCTTCCAGCTCCTCGATCTGCTTCTCGAACTTCAGTTTCTCCATCTCAGGAGCGCGGCGCATGGCGAACTGCAGCTTGCGCATTTCCTGTTCGACAGGAGTCGCCTTCGCTTTCCACGCGTCCTGCTCTTCCTTGCTCGCCAGCACCAGATCATTGGGCTGCAGTGCAGCAAAATGCGCCTGCATGCGGTAATAGTCCGATTGCCGGATCGGATCGAACTTGTGATCGTGGCAGCGCGCGCAACCCACAGTCACGCCGAGGAACGCCGCGCCGACGATGTTGGTCATCTCCGTCAGCACTTCGTTCTGAGAACTGGCGACGTCCTGATTGCCCTGATTCTTGCGCAGTGGTCCCAGCCGGTTGAACCCGCTGGCCACCAGCAGCGTCGGATTCTTCGAATCGATCTCATCGCCCGCCAGTTGCTCGCGCACGAAGTGGTGGTAGGGCTTGTCGTCATTGAAGCTCTGAACCACATAGTCGCGATAGCGATACGCGTCGGGCCGGTGCATGTCGTACTCATACCCGTCGGATTCCGCAAAGCGCACTACGTCGAGCCAGTGCCGGCCCCACTGTTCGCCATACCGCGGCAAAGCCAGCAGCCGGTCGATCACCTTCTCCCAGGCATTCGGCGACTTGTCCGCTACAAACGCTTCGATCTCTTCAGGCGTGGGTGGCAGTCCATGCAGGTCATACGTGACGCGCCGGATTAGCGTGACCCGGTCGGCTTCAGGCGCCGGCTTCAGCCCCGACTTTTGCAGGCCGGCAAGCACAAACGCGTCAATTGGTGTCCGAACCCAGGCTTTGTCGGCGGCAGCGGTGAACGTGGGAGGCGCAACGTCCTTGCGAGGCTGAAAAGCCCAGTGCCGCCGCTCGGCAGGCTTGTACGTCGGCAACGGAGCAACGTTGTCGACGGTGGCTGCAAACAGTGTAGAGGCGAGGGCAATACCGGCAACGATCTGATTCATAGCTTCACAAACAAGGTGCGCTCCGCCAGAGAGAAGGCGAAACGTAATCCTTCTATGTTACGTGATTCCGGAGGGAACCTACGGGGCGCCCTGAACCGACGCCCCGTAGGTTCGCAATCAGAACTGGAACTTGAGAACAATCAGCATGTTCGCGTTGCCGGTTCCCACATCGGAGAACGATCCTCGCGTACCCGTCACGCGGGCAAAAGCACCAGGGCTGTTTGAATTGAAGCTCGACGAAGGATTGGAGAAGTTCGGCTGCTTGAGCGGCCAGTTGTTAGCGTCGAAGCGCAGCGTGAAGCGGTACCGCTCATGGAGCGTCCACGCCTTGGCCACTGACACCTGCGTCCAGTTAAGGCCTGGACCCAGGAACGTGTTGCGTCCCAGGTTGCCCACAGTGAATGCTGCCGGGTACGCGAACGAGTTGAAGTTCAGATAAGGATTCTGAGCGGACGTCGGGAACCGGTTGGCCCCCATGCTCCAGTCCTGAACCTGAGCCTGTTCATTGGTGGTGACGATGTTCGGGCGCTGCGCCTGAGTCGGCAGGTAACGGTTCGGACTGCCTCCCATACCCACCGTGAAAGGCAGACCCGACTGCAGCGTCTGCGTCCACGTCAATTCCCATCCACCCGTGAAGTTGTTCAGGAAATTGCGCTGGTTCAGCCATTTCCGGCCGGGCCCAAACGGCAGTTCGTACGACAGAATATTCACAAAGCGGTGCCGGATGTTGTACGACGCCTGGCCCTTCTCCAGACGGCGGTTGTAGTAATCGACGCCCGAAGCGCCCGTCTCGCCTTCCGATTCCGTCAGCGTCTTCTGCCACGTGAAGAAGCTGTTCAGCACCAGACCCGCCGAGTAGCGCTTCTCCACACGAGCCGTGCCCGAATGATAAGAATTGTGTCCGTAATTCGATATCAGATTCACCGAGCCGAACTGCGTGTACGGCTTGTAATTCTGCGTCGCCTGGAAGATGGTGTTCAGCACGTTGACGTCCTGCGACACGTTCAGGCGAATGCGATTCGTATCCCACGTGTTGATGAGACCGACGCCCGACTGCCCCTGGTACATCATCTCCAGAACCCAGCTGGGACGGAAGCCCCACTGGAACCCACCCGACCAGCTCATCACATACGGCATGCGCATCCTGGGGTCGTACCACGAAGCGTTGCGCGTGGAGAAGTTGGTCCCGACAAACGGGACCGACCCGTCCTGCCCCACGTTGAAGCGGAAAGACGGTGGACCGTCTGAGAGCCGGAAAATCGGTCGCGGGTCACCAACGGGCGACGCGACCGTAGCAGTTGCCAGATACTCGTCGTACATGATGTTCGTCGACGTGGCGTAAATGTCCTGGTGAATCATGCCGAACGACGAGCGAAATACCCAGTTCTTTTTGAAGTTGTATGCAAGTCCGATACGCGGCGCGAAGTTATTCAGATCCTTTTTGGCCAGTGGACCTTTAGGGTGCACGATCGCTCCAACACGTCCGGAAATCGAATCGGTAGCCGTTGGGTCAAACTGCGACTGCTGACCATACTTCGTCTGGAACGGCGTCTCATAAGACCACCGGACGCCGAGGCTGACAGACAGATTGCGAAGCGGCTTCCAGTCGTCCTGCACATACCACTGGTGCGAGTACCAGCGCGGCAGCCAGCTGGCAAATTCCTGTGTATAGGTCGCGCTGGAAACGCTGCCCAGCAGGAACGCCGCGAATGTGTTGCCGGTATTCGGCGTGAACGGCGCATCGGTGCCGCCGAAGTTATACGTGCCCCCGGGCAGCGGTCCCGACGTCCCGTTGTAGCGGGTGCGGATCAGCTCATAACCCGCCTTGATCGTATGCTTGCCGGAGATCTTCGTCACGTTGTTCTGGAACGTGAAATCCTCGCCGACATTCTGGAAACTCCGAAGCGCGGCAGTCTGCGATCCATCAAGACCACGGACAGCGCCGCCGATGTTGAAGTTCGGAAACGTGCTGCCATCAGTGCGCGGAATACCGAGCTTGTTGCCCCAGTCGCCACCGGCCGTCAGCGCCGTTTCATAGCGCTCGCGCCGGTTGAACCCGAAGCGGAATTCGTTACTCAGCGACGGACTCAGAATCAGCATGTCGGAGAGCACACCGTTGTAGTGCTCCACCGGCGCGAACTGCGCGTTGGGATCGATATCGAGCAATGCGAACTGAGCCTGATGATCGCCCTTCCATGCGCGGTGATGCGCCTGCGAGTAGCGGCCATACATGCGGTGATTTGCCGTGAACTGATGGTCGATCTTGCCGTCCCACCGGATGCGGCGAATCTGCTTCTCCTGATTGGCCACCAGGTTTTCCGTGGGGAACTGAGCGCCAGGAATACCCGCCTGATTCGGCGCGGAGAACGGCTTCAGCGCCAGGAACTTCTGCACCGCCGGATCGAACAGGCTCTTCGGAATGATGTTGCCCGGGAACGGATCGCGAACCCAGGTACTGCCTTCCTGCCGTGTCGACAACGGATTGTAGATCGGCAGCGGACGCGGGTTGGTCTGGCCGGCGAAAGAAAAATCGCCGTTGTACATCGCATCGGTTGGAACGTTGGTTCTGGCGCTGGACGTACCCGCATTCTCAAAGTGCTGTTCCCAGCCAACCAGCCAGAATGTCTTGTCGTTGCCGCGATACAGCTTCGGAATGTTCAAAGGGCCGCTGGACAGAAACGTGGTCTCGTGATACGTGAACGGATTCGTACGGGGCAGTTGCTCCAGGTACTGACGATGAATCATCGTCTTGCCAATCTGCCGGTCCTCTGCCGAGAAGTGAAGCTTGTTGGTCCCCGACTTGAAAACGATCGACATCAGCCCGCCAGCCGCATGCCCGTATTCGGCAGGTATACCAGTGGTGTGAATCTTGACCTCTTCAAAAGCGTCCTGCGTGGTCGAGATCTGCTCATTCGTGCCGCCCACATTTCCGATACCCGGCTCCTTGCCGTTGATGCCGTCCACGGTATAGCCCATGGAACGCGCGCGTTGACCGAGCACGTGATAGCCGTCCACCGGCTGCGTGCCCGGGTAGTAATACTGCATGCGAATCGCGCGTTTCTGACTGACAGGAATCTTCAGCAGCTGATCGCCTGACAGCACCAGCCCAGCCGAAGCCGTCTCGGTGTCGATGAGCGGAGCCATCGACTGCACTTCCACAATCTCCGACACGGCGCCCACTTCCAGCTGCACATCGATTCGCGGAATGTCGCCTGTGCGGATCTCGATCCCCTCCCGGAGATGGCGCTTGAATCCAGGAGCTTCAATCGTGATTCGGTAGTTGCCAGGGGCGAGGTAAGGGACGTAGTAGGAGCCTTCGGTTGAGGTGACGGTTTCCGAAGAGAACGCTGTTTCCAGATTGACGACGGTCACCTTCGCGCCAGCAATCAAAGCGGCGGAAGTGTCGGTGACGGTGCCAACGAGGGTTCCTGTGCCAGCCGTCTGCGCGAAAACAGCAGCGGCGAAAAGCGACATGCAAGCCGCGTGTCGAACGACGAAGTTCCAAAGCATTTGCACCAACTCCGAGACCGGGGAGTACCCTTTCGCCTCGTAACACCAGACGAAAGGAATGTGGAGGATTAAGTATCACAGATCCGAGGGTCGGGTCAAATATCAAATATTTCTGCAAACATTTTGAGTGTTGTCGCAGGGTTCGGCGACCGAAGCTGGACGAGGTGTTTCTGCGCGCACGCAGGGTATGATCCTGGAATGAGCGGCGTGAATGGTCTGATCGAGGCGGCGGAAGGGGGCGCACTTGCATTAAGATCTTGCCATGCGGATTCTGTTTGCAATTGTGTTGTTTAGCCTGAGTGCTGTCATGGCCGCGGAGGACAAAGCAGCCGACCAGAAGCAGTTTTTGGGCCGATGGCGTATGAACGTGGAGAAGTCCCGTGCCGCTCATCGGGATGATGTTGTCGGGGACAGACTTTGGCGCTCCTATGAGCGGGACGGGGACAGGGTTCGCGCAGCGTGGGGCGATGAGACGGGCGAGACCGGCAGTTACTGGGCGAAATGCACGGGCCGGCCGGAGAAGGTGTTGGAGGGAATGTCCATCCGATGCTGGCAAGGTGCTTCGATGGTGATCGAGGGAGAGCAGTTGGGCAAGGGAGACGGGAAACATAAGTACAGCCGGCGGGAAGTGTCGGCGGACGGCTCGACGATGACGCTCACCTGGTTTGAGGATGAGAAACGAACGGTTGTCTCGGACCGGTTTGTATTTGAGCGGGTGAAATGATCGCTCCTTGTCTGGTTTGAGCGGAAGCGCTAAAGTATGTCGCGGAGGTCGTCGGGGCGGAAACTGTGGGAGAGGGCTGTGTCCCGGGTGATGCGGGCGTTGTGGTAGAGGTCGGCGAGGGACTGCTCCATAGTGCACATTCCGGCGGCTCGGCTCATTATTAACTGGCTTCTTATCTGGTGATCCTGGCCGTGGCGGATCAGGTTTCGGATGGCATCGACGCCGGTGAGGATTTCGCAGGCGGGGTAGCGGCGATTGCCGTCGGCGGAGGGGACCAGTTGCTGCGCGACTATGGCGGCGAGCGCGAGGGAGAATTGCTGCCGAATTTGGGACTGATTCGCTGAGGGAAATGAGTCCAATATTCGGGAAATTGCCTGGGATGTGTCGTTGGTGTGGAGTGTCGAGAGGACAAGGTGACCGGTTTCGGAGGCGGTGAGGGCCGTCGAGATGGTCTCGGAATCCCGCATTTCTCCCACGAGGATGACGTCGGGGGACTGGCGCAGGATGCTGCGGAGGGAGTTGAGGAATGAGGGGGTGTCGCGGCCTACTTCGATCTGTTCGATGACGGAGAGGCGGTTGCGGTGCTCGTACTCCACGGGCTCTTCGATGGTGACTACGTGGCACTCGCGGGTGCGGTTGATGGCGTCGACTATGGCGGCGAGGGTGGATGTTTTGCCAGAGCCGGTGGGTCCGGTGAGCAGGACCAGGCCCTGGCGGAGGTTGACGAACGATGCGACAGTCTCTGGCAGATTGAGCTGAGCGAGGGTGGGCACGTCTTTCGGCAGGAGCCGGATGCTGGCGGCGAGAGTGCCGCGCTGGTAGTGGACGTTTAGGCGGAATCGGTGGCCGGTGGGGCTGGAAAAGGCGAGGTCGACGGACCGCTCCTTTTGCAGGGTGGTGTAATCGGTGGGGTTCATCAGGGGCAGGACCATGGCTCGGATGTCGTCGTCGCTGAGGGGTGTGGTGCCCTGCGTCGTTTTCAGGCGGCCATGGATGCGGAGGCAGGCTGGGGAGCCTGCTACAAGGAGGATGTCGGAGGCGGAGTCCTTTACGGCCTTCTCGAGGAGCGGGGTTATGGCAGTGGGGTTTCGCTGCTGGGTCGGCGCGGAGGTGGGCCTGGCCGTCGCGCCGCGGTTGAGCTCGCCCACCAGGCGGTCGAGTTCTGTCTGGTAATCGCTCACTTGTCAGGTATGACGCCCGGAGGCGGGAATTTGCCGAGTGCTTCCGTGGCGGGGTCGAGTTTTGTCGGGTGGGACGCGCTTCATTTCGACGGCCAGGGGCCGGCCCCACTTTGCCTTATTCGAAGTAGAGCATTGCGTTGAAGAGGAGCTTCATGGTGAGGTAGCTCTGGGCTCGGTACTGGGGACGGATGCCGAAGAGGATTACATGGCCCGAGCCCATTGGGGAGTCGACTACCGCGGCTTTCTTCTGGAGGTACTTTTCGCCCAGAAGCCAGCCGGAGGCCAGGACCTTGCCGTCGGAGTAGCTGGCTACCGCTACGTCCCGGCCGCCTGGGGTGATCTCAAAGGCAGGGCCGCTCTCGAACCAGACAGTGAAGTCTTTCGGCATGCCGAGGAGAAGCGGGTGGGTGTCGAGGCGAGTGACGTTGAGCAGCGAACCGGGGCAATAGAACTCGCGGTTGTTGACTCCGTTGAGCACGTTTTTGATCGATGTAAGGCCGAGGTGGTGAATCGCCCATTCACTGGAGTCGTTGAGGAAGACCACGGTGCCACCCTTTGAGGCGAAGTTTTTCAGTTCGCCCGTGCCTTTTTCGCCGAGACCGCCGACGTACTCGTCGGGCATGGTGCCGGGGGCATGGCCGCTCTGCAGGTTGTTGGCGCTCATTTCGGGGAAGACGATCGCGTCGAAGCGGCTGTTGAGGTCGCCGGCCTGGATGTCTTTGGCGTAGACGCTGGTGAAGGCGAAGCCTACGTTTTCGAGGATCCAGCGCGTCCAGCCCTCGTCCATGCTGGGGGTGTATGCCTTGTAGACACCGACCCGGGGCCTGCGGATTTTGCGGGCGCCAGGGGCGGCGGTGAGGCTGAAGTCGCCAGACTGCGGGTCTCGGAAGACTTCCCGGTTCGATTTCCAGGCCTGGCTGACGGCTCGCCAGGTGTCGGTATCGGAAGCGGGAAGCGGGTCGGTGGGTTTGGCAGGTACGAACGTGGTGGCCGGGGTGACGCTGGCGGTGAAGGCGGCCAGGACGGTGTCGACCTCGACGCC
>JAWXCM010000306.1:0-6220 GCA_034408745.1 Bryobacteraceae bacterium
CGTCGTTCGGGTCGCGCGGCAGGAGCAGTAGCTTGAGTTCCTTCTCCAGTGCTTCGAGTTCAGGCTCGAGGCGCGCGACGTCGTCCTGCGCCATTTCGAGGAGCTCAGGATCGGTCTCGGTGAGCATGGCGCGCACACCTTCGAGGTCGGAGTGGACTTTCTTCCACTCGCGATACTTCTCGACGATCTCCTGCAGTTCGCTCTGCTGGCGCGCGGTCTTGCGATAGATGTCGTTGTCCGAGATGATCTCGGGATCGGCCATCTGCCGGGTCAGATCTTCGAAGCGCTGCTCGATGTCGGCCAGTTTGTCCAGATACTGCATATCAGGCGATGACGAGTTCCCCGCCCTGCTTTGCTTCCAACTCCATGGCTCCATCGAGCGCTCGGATAGCAATGGCGGTCTGATCGTCTGTAGGTTCCTTTGTGGTGATGCGCTGCAGCCAGAGTCCCGGAGCGGTGAGCAGTGCCATCATGCCCGCACGGTGCTTTGCGGCGTAGCGGATGAGTTCATAGCTGAGGCCCACGATCACGGGCAGCAACACAATGCGCGCGGCGAATTTGCCGGCGAAACTGTCGATGGGCAGGAAGGCGTAAATCACCATTGAGATGACCATTACCACCAGCATGAAGCTGGTTCCGCAGCGGGGGTGGAAGGTGACGAATTTCTGTGCGTTCTCCACGGTCACGGGCTTGCCCGATTCGAAGTTGAAAACGACTTTGTGCTCGGCGCCGTGGTACATGAAGACGCGCCGTATGTCTTCGAGCCTCGATATGAGGTAGAGGAATGTGAGGAAGATGCCCATGCGGATGATGCCGTCGACGAAGTTGAATTCGATGCGGCCGTTCAGCGCGGGGAATAGCTTTGCGAGCTGTGTGGTTGCCAGCAGCGGCACAAACTTGTACATGAAGATGAAGAACAGCAGGGAGATGGTGAGGTTGACCCACATCATCTTCGAGGAGATCTCCACTTTCTTGCCGTCCTTGCCGGCGGGCTCATCGGCGAGCGCCGCGTCGGCAGAGAAGCGGAGTGCCTGCATGCCTAGCCACATGGCCTGTCCGAGCGTTCCGATGCCGCGGAGGACGGGGTATTTGAAAATCGGGTACTTCTCCGACATGCGCGGGAGAGGCGACTCTTCGGTGACGATTTCGCCGCTGGGCTTGCGAACCGCGACGCAGTAGCTGTGCGGGGAGCGCATCATCACGCCCTCCATGACGGCCTGGCCGCCGACGAGGGTCTCCTCACCGGTTTCGAGAATCGGCAACAACTGGGTGTGAACGGCCAGACGGGCAAGTGTCTTCAGGTACAAACGGAACTCTCCTGATCCTTACAGTATAACGAGCCTTGCAAAGATAGGATGCTGGCCGTCCACGCGGAGTTGCATCCGTCACATGCTGGTGACCGGCTTCCCGTTCTCATCGAGATGCGGGTAGGGGCCGTTGCGACGGAACCGGTCGAGGATGTAGTCGTCGTACTGCGGGGTCGGCTCAAAGTAGCCGCCTTTGCGAATGTGCTCCCTGACGACTGGCTCATTCAGTTCGATTCCGAGGCCTGGGGCGTCGGGAACTGTGATGTAGCCGCGGTCGACGATGGGCTTTGACGGGCCGGTAACCAGGTCGCCCCACCAGGGGATGTCGACGGCGTGGTTCTCCATGGCCAGCAGGTCCTTCAGCGTCGCGGCCATGTGGACGGTGGCGAGGCAGCCGACGGGCGATCCGGCAAAGTGAATTGCGGTCTGGACTCCGTGCATCGACGCGTAGTCACCGATTCGCTTCGTTTCGCGGATGGCGCCGGAGGTAAGCGGGTCGGGGTGGATGATGTCTACGGCACGGTTGTCGATGAGGTCTTTGAAGCCCTCCTCCAGACCCCAGAGGCTCTCGCCGGTTGCGATGGGTGTCACGGTGGCGTCGCAAAGGTCGCGGTAGGCGCGCCAGTTTTTCGGGGCGTCGCCGCCGGGGCCGAGAGTGCCCACCTGCAACATGTCTTCGGCCCAGGCGAGGTTGTAGGGCTCGAAGGCTCGGGCGTAGCGGATGCTGTCGTTGAGGTTCAGAGGGCCGAAGTGGTCGGCGGCCAGCGGCGCTTCCCAGCCGATGTTGTCGCGCACGGCCTGGATGTACTCGCACAGGTACTGCAGGCCCTTCGGGGTGGCCGTGTTGTAGCTGTTTACCGCGCCGGGCCGGTCGGCAACGAGCGAAGTGCCAAGGTCCATTTTGAAAAACGTGAAGCCCTGTTGTTTGCGGCGCAGCAGGCGCTCGGCGAAAATCTTCGGGTCTTTGCTCTGATCGGTGTCGCAGTAGATGCGGATTTTATCGCGGTACTTTGATCCGATCAGCCGCCAGGCCGGTACGTTGTAGACCTTGCCCGCGATATCGTGCAGCGCCATGTCGACCGCGCTGTAACCACCTCCGAGCCGCTGGTGTCCGGCGAAGCTGCGGATGCTGTCGAGAATGGGTTCGATTTGCAGCGGATTGCGGCCCTTCAGGTGCGGCTTGAGGACCAGCGCGGTGCCTTCGCGACCGGCGTCGCGGACCTCGCCCAGACCGTAGACGCCCTGGTTGGTGTCGATGCGGATGATCGGGTAGTCGTAGTTCGATGCGACCAGGACGGATCGCATGTCGGTGATTTTCAGATCGCTCGGTGCGGAGCGCTTGTTCAGGGTCTGCGCGCACGACAGATTTTCGGTCATCCGGAAGAGTCCGGGGAACGCGAGGGTGGCGAGGATCTGTCTGCGGGTGAGGCGGGCGCGTTTGGTCGTCATTGTGTTATGGCCGACGGAAGGGGAATGTGGAACGCACGGCGAGGATCTGGTCGTGCGGGCTGCCAGATTTGGCGGCGCTGTAGAAGCCTACGGTGGTGTTGAGGCGGACGAACCAGGCATCGCCCTCTTTGGTCGGATAGCGGCCTTCGTTGCCGTCGGCGCCGCCTCCCGCCACCATCTCGCCACTGCCTTTGAGGACGAAGTAGATCTCCTCTTCGGTCTCGTGGTGGTGGGGAATGTTGGTACCGCCTGGGGCGAAGTCCATGATGAACAGGCTGGCCATCTGACTGGCGGCGGCGAGCTTGTCGCGCTTGCTTTCCGTGGTGCCGACGAGGAGGGCGAACTGGGTGGTTGGGCCGTGGCTGGCCAGCGTCTGGAATGGCACGTCGGCCGTGTTGGCAATCATCAGTTTCTGCGCGGGCGGCGGGGTGGCTGCTTTGGGGACTCTGAAGCCCATCACCAACAGTCGAAGCTGCGCGGCGCCGGTGTTTTCAATGCCATGGGTGGAGTTGGGCGGCAGGTAGAGGAAGTCGCCCGCTTTGACGGGGCTGCGCTCGTCGTCGCAGGTGACCTCGCCTGTGCCCTCCAGGACGTAGTAAAGCTGCTCCTCTGCTGGGTACTTCGTGGGGGTGGATTTGGCTTTGGGTTCGAGGGCGAGTTCGCCGTATCGAGCGATGCTCCTGAGGTGGCGCGCGTCGGGGTCGCCCGCTCCGAAGAGGGGTTTGTACGTGACGCCGGGAGCTTCCATCTGGGGCCTGGCGGAGGCGATGCTGCGTTTGAGGAATGTCGGGTCGGCGGCGGAGGCTACGGAGGCGGCGCACAACAGCGCGGCCCCGAGAACACGCACGGTATCGCGATGCATGGGGTTGGTTCGCTCCTATTCTATGCCTAAACCAGGCGCTCGGCTTGACGCGCGACTCACAGAGCGCTGAGTGCGGCGAGGTCCCAGGTCTTGCCGCGTCGCAGCCTTACGCCGAGGCTTGTCCGAACTGCGGGAAGGTCGGTGCGTCGGAGTATACCCGGGAGGAAGTTGGCGAGGGGCTCGGTGTAGTCGGGCTGGTTGAGTAGCGCGGCCCAGCTTTCGAGACCTCCGGTGGTGTAGAGGAGGTCGATCTTCGGGTCGAGAGCGGTGGCGAGCGTCGCGGGAACGGTGGTGTGTCCGGTTGCGGCGAGGACGGTGCGGTCTCGGCCACGCAGGGAAGCTGCGACGGAGAGGATGTCGGCGACGCGCTGTCCGAGGAGGGGTCGCCCCAGGATCAGGCTCGCCCAGGCCCACGCTTCTTCATCCGCGTGGGCCTGGGCGTAGTACGGGTTGCCGCGGCCGAGTTCGGGGGAGAGGTCGCCGATGCCGCGGACGTCGAACGCGCAGACGGTCCAGCCGCTCTGGGATGCGAGCTGGTGATACAGGTCGTCTTCGCGCCAGCGGCCGTTTCGGCCACGAGGCTCGAGAATCAGCAGGACGCGGCCGGGTTGTTTGTTCGATTGCTTCGGGATGAAACGCCAGACAGGGATGGGCCCTGCCTGGCCCGACACTTCGACGCCCTCGATGAAGCAGCCCTCTCCGTCAGCCTTTCCGAGGACCTTCACCTCTGGTGGCTTCGCAGGTGCGTCGAGATGGAGCAGGTCTTTCCAGTCGCCTCCGCTGGTGGTCGGCTTTGGCAGCAGTTGCAGGGGGGTGACACTGCGGAAGTCGCGGATGGCGTTTCCCGTGCGGCCGACTTGTACCACCTCTTCGGGCTCGGGGGCGACCTCCGGCTCCGATGTGATTTGGCCTGTTCCGCCGAGTAGCCAGCGGTCGAAGAACCGGTAGATGCCCATGCGCAGGTCGTGGGAGAGGGCGTGAGGCACGGGCGTCTCATACCATTCCAGTGACCCGGTCGGGGCGTTAAGGCGTTGGTAGACGGCACTGAGGCGCGCGAACTCGGCACGTCCACTGTCGAGATAACGGGGGCTGTAGGTGCCGAACGAATCCCTTGCGCTGGCGGCGATCCAGAGGGGCTTTGGCGCCATCGGGTAGAGCGTGTCCCAACGGTCGAAACCGAGGGGGCCGGCCCCGATGAAGTTCTGCTCGGCATCGTCAGTGGAGCCGGGCGCGAGGAAGCCGTCGCAGGCGAAATTTTCCGAGTTGCCGCAGGAGACGGCGGCACAGGCGAGACGGTCGTCCACTGCCGCGAGGAACATGGTCAGCGTTCCGCCGCCGGACTGGCCCGTGGAGGCGAGGCGCCTGGGATCGACATCAGGGTGGGAGGCGAGCACGTCGAGACTGCGGACCGCGTCCCAGGTTTGCATTCGAGTTGCGGAATCGCCGAGCAGCAGCATGAGGCGGCCGGGGCGGCTGTGTTCCTCATCGGCGGAATCGAGGCGTGTGCGCCGCTCCCCTGCCCCGGGCTTTGGGTAAGACGTGCGCTCTCCCTGGCCCATCGGGTCTGGCGCCAGCACCACGTAGCCGAGTCGTGCGAGTGCTTGACAACACTTCTGGTACGGGGCTGCGGCTTTGCCGTCGAGGCTGTGGCCGGCCTGAAACAGGACGCCGGGGAACGGGCCTCGGCGCCCTGACGGAACGTACAGGTTGGCGGGGATGATGAGGCCCGGCTGGCTCTCATAAACCACTTTGTCCATGCGGTAGCCGGGCCGCTGGATGGACGCTGTGGTGCGGAGATTCAGGGGCGTACGGGACGGCTCCCCGCCCACCAGTTTCCAGAATGCGGTGCGGACCCAGGACTGGCGGGCCCGGATGGCCGCCGGCGTGGTGAGCGTGCCCAGTGCAGTCGAGCGCTGCGCGTTGGCCTGCCCGGCCAGTGCGGTGAGGTAGTCGGGCAGGCAGCGGTAATATTCGGCGTAGCGGATCTGCGCCCGTCCCGCCGCTGCGCCAGCCAATGCGAGTAATGCCGTTCTGCGGTCCACCTTAAAAGGTTATACGCAGTCGGAGCCTGACCATGCGGCGCGCGTCGATGCCTTCCTGTGAGTAGCTGGCTATGAGGCGGCCGAAGTCGGGATTTGGCGTCACGCGAATGATTTCGGGACGCCGCGTCGTGGCATTTACACCCATGGCGAAAGTACCGAGGTTTCCGATGTCGTAATTATTCGGCGCTTTTAATGGGTGGTTCAGCACGTTATTGCAGATGCATTGATCGCATTTGCGCTTGTGCCCGACCGATAATCCTGCCGCCCCGAATCTGTGGGGACAAACGAAACCGAGCCACGGGCTCCGTCTGACCTGGGAGGGCTGACTGGCGCTCACTGGCACACAGCCTGTCGATGTTGCGGTACCGCGGACAGAGCCGACCGGCGTGCGTATGAAAAGAAACGCACGCCAGTGATTCTCATCGGCGGATGCGGGCGCGGTGCAGCTGCCGTCCCCGGTGGTAGTGCCTTTGAAGGCAACGGCTCCGGATTCGGCGTGGACGATACTGACGGCGGCCCCGAGGACGGCGAGGCCGGTGGAATCGATGACGCTGCCCAGC
>JAWXCM010000307.1:0-4377 GCA_034408745.1 Bryobacteraceae bacterium
GACGAAGAGCCAGTCGAATTGGGGGCCACCGAAGACGGCGTTTGATAACGACCCGGGGTGGGGCTTGTTGATGATGCCGTTGACCCTGCCGGGTTGGTCGCAGATCTGGACACCGATGCGGGTGGTGACGTAGAGGAAACCCTCCGAGTCAACCGTCATGCCGTCGCCGCCGGATTGGGAAGAATCGTCGGGGACCTCGAGGCGGTAGAACGCCTGGCCATGCAGGACGGAACCGTCGGGTTGCACCTGATACGACCATACCCACTTGTTGCGCATGTCGACGACAAGCAGCAGCGAATGATCGGCTGACAGACGGACGCCGTTGGGGAACTCCAAACCTTTATCGATGACGATGCGCTTCGAACCTTTCGCGTCGATGAACCAGACACGCTTGTTAGGCGGATCGGTCACGTACAACTCGCCGCGGGCGTTGATGCACAGGTCGTTTGAATCGAGACCTTCGGCGATGACGGATTCGGCGCCATCCGTTGTATAAGCGACGATCTTCTTGCGCCCGTTCTGGCAGGCGTAGAGGCGTCCATCAGGCCCGAACATAGTGCCGTTGACGCCGCCGGTATCCTCCTTGAACACGCTCACTTTGCCGGTGGCGGCATCGATGCGATGAATGCGGTTGTTCGGAATATCGGTGAAGAACACGTTGCCGGCTTTATCGACCGCTGGTCCTTCCGTGAAGCGATGGCCGCTGCTGACGAGTTCCCACTCCGACGCGGGATCGAGAAACGTCGCGATGGTCTGGCGCGCCGATGAAGGTTTCGTGATGGGCTTGGGATGGTCGCGCCAGAGCCAGCGGAGCGAGTCGGGCAGGATGGCTGCGCCGTGGCGGCTGTTGTGCGCTTCCTCGCCGACGATCAACTGCGCGTCGTAGCCGGCGAACTCGAGCGCCGACGCCATGTCCTGGTTTGCGATAAACCAATTTCCGGCATAAATGTTGTTGTCGCGTTTACCGTCCTGGAGGAAGATACGGAGGGGCTTGGCCTCGGTCTTGCGGATGAGGTCGGGATACACTTCGGCGCCGCGGAGGTTGGTGTAGCTGCCGATCCAGGAGTGGACGCGGCGGAACACGTCGGGCCGGTGCCACGCGGCGGTGAAGGCGCAGCTTGCACCTGAGGAGGATCCGCCGATCCCGTAGTCGTTGGGGTCTTTGGAGAGGTTGTAGTTCTTGCGGACTTCAGGCAGGATCTCCTCAATGAGGAAGCGGGCGTAGCGATCGCTGACGGCATCGTATTCGAAGCTGCGATTGAAGCGCGGCTGCGCGCCGTCGGCAAGCGCGGGTAGGACGCCGGGGTTTATGAAGACGCCGATGGTAACCGGCATCTGTCCTTTGTCGATGAGGTTGTCAAACACGATGGGAGCGCGAATGCCGCCTTCGTCGCGAACCCATCCGCCGCCGTCCTGCACCACCATCACGCTGGCGGGCGTCTCGGCCTTGTACTGCGCGGGCACGTAGATCCACCAGTCGCGAACGGTGCCGGGAAAGATGGCGCTCTTCCACGGCGGCTGTTGGGTGACGGTCCCTTTGGGGACGCCGGGTTGACGTTGCGAATCGGGTCCGAGCGGATACTGGTTGGCCTCCTGCGCAAACATGGCTCCGGCCGCGCCCAGGGCGGAGATGAAGGATCGACGTTTCATTACCGGGTTATGCTATCAGAATGAATTCCCGGCGCGCGTTCCTGTTCTCCTCACTATCAGCCGCGGCCTTCGGTGGCAGGGTACTGCGTTATACCGAAGTCGAGGCCAAGATCGCCAAACGCGATTTCAAAGGGATTACGAAAGAGGACCTCGGCACTCCGGCGCTGTGCGTTGACCGGGCGCTGTTCGAGCAGAACCTGAGGACGATGGCGGACTACACCAAGTCGACGGGAATCGCGATCAGGGCGCATTGCAAGATCCACAAATCGGTGGACATCACCAAGCGGCAGGTGGCGATGGGATCGCTGGGTGCGTGCTGCGCGACGATTGCCGAGAGCGAACTGATGGTGGGGGCGGGCGTAAAGAACGTGCTGCACACATGCCAGCCGGCCGGGCGGAACAAGATCATGCGCGCGGTGGAACTGGCGGCGCGCGACTCAACGTTCATGTGCGTGGCGGACGATCCGCTGACGGTAGATCTACTGGATGAAGCGGCCGCCTCGAGGAAGACGAAACTGACGGTGCTGGTGGATGTGTTTGCAGGTCTGACGCGGCATGGAATACAGCCTGGCGAGAAGGGCGTGGCGCTGGCGAAGCGGATCGACTCGAAGGACAACTTACGGTTCGGCGGGGTGATGGGCTACTCGGGAACGGCGGCGAAGACCAAGGGGTTCGAGACGCGGAAGGCGAAGTCGAAGAACGATGTGACGCCGATGGTCGAGACCGCGGCGCTATGCCGAAAGGCCGGCCTGCCGACGCCGCTGGTAACGGGCGGAAGCACGGGCACTTACAACATCGACAAAGAGGTGGGGCTGACGGAGCTGCAGGCCGGGTCGTACATTTTCATGGACACGCAGTACATGGCGGTTGGCGGAAAGTCGAGCGAAGTGTACTCGGATTTTGCACCGTCATTGAGTGTGCTAACCACCGTGATCAGTCAGAATCATCCAGGTCAAGTAACAATTGATTTGGGAAATAAGGCGCTGTTAAAGCCGACGGATCGAGTGAAGGGACGCCCTGATCTGGAAGTGCAGAACCAGGGCGCTGAGTACGGGATTCTGAAGTGGAAACAGGGCGACGATTTGAAGCTCGGGCAGAAGCTGGAGCTGTATACGACGAACCTGGATAACACCACCACGTGCTACGACCGCTACTATGTTTGCGATGGTGACAACGTAGTGGATGTGTGGGCGATCATGGGCCGGAGCGGGGCGGTGCAGCGTTAGGGCTGCGAGCCGGGGGCGCGGTTGAATACCATGGTGACGGGCGACTTGCCGGGCCGTTCCAGATTCAGCATCATCGAGCCATCGGCCTGAAGTTTGTAGTATTCGACGGTGGTGCCGTTGTCGTCGGTAGTTACGACTTTTAGAGCGCCGTCGTCCCACTTGGCCTTGCTTTTGGAGTTACGCTCCTTGCTTTTAATGGTGGCGCCTTCGCGGCCATCGGTGCTGAAGTTGTACCAGAATGTCTGGTTGGAACCTTCGAAAGTGAAGTTGCGGGCAATGTAGATATTGCCTTCACGGCTGTTGATCGTAACCGTCCCGCTCTGGACGACGGCCTGACCACCGAAGTTACTCAGAGTAGGGACCAATGCCCATGTGCCGGTGACGCGTTGACCAGCCGTTGCTAGTACGCCCGTAACAGCGAGCGCGGCGAGTAACAGGAAAGTTTTGCCTGCCTTCTTCATTAATGTTCTCCTCACAGGACAGTAGGCAATCCGGGGGCCATGGCAGGGTCCAACGGGCCGCAATCCGAAAGCGAGGGGTTCTTCGCCCGGTATGCTGAAATTGCCGCCGTTTACGCTCATGACGATGTGGAGATAGTGTCGAGTCATACGACCCGTTCAAGCCGGACAATATCCTCTTCGACGGACAACGCGTATGTCTGGTGGACTGGGAAGCTGCTTTCCTAAACGATCGGTATGCCGATCTGGCGGTGGTTGCGAATCAGGTAGTCACGAATCACGAAGAGGAAATGGTCTATCTTCAGGGAATATTTTGGAGCGGCGCCCGATCGGTACCAGTTCGCCCGATTCCATCTCATGCAGCCGATCGCCTATAACAGGCGCATGTGGGCGGGGGAAATTGACTTGGCTCACCCGGACGTGAAGATCGTTTACGGCAGGGTTCACTGGGAACGGCTCTTACAAAACGTGTGGCAAGCACGATACCACGAAGCACTTGGAATTGTTTCAGACCACCATGCAGCCCCATGACGCAGGCGCCCGCTTAAGAACATGTGCAAGGCTTAGACCGGGCCTGCCGCTGGATCCCGAGCCTCATTCAGGTGAAGGTTGTCCCGAGTGTGCGGTCAGCATCGCGGGCCATAAGCGCTCTGTCACGGATGGTTACAAAGACTCGGCGATCATTGTGCCGGTTGACGCTCTCCGCCCTGGAGTCGGAAATCGATTCGCACATCTCGCAAGGTACGCCGGATTGCCTCGAACGTTTCCCAGTCGGAAAGCTGCTCTGGCGTCATGTTCAGCACCCCGTTTAGCAGCGGAGCGTAGTCCATGAAAACGCTCTTGAGATCGGACGTGTATCCCGGCGCTGTGGCCCGCAGCCTGGCCGTCGCCGGAACAGCCGCCCCGAACCTGCCGCCGGCGATACGAAACTCGCCCGTCTTTACCTGCTTCCGGCCGTCCATCTGGATGATCTCCATCGTGCCCTCTAACGGCTGGCCCGCGGCATTCGTCACGGACCCGCTTACCTGCGCCGCCGCGGCGGC
>JAWXCM010000308.1:0-3685 GCA_034408745.1 Bryobacteraceae bacterium
GAGTTTGGAGAAGTAAACGAGACGCTCCACCAGAGGGAGGAGGTTGCGTACGGTCCGGCCGTGGAGGAGCAGGCTTCCGGCTACCAGGACGGGGTGCGGGATGGTGGTGAAGCAGCGGGAGCATGCGTCGATTTCTCCGGCGCGTCCGGTCACGTGGGCCTGGCGCATTTGCCGCATCGGTGCGCCGTTCCAGATCTGCTCCAGGCTCTCACGACCGATGTTGCCGACCGGCTCCATATCCAGCATGTAGCTCTGGCAGCAGGGGTAGACGTCGCCGCTGTGCTTCACGTACATCGGCCCGCGCCAGAGGTAGTGGCAGGGGTGCTTCCAGTCCTCGGGCGCATGGCCGCCTTCGGGCTGCATCAGGTTGGTTTCGTCGGCTTTGATGCGGATCTGATCGACGCCCGGGACGGCGGACCAGAACTTGACGAAGTCGTCGACCTCATTCTGATTCCGCTCCATGCGCACCATCTGCACTACGATCTGGATCTTCGCGCGGGTGGCGTGTTTGCGGTTTGCGAAGCGGATGAAGTTGTCGCGGACGCGATCGAACTTCGCGCCCTTGCGGTAGTACTCGAACGACTCTTTGGTGGAGCCGTCGAAGCTGAGGGTGATGTGTTCCAGCGGCGTCCGCAGCAGCTTTTCAGAGTTGCTTTCGTCGAGCAGGGTGCCGTTGGTGGAGAGCAGTGTGGAGACGTTGTGCTTCTCGCAGTATTCGATGCGGTCGAAGATTTTCGGGTCGAGGAACGGCTCGCCGAGACCGATCAGCATCATGTGTTCGGCGGAATGCCGGGCGCCGTTGACGAGTGCGGTGAAGATCTCGTCGGCCATGTCCTCTTTGGGCTGCCTGTGTGTCTCGCGAGGGCACATGGGGCAGTAGAGATTGCACTTCGCCGTGGTCTCGACGATGTACTCCACGGGGAGTCCGGAGAGGCGTGTCCGGCGGGCGAGATAGCCCCACAATAACTTTGCACGATTCCAGGCACGCATGATTCGGCCCTTTTATTGTAGCGGTCCTGACTGGGGCAGCATCCTCACTCAGGTGGAAGAGCGCGTTCGAAGGTTGAATTCGGAGCCGGTGCGGGCCGGGGCTGCGTACGTTCTGTACTGGTCGCAGATGAACCGGCGGGTGGCGTTCAACCAGGCGCTGGCATATGCGGTGAGCCAGGCGAATGAGCTCGGGCTGCCGCTGCTGGTTTATGAGGGGCTGACGTGCACGTACCCCCATGCCAACGGCCGGATCCACACGTTCATGCTGGAGAATGTCCCTGGGTTTGCAACCGACGTGGCGGGAATGGGAGCGGGTTACTGTTTCTACCCACGGCGGCGGCGGTCGGACCCCAATGACGTGTTGTACAAGCTGGCGAAGCGCGCGGCAATGGTAGTGACCGACGATTATCCGACGTTCATTCCAGCGAGGCATAATGAGTCGGTGCCGGGAAAGATCGGCGTGCCGTACGTGGCGGTGGACGCATCGTGCATTGTGCCGATGAATCGGATGGAGAAGCGGGAGTGGGCGGCCTACACGATTCGGCCGAAGATCCACCGTCTGCTGCCGGATTATCTCCGGCCCTTTCCGATGCCGAAGCTGAAGCACCGGTGGTCGGGAGCTGTGCCGGAGATGCACGTGGAGGTGACGGAGAACGGAATCGCGGAGCTGGTGGCGTCGTGCGAGATCGACCATGCCGTCGCGCCATCGACTGCGTTTCGCGGTGGGTATGCGGCGGCGAAGCAGAGGCTGCGCGTGTTCCTCGACAAGAAACTGCGGGTCTACGCGGAGGGCCGTAATGAGCCTTCTGAGCACGCGACGTCGAACCTGAGCCCCTATATCCACTTCGGGCATATCTCGACTCTGGAGATCGCGCTGGCGGCCAAAGAAGCGGCAGCGAAGCAGAAGATTGGGTGCGACGAGTTTCTGGAGGAACTGATCGTCCGGCGCGAGCTGGGGTTCAACTTCTGCCGGTATTCGCAGTTCGATTCGCTGGATTCGCTGCCGGACTGGGCGAAGAAGACAATGACGAAGCACGCGCAGGATGAGCGTGAGGTGAAGCTGACGCGGGAGCAGATTGAGTTTGGCCGCACGTATGACGACATCTGGAACGCGACCCAGCGGGAGTTGCTGCTGCGCGGCAAGATGCATGGATACTACCGGATGTACTGGGGCAAGAAACTGATCGAGTGGTGTCCCACGTACGAGGAAGCGTTCGAGCTGATGATCGAACTGCATGAGAAGTACGCGCTCGACGGGCGGGATCCGAACACGTACACGTCTGTGCTTTGGTGCTTCGGACTGCATGACCGGCCGTGGGCGGAACGTCCGGTGTTCGGGCAGTTGCGCTATATGTCGTACGAGGGCATGAAGCGGAAAACCGACATTCGTGCCTACATGCAGGAGATCGAGTATCTGGAACGAACCGGCAAGGATCTGGTGAGCTTATGAATATTGCCATCACGGGCGCTTCGGGATTTCTGGGGCCGCATTTGATTGCGCGGCTGCTGAAGGACGGGCATTCCATCCGCACACTGGGGCGGAGAGACACGGGCATCGCGGGTGTGCGGCACTTTGCGTGGGATGCGACGGCGGGTGAGCCGTCGCCCGATTCGCTGGAAGGCGTGGAAGCGGTAGTCAACCTGATCGGCGAGCCGGTGGCGCAGCGCTGGAACAGCGAGGTGAAGCGGCGGATTCGGGAGAGCCGCGGGAAGGGCACGCGGAATCTGGTGTCCGGGCTGGCGCGCCTTGCGGTGAAGCCCCGGGTATTTGTGGGTGGGTCGGCTGTAGGTTTCTACGGGGACCGCGGGGATGAACTGCTGACGGAGAATTCGTCGGCGGGGCAGGACTTCCTGGCTCAGGTTTGCCTGGAGTGGGAGGAGGCGTCGCAAGGGGCGGCGAAGCTGGGAATGCGGGTGGTGGTGCTGCGGACGGGGATCGTGCTGGGGGCCGACGGCGGGGCTCTGGCGCAGATGGCGACGCCTTTCAAAGCTGGGGTCGGAGGGCCGGTGGGGTCGGGGAAACAGTGGGTGCCGTGGATCCATGTGGACGACTGGGTGGAGTTGGTGCTGTTCGCGCTGGCGAATGAGCCGGTAAAGGGGCCCGTGAATGCCGTGGCATCGAATCCGGTTCGGAATGCGGATTTCGCGCATGCTTTGGGATCGGCGCTGAGTCGGCCATCGCTGCTGCCAGTGCCTGTGTTCGCGCTGAAGCTGCTGTACGGGGAGGCGGCGAATGCCCTGGTGTCGAGCCAGCGCGCGCTGCCGACCGTGGCAACACGCGCTGGATTTCAGTTTCGGTACCCCGAGGTCGCCGGGGCGCTGAATCAGATCTACAAGGGCTGAAGGAAAGCTACTTGTTGTACTGTCCCGCGATGTCGGCGATCTTCGCGTCGGCCGAATTGCCCGGGTGGATCACCACGCGGTGCTTCAGCTCCATCGACTTGCCTTTGTCCAGAATGAACTTGCCTTCCAGCAACGCCTTGCCACCATTGGCTTCGCTCTCAAAGATCGGGTTTGCCGCGAACAGGCCGTAGTCGCGGGAGTGCCAGCGGGTGGGATAGCCAAAGCTGGATTTGTTGTTGATGATCGCGATGCCGACGGGCTTGCCGTCAACGGTTCCGGCGTAGTCGACCCAGGGCGACTTCTTGCCCCAGACGGCCTTCATGCCCTGGCCGCCCTCGGCGCTGGTCATCAC
>JAWXCM010000309.1:0-5797 GCA_034408745.1 Bryobacteraceae bacterium
GACAAGGCGGCCAACCTCGCCCCCTTCGGTCTCGCGACACCCGCCCTGCAGGTGTCCGTTACCGGCAAGGACAACAAAACCACCACGCTGCAAATCGGTGAGGACACGCCCACCGGCGGCGCCTGGTACGCCAAACTCGACGGCGACCCGCGCGTCTTCAGCATCAGCGGCGGAGTGAAAGGCGGGGTCGACAAGAACTGGCGCGACCTTCGCGACCAGCGCCTCATCACCTCCGACGATCAGAAGCTAAGCCGCGTCGAACTGGCCGCCGGCAAAACTCCCGCGGTCGAGTTCGGCCGCACCGGAGACAGCGAGTGGCAGATCCTGAAGCCCCGCCCGCTCCGCGCCGACGGGATGACCGTCGACGAACTAGTCCGCAAGATCCGCGACACCAAACTCGCCTCCACCGCTACCGATGAGCAGGAATCGAAGTATGCAGCCGATTTCGCCGCCGGAACCCGAGTCGCCCTCGTCACCCTGACTGACCCCTCCGGTGCTCAGTCCCTCGATGTCCGCAAGAAGGGAGAGGAGTACCTCGCCAAATCCAGCGCCGTCGAGACAGTAGCCAAAGTCGACAAGGAACTGGCTGACAGCCTCGTCAAACCGCTCGACGATTTCCGCGCCAAAAAGCTCCTCGAGTTTGGTTTCAGTGAGCCCTCAAAAATGGATATCCGCGACGCCGCCAAAACTTACTCCATCTCGAAATCGGGTGAGAAATGGTGGCAAAACGGGAAGGAAATGGATCCCACCAGCGTCCAGTCCCTGATCGACAAACTCCGGGATCTGCAGGCCACCGCGCTTCTCGACGCCGGCTTCACTACGTCGGTGCTCGATATTGCCGTCGTCTCCAGCAACGGCAAACGCACGGAGAAGATCCAGTTCTCAAAGGGTTCTCAAACGTGGTTCGCAAAGCGCGAAAATGAGCCCACCGTTTACGCCATCGACAATAAGAAGGTGGAAGACATTCTGGGCGCAGCGGCAGACGTAAAAGCTCCCGCCCCGCCAACCCCTCCGCCAGCTAAGAAATGACGGCACTACAGACCGACCTCTATCAGCTGACAATGGCTTCGGGCTACTTCGCCGAGTCCAAAACGGCGGACCGGGCGGTCTTTGAACTCTTCATCCGCCGGCTGCCCGAACAGCGCGAATACCTCATCGCGGCGGGGCTCCCCCAGGCCGTCGAATACCTCCTCGACCTCCACTTCACCGAAGATCAAATCCAGTACCTCCAGAGCCTGGCCCAGTTCCGAAACGCGCTGCCAGGCTTCTGGGATTACCTGCGTGAGTTTCGCTTCACCGGCGATCTCTTCGCCATGCGGGAAGGCACTCCCTTCTTCGCCGGCGAGCCGATCGTCACCGTCCGCGCGCCCATCATCGAAGCGCAGCTCGTCGAGACCTATCTCCTCGGCATGCTCGGCTTCCAGTCCCTGATCGCCGCAAAGGCCTCGCGAGTCGTAGCCGCTGCGGAAGGCCGGGCTGTAGTCGAGTTCGGCACCCGCCGAGCCCATGGGCCCGAAGCCGGACGCCTCGCCGGGCGCGCCGCGTTCATCGCCGGATGCGCCGGAACCAGCAACGTCGAAGCCGGACACCGCTTCCACATCCCCGTCTTCGGAACGTCGGCCCATTCCTGGGTTCTCGCCTTCGAAGAGGAAACCGAGTCCTTCCGAGCTCTGCAGAAGCTCCTCGGCGACGGCACCGTGTACCTCATCGACAGCTATGACACGCTCGAAGGCGCCCGCCGTGCCGTGAGCCTGGGACCGCCCATGTGGGGCGTCCGGCTCGACAGCGGGGATCTCGTCAGCCTCTCGAAACAGGTCCGCCAGATCCTTGATGAAGCCGGCTTCCCCAACGCGAAGATCATGGCGACCAGCGATCTCAACGAGTACCGCATCCGCGAACTCCTGACCGCCGGAGCCCCCATTGACGTCTTCGGCGTCGGCACCGAACTGGCCACCTCAGCCGACGCGCCGGCCGTCTCCGCCGTCTACAAACTGGTAGAGCTCGAAGCGAACGGCGAAAAGCGCTACATCGCGAAATATTCGCCTGAAAAGCAAACGCTCCCCGGCGCCAAGCAGGTCTTCCGCTTCGCGTCCAAAGACGTCGTGGGCTGTAGCAGCGAGTGCATGGAGAGCAGTGCCGAGGCGCTGCTGCGACCAGTCATCATCGGCGGCCAGCTAATCGAGCCACTGCCTTCGGCCACCGAAGCCCGCGACCACTGCCGGGAAGCACTGGCCCGTATCCAGCCGGCCAGCCACGCCATCGAATACAGCAGCCGTCTGTTAGATCTGGCCGAACAACACAATCGGAAATTCGCGCAATGAATACCGTATTTATCGACGTCGACACACAAATCGATTTCTTATTTCCCGCGGGAGCCCTGTACGTGCCCGGCTCGGAGACCATTGTCGCCAACCTGGCTGCGCTGAATCAGCACGCTTCCGCCAAAGGCCACAGACTCATCTCCACCATGGACGCGCACGCGGAGAATGACATCGAGTTCCGCAGCTGGCCAGCCCACTGCGTTGTTGGTACTGTCGGCCAGCAGAAGCCCGCCGGAACCCTCGTCAGCGGCCAGACCCTCTTCCCGAAAGTCACCACCAACGCCTTCGCAACCGGAGAAATGGACACGCTCCTCGACGCCCTTGCAGCCGATCGGTACGTGGTCTACGGCGTCGCCACTGACATCTGTGTTGACTTCTTCCTCAAGGGCTTGTACCGCCGAAAGCAAACCCGCATTCACCTGATCACCGACGCCATTCGCGCCATCGACCCCGCCGCCTCCGACGCCATCTACAACACCCTGACCGCAGCCGGAGGCCGCCTGGTAACGTCCGCCGACGTACTCACCACCTGACCTGACACCGCCGCAGATTGGGTGCAAACCCGCGTGCTACCCTGATACTTTCCCCGCAAAACCATGAGCAGCATCGACATTACGCTGCCGGATGGCAGTCACCAGCAGGTCGCATCCGGCACCACGCCTATCGACATCGCGAAGTCCATCAGCCCCCGTCTGGCTGACGACGCAGTAGTCGCCCGTATCAACGGTGAGTTTTATGACCTCACTCGCCCTCTCGAGACCGACTCCACTCTCCAAATCCTCACGTCGAAGAATCCCGAGGCCCTCGAGGTCTACCGCCACTCGACTGCCCACCTCCTGGCTCTTGCGGTTCAGCAGCTTTACCCCGAAGTGCGCCTCGGCATTGGTCCGCCCACCGAGACCGGCTTTTACTACGACTTCTACCGGGAACAGCCGTTCCAGCCCGAAGACCTCGAAAAGATCGAGGCGAAAATGTGGGAGCTCCAGAAGCAGGAACTGCCCTACGAACGCAAAATGATGCCCAAGTCCGAAGGCGTCGAAAAGTACAAACAGATGGGCGAGTTCATGAAGTGCGAACTCATTGAGGAGAAGGCCGACGCGGTCTTCAGCGAGTACACCCTCGGCCCCACCTTCATCGACTTCTGCCGCGGCCCACACGTGCCCTCCACGAAGCGCCTCAAGGCATTCAAGCTGCTCTCCACCTCAGGCGCCTACTGGAAGGGCGACGAGAAGAGCCACCGGATGCAACGCATCTACGGCACCGCGTTCTTCAACCAGAAAGAACTCGACGAGTACCTCAGGCGCCTCGAAGAAGCGAAAAAGCGCGACCACCGCAAGATCGGTCAGGAGCTCGACCTTTTCTCTATCCAGGAGCTCGCCGGACCAGGTCTGATCTTCTTCCACCCCAAGGGCGGAACCATCCGCAAGATCATTGAGGACTGGATGCGGGATCAGTACATCGCGCGCGGCTACTCGCTGGTCTACACGCCGCACATCGCCCGCGCCGATCTCTGGAAGACGTCGGGCCACTACGGCTTCTACGCCGAAAACATGTTCAAACGCATGGAGCTGGATGACGCGGAGTACCAGCTCAAGCCGATGAACTGCCCGTTCCACATCCTCATCTACGCCGACCGCAAGCGCAGCTACCGCGAGCTTCCGGTCCGTCTTGGTGAGCTCGGAACGGTCTACCGCTATGAACGGTCCGGCACCATGCACGGCCTCATGCGCGTCCGGGGCTTCACCCAGGATGACGCGCACATCTTCTGCACCCCGGATCAGGCCGAATCCGAGGTAGTCAACTGCCTCGAGTTCGCTATCGACACGCTGAAAACCTACGGCTTTAACGCGTACGACGCCGAGATCTCCACCTGGGATGGCGGTAAATCCGGCAAGTACGACGGTACGCCGGAGCTGTGGGAACTCGGGGAAAGCGCACTGCGCAACGCCGTCGCAAAGCTGGGTCTCAAAGCCGAAGTCGTACCCGATGAAGCAGCGTTCTACGGCCCCAAGATCGACATGAAACTGGTCGATGCCATCGGCCGCCGCTGGCAGCTCTCCACCGTCCAGTTCGACTTCACGCTCCCGCGCCGCTTCGGCCTCGAATACATCGCTGAGGACGGAAAGGCGCACCAGCCGCTGATGGTCCACCGAGCCCTTTACGGTTCCATCGAACGCTTCTTTGGCATTCTGATCGAGCACTACGCCGGGGCTTTCCCCGTCTGGCTCGCGCCGGTCCAGGCCATCGTCCTGCCCATCACGGACCGCCAGACCGCCTATGCCCAGCAGGTACACAAGCAGCTTGTGGCGGCCGGCATCCGGGCCACCATCGACGATCGCAGCGAGAAGGTCAACCTCAAGATCCGCGAAGCCCAGCTTCAGAAGATCCCCTACATGCTCGTCGTCGGCGACCGCGAAGCTGAGAGCGGGATGGTGTCCGTCCGCAACCGCCGCAAGGCCGACCAGGGCGTCAAGCCGGTCGGCGAGTTCATCGAGATGGTCAAGGACCAGGTCGCCTCGAAGATCACTGAAGAGTAGCCGATGAGCTGGGTCTTCCTGCTCCTCGCAGTCGGCTCAGGGGTGTATTGTCTTTTAGTGGTGGTGGCCGCGCGCAGGTACCTCAGCGCGCAGCCACCACCGCTCCAGGCTGAGATCCCGCTCAGTGTGCTGAAGCCGCTCCACGGGCTCGACGCGGGTCTCGAATCCAACCTCCGCACGATCTTTGAGCAGGACTATTCCAGCTACGAAATCCTCTTCGCAGTCCGCACGGAAGCCGACCCCTCCGTACCCATAGTCCGGCGTCTCCAGGCCGAATACCCCCATATCCCGAGCCGCGTCCTGCTGGTCGGCGAGCCGCCCTGGGCCAACGCCAAAGTCTGGTCTCTGGAGCAGATGACGGCGGCGGCCACCCACGAGATTCTGGTGATGAGCGACAGCGATATCCGAGTCGACCCCGGGTTCCTGAGGACCATCGCCGCTGAGTTCCAGGACCCGAGGGTTGGTGTCTCCTCCTGCCCATACCGGGCGGTACCGGGACCATCCTCCGCCGCTTCCACTCTTGAAGCCATCGGCATGAACACCGAGTTCCTCTCCACAGCTCTGGTGGCCCGCATGGTGGAAGGGATGAAGTTTGCGCTCGGCCCAACTCTGACTGCCCGCAAACAAGTCATCGCGGACGCAGGAGGCTGGCCACACCTGGCGGAGTTTCTTGCCGAAGACTTCGTGCTCGGAAACAGTGCCGCCGAGAAGGGCTGGACCGTTTTGTTCTCCAGCTACGTGGTGGAGCATCACATCGGGGCGCAAGCCTGGCCCGCCAGCATCTCCCACCGCCTGCGCTGGAACCGCAGCACCCGGCGCTCGCGCCCAGACGGCTACGTCGGCCAACTGTTCACTAACCCGCTGCCGCTGGTGCTGCTCCTGCTACTCGCCCGGCCCGAATGGTGGCCAGTAGCCCTTGCGGTCCTTGCAGCCCGCATC
>JAWXCM010000310.1:0-6157 GCA_034408745.1 Bryobacteraceae bacterium
CTCGCCAGTTGCGGGATGCCGCCAAGGCGATCGACATAGAATTGCTGGACCATGTCATCATCGGGCGGGCCGGTGCCGATCCCACCGGGCTTGGTTACTTCAGTTTCAGGTCCGCCGGCGTGCTGTAAGAGGCACGTTTAGCATCGCCGACGGCTTCGGGCAATTTGCTTGAGCAGGCATTTGAAACAATGATGCTGACGACTTCGGACGAAAAACGTAGGGGTAGGGCCACATCCTGATCGCGATTCCGTCCTTCGCATTCACGTCACAATGAATTACGTCTGTCCCGTGGCCCCAAGAACCAGCCCGAAGGTTATTTTCCCTCATGAACCGGGCCGGGAAACGCTGCTTAAGACCTTCTGCGGGCTCGGATTCGTTGTCTAATCCCATGCAAACGATCGATCTCAAGCCTCGACCAAGCATGCTGATGGAGTCCTTGCGGAGCATGGGCTACAAATTGGAGACGGCGCTCGCGGACGTCATCGATAACAGCATCTCGGCGGACGCCCGGAACATCTCGGTGAGATTTCTGTGGGCGAATGGTGAGCCATGGATCGCAATCCTGGACGACGGGCATGGCATGACCCAGCCAGAGCTGATCGAAGCAATGAGGTTTGGCAGCACTTCGCCCCTTGCGCATCGCCGGAGCGAGGATTTGGGCCGGTTCGGATTGGGCATGAAGACGGCATCCATTTCGCAATGCCGCCTGCTTACAGTCATCTCCCGGGCTGGCTGCGAGCTTTCTGCATGTTCGTGGGATCTGGATCATCTGGCCAGACAGGCTTCACACGACTGGGAGATCCTGGTGCATACCAAGGAAACGCTGCTGGCCTCACCGGTCATTGCGCCGCTCCTGGGCACCCTGGAGAAGTGGGGCACCGGCACCATCGTATGCTGGCAGCAGATCGACGGCGTGTTTCCCGAACAAGCTGCCGGACGCTCAGAGGGACGATTCTCAGACCTGATGGACCACGCACGCGCACACCTGGAACAGGTGTTCCACCGCTTTCTGTCGCCAGACCCGGGACGTCAGGCGATACGCATGGACTTCAACGGAAACAGCCTCAAGGCGTTTGATCCCTTCGGTCCGAGACACCCCGCGCGGCAGGAGCTGCCTCTGGAGGCCATCCAAATCAATGGGGAAAACGTGCTGGTGCAGCCTTTCGTCCTGCCGCACCACAGCAAGATCCCGCGAAGTGAATACGAGGCCTTTGGCGGCGAGGAAGGCTACCTGCAAAGCCAGGGATTCTACCTTTACCGAAATCGCAGACTGATCGTGAAGGGCACCTGGTTCAGGCTGATCCGCAAGGAGGTTCTCAACAAACTCATCAGGGTCCGAGTGGACATTCCCAATAGTCTGGATGCGCTCTGGCGCATCGACGTGAAGAAGGCCGAGGCGGACCCGCCGGAAACCGTGCTGAGGGAGCTGCGCAAGCTGGTTCAGCGAATCGCCGGGACCGGCCAGCGGGTCTATACCCGGCGAGCGACTCGGCTCCAGGAGGGGCCACTGATATCGGTCTGGAAACGCGAAGTCATCGAGGGAAAGATTCGGTATTCCCTCAATGAGGATCATCCCCTGCTCAATGAGCTGCTCAGTGACGAGGACGGCTCCCGAGCGGCGCGCGCGCGGGCCTGCCTCCGACTTGTCAGCAACGCGTTCCCCTCTGATGTCTATTTCTCCGATGCCGCGAGTGATTCCGTTGAATTCGGCCCACCGGCCGACGACCCGCTTCACTTGGAGGTGGTGGCCCGCCTCATTGAGGCACTGAAAAAGTGCGGCTTGGAGGGCGATGATCTTCGTCAGAAGCTGTTGCGAACGGAATTCCCCGCCGTGTCACCTGAATCACTTGAGAAGCTGCTCGCCTCCGCCCCCCATGCCTGACCTCGAAAAGCTGATCTACCATGTCTCGGATGCTCTCGAAAAACGGGAGGAGCCGCCGGCGGAGCCGGAACTCCTGAACCTGATCCAGGCACATGCCGGCGTGCTGGCCCTCACGGAGGGCGAACCCTACACCCCTGCGCAGATTGACGAGGCGATGCGCCGCCTCCAAACCCAGTTCATTACACGGATGGGGTTGGGCACCTTGTTCGAGGCCGAGGACTACCGCCCCTGGCTCGCCGGTGCGCAGGGCGACATAGACCCGTATTACTGGACCCGCTATCGGAGCCATCTCAGGCGCGAGGGATTGTCAAAGCAGGTGGTGGGAACGCTCGACGCAGTGACGGACGAGATTCTGGACCACCTCGAAAATCCAAAAAAGGAGGGCCGGTGGGCTCGCAAGGGACTCGTGGTGGGGCATGTTCAGTCCGGCAAGACCGCCAACTACACCGGCCTGGTAGCCAAGGCGGCGGATGCAGGATACAAGGTCATCATTGTGCTCGCCGGCATGCTGAACTCGTTGCGCAACCAGACCCAGGAGCGGATCGACGCCGATTTCATGGGCTGGTGCACCATCAGGAACCGCCCTATCGGAGCCGCACGCTTCGGTGCGGAGCGAAGGCCGGTTTGCTTCACGACGGCGCGGGAGGACTTCAAGAAGCACACGGCCACCTCAATCGCAATGCAGCTCGGAGCGCTGCGGGAACCGGTGCTGCTGGTGCTGAAGAAGAACCCCTCCACCCTTGAAAACCTGCATGAATGGCTCTCAGGCAACAACCGGCACAACCTGAAGGACTTTCCGATGCTGCTCATCGACGATGAAGCGGACCATGCGTCGATCAATACCAACAAGCCGGAGGCGGATCCCACCACCATAAACCGCTGGATTCGGGATGTGCTCGCCCTGTTTCCGAGGTGTTCCTTCGTCGGCTATACGGCCACTCCGTTCGCCAACATCTTCATTGATCCGGAGACCGAGGACGAAATGACCAGCGGCGAGCTTTACCGGGACCTTTTCCCGAGGGACTTCATCTACAGCCTCGACCCGCCGACCAACTATGTGGGCGCTTCCGCCCTGTTTCTTGATGAAGGCAACCTGGATTGCATCCGCGAGATCGACGACCACGAGGACCTCCTGCCCACCGGACACAAGATCACTTTCATCCCCCAAGCATTGCCGGATTCCCTGACGAAGGCGATAGGCGCATTCATCATCGGGAAGGCGATCCGTCTCCTGCGGAAACAGGCCGGACAGCATCACTCGATGATGATCAATGTCAGCCGTTTCACCGGCGTGCAGAATTACCTGAAGGATCTTGTGCTGGAGGAAGTGAAGCGTTCGCGTCAGGCCATCGGCAATTATGCGGGACTGGCTTCAGAGGCTGCGCTGCAGAATTCCGTGCTCCGCATTCTGCACGACACCTGGGCCGAGGAATATCACGACGCAGGCTTCGGCTGGCCGGAAGTGCAGTCGCGCCTGAAGGAGGCGATTGACCCTGTCGAGGTGATAAGCGTCAACACCAGGGGCTCGGGCATACTCGACTACAGCAAGGAGAACTATCCCAATGGCAGAACCATCATAGCGGTCGGCGGGCTCAGTCTGTCACGGGGGCTCACGCTGCACGGTCTGATGTCCAGCTACTTCCTGCGGAACTCCATCATGTATGACACGCTGATGCAGATGGGACGGTGGTTCGGCTACCGCGATGGGTATGCGGATCTCTGCCGCATCCACATGACCCCGCAGGCGGCCTCCTGGTATGCGCACATCGCCGAGGCGATTGAGGAGCTGCGCGCGGACTTCAAGGACATGAAGGCGGCCCGCATGACCCCGCTGGAATTCGGTCTGCGCGTGCGCAGCCATCCCACCGCCCTCATCGTGACCGCGCGAAACAAGATGCGCGCCAGCCGCGAGATCCCGGTGAGCATCGCGCTTGAGGGACGGCTCGCCGAGACGAGTGTCCTTCTCGGTCATCCGGACGCCCTGACCGAGAATAAGCGCGTGTTGGAGTCACTGGTCCGGGCGGCCTCCGCGGAGAAGAGCCCGGAGCCCCATGTGCTGGGCTGGCTCTGGAAATCGGTGTCGAGCGTCCTGGCCAAGGCCGTGGTGACCGGCTTCCAGAACCATCCCGAATGCATCCTCACCTACCGCGAGCCGTTGCTGGAATACATCGAGTGGCTGGAGGGCAATGGCCAGAGAACGTTCGACGTGCTGCTGCGCTCCGCAGGCGAAGGCAATTTCATGGTAGGGAGCCTGCAGATCGATCCCATCATACGGACAGTGTCAAACGCCACGCCCGCCCGCATCGAATTCTCCAAGCGGCGTGTGGCTTCCCGCGGGGACGAGCGAGCGGGACTATCGAAGGATGAAATTGCGGCAATCAAGCAGGCCTACACTGCCGCCAATCCAGACAAGGATGTTCCCGACAAGGAATATCGGAAGTTCCGGCAGTCGGCGGGCAGGCCGCCGCTGCTCATGGTCATGTTTGCGGGCATTCGCCCGAAGGATGACCAGCCCGTGACCGCCGTAGTGCCCGCCTACGGCATCGGATTTCCCGGCGACCCCGGATCGCAGCGACGCGCGAAAAAGCTGGTGCAATATCGCGTGAATACGGTTTGGTGGCAGAAGAATGTCCTTACCCCGGAGGATGAGGAGGACCCCGAATGAGCAACCCATGGTCAGGCATTGAGAAGCCCGCTTCAGAATTCAACGTGCGGCTGGTGGCGGAACACCACCCCCTCCGCCTTTACTGGGGCGTCGATTCGCGCGGACGCTACCTCTTTGTCGTGGACGTCCTTGAACCGGCGATGCCGGTCCGGGTCATTCTGCCGGACTTGGAGGGGATCAGGATCGCAACCGCCGTGCAGGGAGGACGGGGCAAGATCGTCCTTCTCCTGAACGAGACCCCGAACTGGGAGCTGTTCCACGCGCTCTGCAATGATCTCGTCCGGGCGAGTGCCGGCGCCAATGACGAGATCGCCGCCGTGGCGGTGGTGGTCAGACGCCTCCAGCGCTGGCAGGATTTTCTCCGGCGGGCACGAAGCCCGATCCTGCCGCTGGAGGAAATCAAGGGCCTGCTCGGTGAACTTCTTTTTCTCCTGAATCCGGTCGCGACGCGCTTCGGCTGGGATGCCGCCATTGGATTCTGGAAGGGACCGGAGGATGCGCCGCAGGATTTCGCCATCCACGACACCGCCGTGGAAGTGAAGTGCCAGTCCGGCTCGTCCAAGCCTTCGGTTCGGATCACCTCGGTCGATCAGCTCAATCCGCAGCTGCCCCATGGCTTCCTTGTCGTGCAGACCCTGGCCACCGCCGAGACGGACGCGGAGGGAGCCTTCACCCTCAACAGCCTGACCGACCGGATCCGCACTGGTCTCGGGGATGCCTCGCCGGCCGCGCGCGAGCGCTTCGAGGGGCTGCTTTTTTCGGCGGGCTACATTCACCACGAATACTATGATGGGCTCGTGTTCCAGCGCGTTGCGACAAGCTGCTACCGCATCGTCGAGGGGTTCCCCCGGTTGCGCCCCGGAGACATCCCGCCGGGAATCCAGCGGGTCACCTATCAGCTTGAACTGGAGGCATGCGCCCCGTTCGCCGCGCCGCTGGAATTCGGACCGCCATGACCATCGAGGAATTTCACGCCAACCTGCGTCAGGACCTGCTCGCCCGCTCCGGGGCCGATGAAAACTACACGCGGAGCACCTTCATTGCGCACATGTGCTCGCTGCTTGAGGACCAGGGCGTGGTTTCCAGCTTTGCGCAGACGGACTACAAGTTCAGCTCAAAGGGGCACGCGGTGGATGCCTGGTCGCTGGAGGAGGAATTCTCGACGCTCTACCTTTTCGTCGCGGACCACCGCGATTCGGCGGAGGTCGAGAACCTCACTAACACCGAGATCGCAGCGTCCTTTGCGCGGCTGACCCGCTTCTTCGAAGCCAGCCGGTCGGAGGGTTTCGCCGCAGCCCTCGATGAGTCGATGCCGGTGACCGAGCTTTCCTGGCTGATAGCCAAGCGGACCGCCAAAATCGAGAAGCTGGCGCTCGTGCTCCTGTCCAACGCACGGGTTAGCGCGCGGGTTGCGGCATTGCCAAAGGCCAGGGTCGGCGGCCTGCCAACCACCTATGAGGTCTGGGATCTGGGTCGGCTATTCCGACTGGAATCCTCCGGGCGCGAACGCGAGGAGATCGAAGTGGACTTCACTGCGGCCGATCACAATGGCATCGGCTGCCTGCCCGCCTTCTCCAGCGGCGGGGCAATCCAGTCCTATCTGCTCGTGA
>JAWXCM010000311.1:0-11934 GCA_034408745.1 Bryobacteraceae bacterium
CCCTTGCGAGCCGTCTTGGCCTTCCCATCGACCCCCGCCGCCGGTTCCGCCACAATCACCGCGTGGCTCTCCCGAGCCATCTTCTCCGTCAACTCCCTCGACGTGTGGCTGCCGATCTCCTCATCCGACACCACCTCCAACACCACTCGACGCGGCACCGGCACGCCAAGCTCGATCAGACACCGTGCCGCAAACACAACAATCGCGAGCCCTCCCTTCATGTCGAACACGCCCGGCCCGCGGATGCGCCCACCTTCCATCCGGAAAGGCATCGTCGAGCCCAGCGTGCCCACGTCATACACCGTGTCCGCATGCCCCAGACACAAAATCTGTCCCTCTTTGCGACGCGGCTTTGGAATCCGAAACTCGCACAGCAAATGCGCGCCCACACGCTTCACCTTCGCGATATCCTCGATCCGCGAAGCGAACAAATCCATGCACCGCGCGACGGCGGCGGCATCGTGGCTCGGCGATTCGCACTCCACCAGTTCACGCAAAAACGCGATCAGCTCGTTTTGTTTGGAGAAGGCGCAGGAGAGAAGCGGGTCCATGATTGTTATACTTACGATAACCAATGCCTGTTCTCGATATTCAGGCGATCGAGAAGATCCTTCCACATCGCTATCCGTTCCTTCTCATCGACCGCGTGCTCGAACTCGAAGACATGCGCGTGGTGGCCATCAAGAACGTCACCATGAATGAGCCGTACTTCACCGGGCATTTCCCGGGATTTCCGGTCATGCCGGGTGTGCTCATCATCGAAGCCATGGCGCAGGCCGCGGCCGTGCTCGTCCTCAGCCGTGTGGCGGACCGTGAGAACAAGCTCGTCTTCTTCGCCAGCATCACCGAGGCAAAGTTCCGCAGGCCCGTGGTTCCAGGAGACCAGCTCCGCATTGAAGTGAACTTCCTCAAGCTCAAGCCGAGCGTGGCGAAGGTGCAGGGCCGGGCCACCGTCGACGGCGTCGTCGTTGCCGAAGCCGAGATCATGGCCACCCTGGGCGACAAGCCGAAAGCCTAGGCCGCACCTATGCCGGTTCACCCGACCGCCATCGTCGACGCGTCAGCCCGCGTGGCCGACACGGCGGATATCGGCCCGTATTGCATCGTCGGACCCGAAGTCGAGATCGGCGAAGGCACACGCCTCATGGCCCATGTGTTCACCGACGGTCCCATGACCATCGGCGACAACAACACCATCTACCCGCACGTCTCGCTCGGCGCGGCCCCGCAGGACCTGAAGTACAAGGGCGAGAAGTCCCACGTCACCATCGGCCACCGTAACCTCATCCGCGAATTCGTCACCGTCCACCGAGGCACCGAAGGCGGCGGCATGATCACCACCATCGGCAGCGACGTGCTCCTGCAGGCCTACACGCATGTGGCCCACGATTGCCATGTCGGCGACCACGCCATCCTGTCCCACGGCGCCACCCTCGGCGGACACGTCACCATCGGTGACTGGGCCATCGTCGGCGCATGGAGCGGCGTGCATCAGTTCTGCCGTGTCGGCCGTCACGCCATGATCGGCGGCTACAGCGTCGTGACGCAGGACGTCATGCCTTACTCCACCACCGTCAGCCCCCGTGAGATCAAGACGTTCGGCGCCAACCGTATCGGCATGGAGCGCCGAGGCTTTTCGAACGAGTCGGTGGAAGCTCTGCAAACCATGTTCCGCCTCCTGACCAGAAGCAACCTCAACACATCGCAGGCAGTAGCCGCAATCCGCGAGGAACTGGGCGGCGTCGCCGAGGTGGAAGAAGTGCTCGCGTTCCTCGAAACATCGCAGCGCGGGTTCATTAAGTGAAGTACGGCGTCCTTTGCGGCAACGGCCGATTCCCGATCCTCGCGCTGGAAACCGCGACGAAAATGGGCCATGAAGTGGTGGCAATAGGCATTCAGGAAGAAGCCTCGCGGGACATCGAAGCCCTCGCCCCGCGCACTTACTGGGTGTCCTTAGGCGAGCTCAGCAAGCTCATCGACATCCTCAAACGGGAGGGCATCACCGAAGTGCTCTTCTGCGGTCAGGTGAAGCACACAAAGATCTTCTCCGCCATTCGCCCCGACTGGCGTCTCGCAAAGCTTCTCTTCTCCATGAGAGAAAAGAACACCGACGCATTGATAGGCGGAGTAGTGAAGGTCCTCGCCGACGAGGGCATCACGTTAGGCGATTCCACCCGCCTGCTCAAGCCCCTCCTCGCCAGCGAAGGCGTCCTGACCCGCCGCAAGCCAGACTCCGACGAAGAGAGAGACATCCACTACGGCCGCCGGGTAGCCGCGGCGGTAGCAGGTTTCGATATCGGCCAGAGCGTAGCGATAGCTGAGCGAGCCTGTGTAGCCGTGGAAGCTATGGAAGGCACCGACGCCATGCTGGAGCGAGCCGCCTCCCTGGTAAATGGCAAGCCCCTGCGTCTCGTAAAGAGTTCCCAACGCCGCAAACACATGCAGTTCGACGTGCCAGTAGCCGGCCCCGGAACCATAAGAACCATGCAGCTAACCGGCACCACAGCCTTAGCCATCGATGCGAACCGCACGCTGCTGCTGGACAAAGAAGAGATGCTAACCCTGGCAAATTCCGCAGGCATCGCCATAATAGGCCTAAACCCCGACTAAACTAAAGGGTGTGGTCTGGAGGGCAGGTTTCAGGCTGTTTGGGCCTGAAGATAAGAATCACTCTACTTTAGGGCGGATTCTATGGCTCCTACTATGTTGGTCATGGTCACCTGGGTTTCGTCGAGGTCTCGGCGGATGTTGCCGAGCTTGTCGATGACGAAGAGGTGGGGGAAGTGGACGCTCGGGTTCTGCGGCGTGAGGCCGAGGTAAGAGCCAATTACCTGTCCACAGTCCAACAGCACAGGATTTCTTACGCCGTATCGTTGCGTGTACGCGTTGATGGTCTGAGGGCTGTCGGGCAGGGTGACGATGGTCAGCACCTGCACCTTATCGCCATACTTCTGCTTTACTTCCGTGAGGCTGCGGGTTAGCTCGATGCACTTCGGGCAGCCGGTCTGGATGATATCGATCAGCACCACTTTGCCGCGATAGTCGGCCAGGTCGTACTGCTTGTACGTGACGTCGGGCAGTGAGAAGCCAGGGGCGCGGCGCGTGATCTGAGCCTGCATCGCTACGCTTAAAAGCAGCAGGGCAATTGCGAGTCGTTTCATACCGCCATCCTCGCACGGGACGCGATTTCGACGATAGCTTTGAGCGAGTCTTCGTAGGGGGCCGTGGCTACGCCGTGCTCGGTGATGATGCCGGTGACGTAGCGGGCGGGGGTGACGTCGAAGGCTGGGTTTCGGACGGCGATTCCTTCGGGCGCGAGTTCGACGCCACCGACGCGCGTGACTTCGGAACCGGCTCGCTCTTCGATGGGAATGAGGTCGCCGGAGGAGAGCGTGAGGTCGAGCGTGGAGACGGGGGCGGCTACGTAGAACGGGACGCCGTTCTCCTTTGCCAGCACGGCCACGGAGTAGGTGCCGATTTTATTGGCCACGTCGCCGTTGGCGGCGATGCGGTCGGCGCCAACCACCACGCAGCCGATTTTGCCGAGCTTGAGAAAATGCCCAGCCATGTTGTCGGTGATGATGGTTGTCGCGATGCCGTCCTGCTGCAGTTCCCACGCGGTGAGACGGGCGCCCTGAAGGAAGGGGCGCGTTTCGTCGGCGTAGACGTCGATCTTCTTGCCAGCTTCGACAGCGGCGCGGATGACGCCCAGTGCGGTGCCATATCCGGCGGTGGCGAGCGCACCGGCGTTGCAGTGCGTCAGCACCGTTTTGCCGTCGGGAACGAGACCGGCGCCGTTTTGTCCGATGGCCCGATTGATGGCGATGTCTTCGAGATAAATCTGCTTCGCTTCGCGGACCAGGGTGGCACGGATGGCATCAATGTCCTGCTCGCGGACCGAGGCGAAGAGCCGCTTCATGCGGTCGATGGCCCAGAACAGATTGACGGCTGTGGGGCGCGTGCCGGCGAGGGTAGAGCAGATGGTTTCGAACTCGGCGTCCAGCGCTTCGGGGTTGGCCTTCTGGACTCCAATGGCCACGCCCATGGCGGCGGCGACGCCGATGGCGGGAGCTCCGCGAATGATCATTGTGCGGATCGCGTCGGCCACATCTTCATAGTCGCGGCAGGTGACAAACACCTGTTCCCGCGGCAGGCGTGTCTGGTCAATCATGACCACGCCGTCATCAGTCCACTGAATGGTTTCGACCATGTTTTCTTATATAGCCCTGGGTAGATTCGCACCGGCCCACTTGCCTGCAAAGAGGGCGACAAACAAAACCAGATTGTACGCGCCGTGCATGATGGCAGCCGCGCCCGTGGAGTTGGTGATGAGGCGCCGGATTCCGAACGCCGAGCCTGCCACGGTGATGAGTAAAACGTGCCGCCAGGACCAGGCGTACTGGGGTCCGTGGAGGAGGGCGAAGAGCAGTGCGGAGATCGGGATCGCAACGAAGACCGTGAGGTAGCGGGCGAGCACGGTTTGCAGTAGTCCGCGGAAGAGCAACTCCTCAAAAAACGGAACGATGGTGACACCGAGCACGGACGCCAGCGCAAGGGAGACTGTGTCGGCCAGTAGCTCTTCCATGGGGGTCTTGAGAGGCGGCGTCCTGAGAAGCACCGATGCTGCCGAGACTGAGAGCGCGGTGAACACGCCAAGAAAGATGGACGTGGAGATCTGCTGCGCGGAGAGGCCGAAGCGCAGCAGCGAGGCCGCCGATACGCCGTGCCGCGAGCGAATCAGGAATGACAGCAGCGGAAGCAGGGCGACGTAGCCGATGCACTGGGCGATGAGCAGTCTCGCGCCCTGGATCTGGAGCCCGGCTGTCTTGAGCAGCAGCGCGCTGAGCGACATGACGATCAGCAGCACAGGGATGCCGAGGCCGAGAAAGAGGAGGAGGTCGATAATATCGAACTGCTCCTTCGGCTCCTGGTACGGCGGCTGCGGGTGCGCCGGGGCTTCTTCGGTCAAGCCGCACGCTCCGGGGCCATCACCCTGGCAAGTGCCTGTCCGGTGAAGCTTGCCGGGCAGGCGATGACCTGCTCCGGCGTACCGCTGACGACGATGTCGCCGCCGCGCTCACCGCCTTCCGGGCCGAGATCGATGATCCAGTCGGCTGACTTCATGACGTCCAGATGGTGCTCGATGACAATGATGGTGTTGCCGAGCTCGACCAGACGCTGCAGCACTTCCAGCAGCTTGCGCACGTCTTCAAAGTGGAGCCCGGTGGTGGGCTCGTCGAGTATGTAGAGGGTCTTTCCTGTCTGTCGGCGGCTGAGTTCTTTGGCCAGTTTGATGCGCTGGGCCTCGCCGCCTGAGAGCGTGGTGGAGGACTGGCCGAGGTGCACGTAGCCGAGACCGACGTCGAACAAGGTGCGCAGTTTCGCCTGGATGTTGGGTATGTTTTCGAGCACGCCGAGTGCTTCCTCGACAGTGGCGCCGAGCAGGTCGGAGATCGAATAGTTGCGGTACTTCACCTGCAGCGTTTCGGTGTTGTAGCGCTTGCCGCGGCAGACGTCGCAGGTGACATAGACGTCGGGCAGGAAGTTCATCTCTATGCGTTTCAGCCCGTCGCCCTGGCAGGCTTCGCAGCGTCCGCCCTTGACGTTGAAGCTGAACCGGCCCGGCTTGTAGCCGCGTTCCCGCGATTCGGGAAGCATGGAGTAGAGGTCGCGCACCGGTTGAAAGAGGCCCGTATAGGTAGCTGGGTTCGAGCGCGGGGTGCGACCGATGGGAGTCTGGTCGATCTCAACGATTTTGTCGATGTGTTCGAGGCCCGTGATGCTGTCGTGTGCGCCGGGTTTCGTGCGCGAGTTGTAGACGTGCTGGGCTACTGCGCGGTAGAGGATGTCGTTGACGAGCGTCGATTTGCCGGAGCCCGAGACGCCGGTGACTACGGTGAATGTGCCAAGGGGAAACTCGGCGTTAACGTTCCGAAGGTTGTGCTCGCGCGCGCCGTAGATGCAGAGGGACTTGCCGTTGCCGGGGCGGCGGACAGCGGGGGCTTCGATGGCTCGGCGGCCTGAGAGGTACTGGCCCGTGAGGGATTTTTCGGTGGCGCGGATGACTGCGGGCGTTCCCTGGGCTACCAGCTCTCCGCCAAGGCGTCCGGCACCGGGTCCGAGGTCGATGACGTAATCGGCGCGGTCGATGGTGTCGGCGTCATGCTCGACTACCAGGACGGTGTTGCCGAGATCGCGCAGGCGGGCGAGCGTTTCCAGCAGCCGGTCGTTGTCGCGTGGGTGCAGGCCGATGGAAGGCTCATCGAGCACGTAGAGGACTCCGCGCAGCTTGGAGCCGATTTGCGTCGCAAGGCGGATGCGCTGGGCCTCGCCGCCAGAGAGTGTGGCGGAACCGCGGTCGAGGCTGAGATAGTCGAGGCCGACCGCGATGAGGTATTCCATGCGGTTACGGATTTCTTCCAGCACTCGCGAGGCGATGGCCTGTTCGCGGCTGGTCAGCTCCCAGGCCGAAGCGACGGGGAGCGCTCGGGCGATGGACATGCCTGTGAGTTCGCCGATGGGCACGCCTTTGACTCGCACGGCGAGACTTTCGGGCTTGAGCCGGCGGCCGAGGCAGGCGGGGCACTGGGTGGGGGACATGTACTCCATGAGCCACTCGCGGTAGCCCTCGCCGGTGGAGTCGAACGTTTCGCGCAGGATGCCGAGGATGCCAGGGAACCCGCTGGTCCCGTGCAGCATGGTGTTCTGGACTTTTTTCGCGAGTTTCTCGAACGGCAGGGTGATGTCGATGCCCTGACGCGCGGTGAACTGGCCGATGCGGTCGGCCATGTAGGCCGAGGATCCGCCGGGTCCGATGCCACCTTCGAGCAGAGGTTTCCCGGGATCGGCGATGACCTTCACGGGGTCGAAGGCCCATTTGCTGCCGAGGCCGTTGCACTCGGTGCAGGCGCCATAGGGGCTGTTGAAGGAGAAAGAGCGGGGCTCCAGCTGCGGGACGCTGCGGCCACAGTTTGGGCAGGCCAGCTTCTGCGAGTACATGCGCTCCGGCCCATCGACCACGGAGACGACGACCAGGCCGTCGGCCATTTTGGTGGCGGTGCGGACGGCTGCGTCGACCCGTGCCTCGATGCCGGGCTTCAGCACCAGGCGGTCGACGACAACTTCGATGGTGTGGTTCTTGCGCTTGTCGAGCGCGATGTCTTCGTCAAGGGAGCGGAGTTCGCCGTCGATGCGGGCGCGCACGAATCCGGTGCGGGCGAGCTTTTCCAGTTCCTTTTTGTACTCGCCTTTACGCCCCCGGGCGATGGGCGCGAGGATCATGATGCGCTGGTTGGGCGTCAGCGCGAGCACCTGCTCAATGATCTGTTCGGTGGACTGGCGCGCGATCTCAAGGCCGCACTGCGGGCAATGCGGGATGCCAATCGACGAATAGAGGAGGCGGAGATAGTCGTAGATCTCGGTGACGGTGCCGACTGTCGACCGGGGGCTGCGGCTGGTGGTTTTCTGCTCGATGGAGATGGCGGGGCTGAGGCCGTCGATGGAATCGACTTCCGGGCGCTCCATCTGGTCGAGAAACTGGCGGGCGTAGGGCGAGAGGGTCTCGACGTAGCGGCGCTGGCCTTCCGCGTAGATGGTGTCAAAGGCGAGCGACGACTTCCCCGACCCGCTCAACCCGGTGATGACCGTGAAGGTGTTGCGAGGGATCTCGACGTCGATGTTCTTCAGATTGTGCTGGCGCGCGCCATGCACACTGATGCGGGTCAGCATGGTGCGGTTAAGGGGCTTTCTTCATTGTCGCAGAGTGGTACTTCTCTTTCGCCCAGTCCACCAGGCGGCGGGCCCAGGGGAAGTAATCGGCCAGCATCAGCAGGCCTGGGATAATAAACACCCAGCCTGGCATGATGGGCAGGATCAACCCAACGATACCTATCAGGATGAGCGCAAAACCGCCACCGATGCGGAGGATTTTTGTCACGGGTACACTTGATCCTTAAAGGGGCTACGCATGAAACTCAGCCTTGCCGCGGGAGTGTGCCTGTTGTCCGCCACCCTGACCACTGCCCAGTCGCTGCCGACTGGCGTCAAGCGAATCACCAGTCTGGAAGGCATTACGGAATACCGGCTCGACAACGGGCTCACGGTCCTTCTCTTTCCAGATCCTTCGAAACAGACCATCACTGTCAACATGACGTACCTTGTCGGCTCGCGCCACGAGGGTTACGGCGAGACCGGAATGGCGCATCTTCTCGAGCACATGCTGTTCCGCGCACACCCTCCCATCCTAAGATGCAGGAAGAGTTCAGAAAGTACGGAGCTCGTGTGAATGGCAGCACCAGCCCCGACCGTACCAACTACTACGAAACTTTTCCGGCAAACGACGAGAATTTGCGCTGGGCTCTGGGGCTGGAAGCGGACCGGATGGTGAACTCGTACGTTTCGAAAGCCGATCTGGACCAGGAAATGACGGTGGTCCGGAACGAGTTTGAACGCGGGGAAAATGAGCCGTTTCGGGTGCTGAGCCAGCGGACGATGTCGGCGGCGTTCCTGTGGCACAACTATGGGAAGTCGACGATTGGGGCCAAATCGGATCTGGAGAATGTCCCGGTGGAGCGGCTGCGCGAGTTCTACCGCAAGTACTACCAGCCCGACAATGCAGTGCTGGTGGTTGCGGGGAACCTGGACGAGGCAAAGACGATCGCCATGGTGGCCGAGACGGCGGGGAAGCTGCCGCGTCCCGCGCGTCAACTGGAGCGGACCTACACGCTGGATCCGGATCAGGACGGCGAGCGCACGATTACGGTGCGTCGCGTTGGAGATCTGCAGGCAGTGCAGGTGCTGTATCGCACGCCGGACGGAGCGCATGCGGATTTGCCTGCGATTGACGTGCTGGCCGATATTCTGTCCGCCACTCCGTCAGGTCGACTGCACAAGGCGCTGGTCGAGACGAAGATGGCGGCTTCGGTGAATGGTGGGGCTCGGATGACGAATGAGCCTGGGGTGATGTCGTTCACAGCAACGCTGCGCAAAGAGGGCGATCTGAAGGCGGCTCGCGAGACGCTGATTCGCGTGGTGCAGGACATTGTGAAAGAGCCTCCCACAAAGGACGAAGTGGACCGCGTTCGGAATGCCTCGCTGTCGCAGCTGGAGCGAGGGCTGACGGACAGCGACCGGCTGGGGCTGGCGCTGAGTGAGACGATCGCGCGGGGCGACTGGCGGCTGGTGTTCCGGTTCCGCGAGGATTTGAAGAAGGTCACTCCGGAGGACGTGGTCCGGGTAGCGAAGGCGTATCTGAAAGAAGACAACCGGACTGTCGGCATGTTCATTCCGGTGGATAAGCCGGATCGCGCGATTATTCCTCCGGTGACGGACCGTGCGCTGGCGCTGAAAGACTTCAGGCTGGACACGGCGGTGACGGAAGGCGAGACGTTCGACGCCACTCCGGAGAATATCGAGAAGCGGCTGATTCGGGCGTCGCTGCCTGTGGGGATGAAGCTGCAGTTGCTGCCCAAGAAGACTCGCGGGAATACGGTGACGGCGCTGATTTCGCTCCGGTTCGGCGATGTGGAGAATACGCGCGGGTTGCGCACGGTTGGCTCGATGGCCGGCAGTATGCTCTCGCGCGGGACGGCGAAGCATACGCGGCAGCAGTTCCGCGAGGAGTTCGACAAGCTGCGGGCTCGGGTTCAGGTGAATGGCGGGCCGAACAGCGCGGTCGTATCCATTGAGACGACCCGGGATAATCTGGCAGCCACGCTCCGGCTGGCAGCCGAGGAGCTGACTTCAGCCACGTTCCCGTCGAGCGAGTATGAGCAGTTGAAGCAGAGCATGCTGGCGATGGCGGAGCGGCGTCGGAGTGAACCAGCGAGTCTGGTGAGTATCGCGCTGAGCCGCCATCTGAATCCGTGGCCGGTGGAGGATATTCGCTATACGCCGACTGTGGAAGAAGAGATGGCCGAGATCAAAGCGGTCACTCTGGAGCAGATTCAGAAGTTCCACAAGTCGTTCTATGGGGCTTCGAATGGGAGTTTGACTGTGGTCGGCGACCATGATCCGGCGCAGGTCCAGGCGCTGGCGGGCGAGCTGTTTGGGAACTGGAAGAGCCCGTCGAAGTATGCCCGGCTCACGTCGGGCTATCACGAGGTGAAGCCGGTCAACGAGAGTATTGAGACGCCGGACAAGGCTAACGCGAATTTCTCGGCTGGCACGCTGATTCCGGTTGGGGATGAGCACCGGGATTACCCGGCATTTACCATCGCTAATTTTATTTTTGGCGGCGGGATGTCGAGCCGGTTATTCCAGACTGTTCGGACTAAGGAAGGGCTTAGTTACAGCGTGCGGTCCGGGTATGTGCCGTCGAGTAAGCAGGACTGGGCGGAGTTTGAGATTTCGGCGATCTCGGCTCCTCAGAATACGCCCAGGGTGGAGGCGGTGGTTAAGGCGGAGATTGAGAAGGCTCGGACGGCGGGGTTCACTGAGACGGAACTGGCTGAGGCTCGGAATGGATATCTGCAGAACCGGGCTGTACAGCGGTCTCAGGATGCGTCGCTGGCCGGGATGTTGTCGATGCAGGAGCGGTTTGACCGGACTATGATTTGGCAGGCTGAGGTGGACAGGAAGATCGGGGCTTTGACGCTGGAGCAGGTGAATGCGGCTTTTCGGAAGTATGTGGATGCCTCTAAGTTGTCTTATGTGAAGGGTGGGGATTTTAGTAAGAAGTAGCTTTGCGGCGGACGCCCACGTCCGCCCACAACGGAACCCTAAGACGGAGTCTTCCCCCCGGTCATTCCGACGGTCGAACTCCGTTCCTTTCCAAAATCCTTCACCCTTTCCTCATCGAAACTGGCGGTAATCAACAGCTGAGGGTTCGGCTATTCCTCCGCAGGCCACTCGCCGATGCTGTCGTACGTCACCTGATACGCCGCGTTATGTTATTCACAAGAATGTCGAGCCTCCCCAGCTCCTTAGCCGTGCGCTCGACAATCTCCCGGCAGTGCGCTCCGAAGCCCTTATAGGAATCCTCGCCATGATCTTGCTTCTGCCGCATCTCGCTTTCGCATAACTCATAACCGTGGATTGGTATTGACAAACGGTATTGTTAGTACTCATTTCTTAGTATGAGAACGAAGACGCAGGGACTCACTGAGCAGGAACTGGAGATCATGAAGATCGTCTGGTCCCGCGAGACAGCCACAGTGCGCGACGTGTACGAGGCGCTGCTCGAACACCGCAAGATCGCCTACACCACCGTGATGACCATGATGGGCGTGCTGGAAACCAAGGGCCACCTGAAGAAAACGTCGAGTGAGAAGGCGCATGTCTATCAGCCCGTGCGGCCGAAGCACGAGGTGCTTGGCGGCATGGTCAGTGAGTTCGTGGCCCGCGTGTTCAACGGCTCCGCCAAACCTCTGCTGATGCATCTGGTCGAGAACGATCAGGTCAGCCCGGAAGAAATCGAAGAAATCCGCCGGATGTTGAGGAAGAAGTCATGATTCCGAACCTTCTTGCGTGGGTTGCCCAAACAACGATCCTCGTGGCGGTTGCGGTGCTCTCACCCATGCTACTGCGAGTGCGAAATCCCCGCGTCGATCTGCTCCTTTCACAGGGAGTCCTGCTCGCGATGCTGTTGCTGCCATTCCTGCAGCCATGGACAGTCCCGTCCGCGCCCGCCGGACCGCTCCTCGCCATCGAGCCCTCCGCCCGCGCACCAAAACGGTCCGCTCCAGCGCAGCCCCTGCCTCTGCCCCAGCCCGAAGCCGTACTCATCGGAGGAGTTGTCCTGCGTCTGGCCTGGCTCGCCGCAGGGCTGGCGAGGCTCCTCAGATACCGCAGGAGCGCGCAGCCCGTCGCCCCGGACATCGAAGCCGAAGATCTAACCGCAATACTCTTCACTTAACGATCTGGATGGCCGCAAGGATGTCGATGTGGGGTGAGCGCTTATAGCCGCGGCGCAGGGGGAAGTTACTCATCTTCCGC
>JAWXCM010000312.1:0-18143 GCA_034408745.1 Bryobacteraceae bacterium
ATCGGGTATGGTCCCAGGGGCGGTGATTTCGGCGGCGAAGTCTCCGGTTCGTACAGGGGAGTGGGGGGCGCGAAAGGTGGCGCGATGCTGGCCGGCGGCTCGATACTCGCGATGGACGGGCTTCGGCGCGGCGGCTTGATTGGACTTGGCGAAACAACAGCCGGCGGGGCGCTGATCGGCGCGAAGTTCGGCGGACCCGTGGGCGCCGCAATAGGCGCCGGCATCGGCGCTGCAGCCGGAATCGCCCGCCTGTTTGTAAAGGGCGCGGAAGAAAAGGCCCGCCAGAAGATCAGGGATGTTTACGACGTAGACGTCAAGGACAAAGCCCTGCTGAAACTGGTTGTCGAGACCGCGCGCTCCAGGGGCGGGCTCGACGTGGCCATTCAGACGAAAGAGGTACGGGAGCTGATCGAACTGTATGCCCTCTCGACCGGTCAGAACACGAACAGGCTGCCGGCGGCGATGAAGCCGCTCGGGCTGGTCCAGCAGGGCGGAACGCTGTTTTCGCAGTCGCCTGGGTCGTCACGGCTCGACAGCATCCAGAGCGGCACGAAGTCTAATGCCGGCCCGGTGGTGATTCAGAGCCTGACGCTCCAGGTGGATGGACAGTCCGCGGCCGACTTGCTCGAAGGCCGGATCGCCGACAACCCGCGTCTGGTGCAGAGCGCGGTGCTGAACGCGACAAAGAGCAACTACGGCCGCCGTGAGATGGCCGCTCAAACTCTCAGCCCGGGGCTGCTGACAGCGTGACAGCACGCTTATCCATGCACGTAACACACCGGCATCGCGACGTTCGCGGATTGTGGTTCTTCCAGTACAGTCCGCCACTGTATGAGGCACGCCGCGCAGCATTGCGCCGGGCACGCTCACTCTTCAGCACGTCATCCGGGATGGTCGCCGGGTTTATGTCGCTGGTCCAGCTTTTCACGGCGCTGTCACGCGGCAACGTCCGCGTAGGCGACGTGAGTGGTCGGCGCAGGTATGGGGTCGCCGTCCTCTCGCATACCGCGCAGATGAAACTGAATCGCTTCCCGCATGTTGCGCTGGACTTCCTCAAGCGTGCCGCCAGTGGAAACACAGCCGGGAAGATCCGGCACATAGGCGCTGTAGTTGGTGCCTTCCGCGTGCTCGATAACGAAAGCGTACTGCATTTAATCCCTCCGGGGCTTCGGAATTTGGGCTTGCTTCAGGATCGAAGCCAGCGTCTTCGGATGAAGGTCGTCACCGGGCTTGCCAGGGACTGTCACACGCCCAGGCTTTGTGGAATGTTTGAATTGCTTGTGGCTGCCTTCCTGTCCCACGAAATACCAGCCGTCCACTTCGATCAGGTTAGTAGCATCTCGAACCTTCATCTAATGTGAGAATATCTCAGATACTAGCATCTGTAAAGCAGCTTTAATATTATGCCTGGATCCATCCAAAACGCCGCACCGGCGACCGTGTTGCCGGCCAGTCTGTCGATTTCTTTCACGCATTCCCGCGAGTACGCCGTGCTGGTGAACGAGTATCCGAGCGGCGAGTCACAGCAGTCCACTCAGGCGGGCAACAGCCGGAAGAGCTGGCGCATGTCGAAGCGGCTCACGCCGACGCAATTGCAGACGTTGCGGGACTTCTATGACGCCAGGCAGGGCGCTACGCAGCCGTTCTGGTTTTACGATCCCTGGGAGACCGTGCCCCGGTTCAGTTCCGACCCGGCTGGCGCGGCGGCCGCCGGGCGCTATGCGGTCCGGTTCAACGGCGCGTGGGAGCAGTCCTGTGACCTGGCAAGGGCGGAGGTGACGATTGAACTGGTGGAAGTCGCATAGATGCCCGACACCATAGGCAACATCACCGTCCCGAACATCACGCCCACGGGTACGTTCCCGATCGTGCCTGACTACCCATACGGCCGCGCACACAGGCCGGAAGTGGTCATTCATTCTTTTGAGAGCGGGAACACGAAGATCGAGCAGCGGTTCCTGCTCGGCAATGGAGCGAAGCGCTTTGCTGTCCGGAAAGCTGTGATGCGGGACAGCGACCGCATCGCGCTCCGCGACTTCTTCGAGGCGAGGTACGGCGCTTTCGGTGCTTTCACCTACAACGCTCCGAATGACAACGGCGTGGGCACCACGGCTTACACGTGCCGTTTCGCCAATGAGCCGCTGAGCTGGGACATGCTCGGCGCGGCCGTCGCCAGTCTCAGCGGTGTAACGCTGATCGAAGCACCGGTGTCCGCTCCGGCATACACCATCGCCTCCACCGAGACGCGCTTCCCGGGCACAGCACTGCAAACAGCGCTGCTCTCACAGGTCCAGGAGTTGATACCGGTCGTCCGGATCGTACCGAAGCAGCCCGGCTATCCGGCCATCTGCCTGTCGGACCGCCGCTGCACGATCGGCGGCCAGCTCTACCTCCCGCGGTTGCTCGAGTTCGACGGCATTTCTCAGGGCATCGGCAACGAGTCGGACGAGGCGCGCTTCACGTTCGGCAATGCTGACCGCGTGATGCGCGACCTGGCAAACGACGTCGATCTGTTTCGTGCCGCTGTCGAATTCAGCCTGTTCCACGTAGGCTCGAATGTGAAGCTCGACCTGTGGAAAGGCGAGATCGTGAACTGGGCGCTGGACGCTGGACCGGTGTTTCAGGTCACGGCCGCCGACGGCTTGTATGAGTTGAACCTGCCGTATCCCACACGCCACATCAGCCGGACATGCTGGAAGCAATTCAGCGACGGGGGTGGGATGTCCGTTCACGGGGCAGGGAAGCCTCGACCTGGTGCACTTCCCTTCAGCCGTCAGTACGAGTTGCGACAAGGGTTACGAGACTCCGAACGGCTGCCTGGCTCATGGGATGAAGCGTTACTTCGGCGCCGTGCTGGCCGAACCGCAGGGCGTCCGCATCAAAGACAACTCGACGGGCACGTGGGGTTTCGGACGGTCTCCGTTGACCAGCGTTTCGCTGGTGGCCGAATCGATTTACGATGAGGTGCTGCCAGAGATCTACACTGACGCGGCGATGCCGGTCAATTGCAAGCTGGCGGCAGGCCGCGACGAGAGCGACTTCTACGACGCCCTGGGCATTGTCGGCGAAGGGCCACTGGTGTTCGGCGCCGGGCACACGCTCGACGGGCAGACCCATCACGGGAACCCAGGCACGCTGGGGCTCCGGACTGCCAACGGCAGCGACCCGGCCGCGGCAACGGATTTCTTCTCACTGAGTCAGTCGGGAAACCAGACCGCCGGAGACTGGCGCAAGGTGAAGTCGCGCGCGCCTACCTCGTCAATGGCGAGATCCAGCTTCAGGCGTGTGATGAGGGGCTTAAGGGGTTCCCAGGAGGCGGGGAACCAGTCGGGGAAAGGTAGTCGCGCGCGACTACCTTTCTCTTCTTTCGGGCGGGGCCGCAGAGTCGCCCACGAGTATATCGTCATGTGGCCGTTACGCAAAGGCCCTCCGTCGTCGGCTCGCCGCTCCGCAAGACCCGCCGCTTCCAGTTCTTCGAGAGCCCGGCGAAGGTTCTGTTTCGACAGGCCCGTTTGGCGGACAATACCGCCGGGCGTCAGCGGCCTCTGCTTGCCACGCTCCATGAGGACCGCCAACTCCTGCTGGTACCCCATGGTGGCAAGTTCCAGGCAGGCGTACGCCCGGCGGGCATCGCTCGACAGGGAGTTCAGCATCATCCGCCTGGCGCGCGCCTTCGTGTTGAAGTAGTACTCTCCCGCCCGGACGGCGATAGTGTCGCCGCCCTCTCCGCGAATCTCGAAAGGCTCAGCGCTCATTGAGCACACTCCGCCGCGCGCATCCTGCTTCGTACATCGGAATCCCGGATTTATCCTGGGATTTTGTGAGTACCGGATGGTGTGACTCCTCAGCTTTTAGCTGAGTGCCTACATCTCCACTGACGTGTGCTCGCTTCTGCTGCTCGGGGCGTCCGCCAAGACTTAGACCCGAACTGCGGAAGGTTTTGTATTTTGTTGGTGGACTGCGATCCCACTGGGGTTGCCGCATCGACTGCGTAAAAGTCTCTCGCCGGGGAATCCCGGTGAGTTGACATAATACCCGTTATCGGACTCTTCGGCGCTGGCTGGAATGGGTACTTCCGTGCAAAACTCGTGGGGCGAATAGGACGCCTGGGGCGCTACCTTCAGAGCGCCTTGCACAGGTGGTTATCGTCATTGCACAGATTATATTATTGCAGTGCTCATCGGTTACGCCCGAGTCTCAACCAACGATCAAGAGACCGCCACTCAGCTGGCGGCCTTAAAGGCGTCCGGATGTGAGCGGATTTATCGCGAGAAGGCCTCTGGCGGACGCTGGGACAGACCCGAACTGCATAAGGCTTCTCGATCAGCCCTCAAGGCCCTGAACGCGATCTGTCAAGGCTTCCATTGCCGCGTCAAATCAAACGTTGACGTGTTTCAGAGACGCCCACTTATGGAACGCCGTCAGAATACGAGTATCCATCGCTTCCAGTCTCTCGTCGATCCACTTCTTGTCGTCGTCAGTCAGCATTTTCCCCCGTGCTTCACTTCCGTAACCCTTCGCGGATCGCGTCTTTCAACACCGTCTGATAGCCGATGCCCTGTTCTTTTGCAATCTCTTTAGCCTTTGCAATATCATCCACGGAGACACGGATACTGATAGCCTTCGTGGGTGGCGGATCCGGCTTGCGACTGATCAGAGGTCCAGCAACTTTGCCGTGTTTCTTCAACCGTTCCATCAACGCGTCCGAATGAGTATCGAACCATTGCGCCTCTTCGCGCCGGGACTTAAAACTGGGAATTATTACTTCCCCCCTGGCCTCATCAACCGATGACTTTTTCATACAGGCTCCTGTATTTTCGTTTGGCCGTGTGGGCCGTCACGACGCGGATCAGCGCCCGCTCCGAGTCACGCCCAGCGCCCAGACGCGCTCCTCGCCAGTAACTGTCTGCGTTTCTTCATAGCGTTGCTGCTCAAACACGGATTCCGCTTCATCGCACGTTACATTATGGCGCAGCAGATGGTTGATGTTGTGGTCGTCCCACTCGAATCTGATCTCCACCTGTATATACAGTATAGCGAATGCAGTGTATATACACAAGTGGATTCACGGCGTTGGTGAGGAGACCGCCAGCGAGCAGTACGGAAATTGCCCTGCGCGGGCTAAAGCGCAATCCGATACAGGTGCCACTCCTTCATATATGTGGCTCCGAGGCGCTGGTAGAAATCAATCGCCAACTGGTTCCAGTCGAGCACTGTCCATTCCATCCGTCCGCACCCGCGACGGCGAGCCTCGCCAAGTACTTCATTAAAAAGCGCCAGTCCGGCTTTGCGGCTACGATACTCCGGCAGCACAAACAGGTCCTCCAGATAGAGCGACGGCAATGCCAGAAAGCTCGAGTAGGTCTCCAGGGCGAAGGCGTAGCCCACCGGGTACCCGTCGAGGAATGCCAGCCAGCACTCCAGGCGGGGCTTTGGGCCGAACAGATCCTCTACGATTCGGGCTCGGGCCTCTACGGTTGGGCGTTCGAGCTTCTCGTAGTCCGCCAACGCGTCCACCAACGTGTGGATCGCCTGTGCGTCACTTCGAACTGCTTTGCGAACTACCGGGGCGTAAGTCGAGGCCATGCAATCTCAATCCCCTGTTCCGTAATCCATCGCTGAAAATCTGCCAGCCGCTTCGAATCGGCACGGATGGCCCGTGGCCGCACGCCCAAACTTACTGCCCTGGCAGCCAGACATCCCGCCGCTTCGCCAGCACTCCACTCCACCGGATGTAATCGATAACACCCGTTGGTTATATGAGTTACGCCTATATTCTTCGAGCATGGGATGAGGTTTTCCACTCTTCTCGGAATTAGAGCTCCCATGGGAATTTGAAAGGGCTGCGATCCCACATCCACATAGTTGTCGCCACCGGAACTAGGATGTAAATCAATACGATAGCTGCCAACACCTACAGAATCACTGAAGGTTTCAGCGGTATCTTTACGAAGAGCCGAGGCTACATGCTGCTCGACGACGGTGAACTCAGCCCGAATCCGTCGCGACTCCCTGACATATGGATACTTTGCCAGACCGTCCTCCGTCCCGGTCTGATCCGGACGAAGTCGCAGCCCCGGAAACCCAGCGTCCGTCTGCATCCAGTACAGCAGCGAAAGCGACAACTGCTTCGCCCGTCGCAAATGCCGAGCCGATTCCTCCTCAGAAACCTCCACCAGGTTTCCGAGCCAGTAGTCATTCTGCGGCCAGTTCACAAGCGAGATATCGCTGGTGTACGACCCCGCCGCAAACTGCTCCCGAGCCGCGATCCGACGGTACATCCACAGGTTCAGACTCCCGTCCGCAGTCTTATAAGGAGGCACCGGATTGAAACCCAGCGCCCGACGCTCCAGCGTGACCGGGTTCGACATCGACCAGCTCAGCAGCTTGCCCGGCCAGGCGGGTTTCAGCTTAGGTACGTAGTCCCGCCAGAAGTTGTACTCCTCCGGCTTGTCGATGACGTGGTTCTCACCCGGGTGGTGCGACATCGCAAAGCACACCGTAAACGACTGCACGTTGGCCGGTTGCGCTTCGGCCGGTGCGTGCGGCTCGCCGGTCTCTTTCTGCGATTCGAAGCCTGTGACGTACTCGGTCTTCGTCAGCGGGAGCAGATCCCCCTGCTCGGTCGCGTCGAGAAAGTACTTCGCCGAAATCGTCCGAGACAGCCCGGTCCGAGAACTCCGAACCGTCACGCCGCGAACTACATCCCGCTCGACATCAGCCGCAACGGGTTTGTGCTCCAGCAGGACCGTCAACCGGCCCGCACCGACCCAGGGCGACAGCATCTCCTCCAGGACCGCGAGTGAAACCCGCGGCTCGTGGGTTAGTTTCGAAACGGACCCACCGCCCGGGTTGAACAGTTCCCGTCCCCGCACCTCGGGGGTAAGCGGGAAATTGCGCCGGTAGTAATCCCGAACATTGTTCCGGTATCGGCGGTAGAGCACCGTCGAACCGAACTGCTCGATCCACGGGTGTTCGTCCGGAGGCACCGCCTGTGAGGTCAACTGTCCGCCGACCCAGTCCGTTTCTTCCGTCAGCACCACCCGCATCCCGTTCCGGCAGGCTGCCAGAGCCGCTGCACATCCGCCGACCCCACCTCCGATGATCGCGACATCGCAAGTCATTTCCCGACCCGCCGCCGCCACCAGCGGAGCAGCGAGCAGCTGTAAAAAGGTTCGTCGTCCTGTCATAGCACCACCGATGCCGCTCCCAAAATCCCGCACTGATCCACAAACGCCGCCTTCACAATCGGCGTGCCCGACGCAAACTGGTTGATCGTCCACCGAGGCATTTTGGCTCGAAGCGCTGCAAACAGCGGCTCGCCGATCCGCGTCATCCCGCCCCCGACCACAATCACGTCCGGATCCAGCAGACTAACGACGCTCCCGAGCCACGCCCCGAGCATCGTCGTCACTTCCTCGAACTGCTCCGCCGTGAGCGCCGCCGGATCCTGGCCCCGCCGCAGGATCGCCGATCCCGAGGCCAGAGCCTCAATGCAACCCGGCACGCCGCAGATGCAAATCGACGAGCTGCGGTAGTCGATCGTCACGTGCCCGCCTTCCGCCGCGGCACCATTTCGACCGTGGTAGATCTTCCCGTCGAGAATGATGCCGGCGCCGACACCGGTGCTGAGGGTGACATAGAACACGTTCGAGTACCCCCGGCCCGCGCCGAACAGAGCCTCGGCCAGACCCGCCGCGTTCGCGTCGTTTTCCACCCGACACATCATGCCATACCGGCCCGCGACCAACTCCGCGAGAGGCACGTTGACCCATCCCGGCAGGTTGGGCGGGTTAATCACAACCCCGGTCTTCGGATTCAGCGGGCCCGGCGCGCAAATACCAATCGAAGCCAAATCCTGCGCGCCGAGGCAGGCGTCGATCGCCTGACAGACCTGCCCGAAAGAAACGTCGAAGCCTTCAGCCGCCCGGGTGGGGACCACAACCGCTTCGCCGATGACCTCCAGCCCGTTCGCACCTTGCGACACCACGGCTGCCGCCACCTTTGTCCCGCCGATGTCGACTCCAATCACCCGACTGTTGCCGCCCATTACCGCCGAGTCCGGCCAGCCTTCCGAGCCCCGTCCAGCATTCCTTCCAGCTCCCGGACTTTGGCAGGATTCGCCTCAGCCAGGTCCTTCGTCTCGGCCAGATCAGCTACCAGGTCGTATAACTCCGGTTTCTGCTTCAGATTATTAGCCGCGATCAGTTTCCACCGCCCTGCCCGAATGCCAATCTTGCTGGACTGTTCAATCAGCATCTCCCTGCCCGCCGGCGACTCGCCAAGCAGTGCTGGGAGGACATCGAAGCTGTCCGGCGCGGCATCGGCAGAAAGCGTCTGGCCGGTGAGCGTTGCGAAACTGGCCAGCAGATCGATCTGGCTCACCAGGGCATCGGACTTCCCTGCCTTCACCTTCGCTGGCCACCGAACCAGGAATGGCACCCGGGTCCCACCTTCATACGGGCTGTACTTGCCACCCTGGAGCGCACCCGACGGCGTGTGCCCGTTCAGATCCGGGATCGCGCCATCGGCATACCCATCGTCGAGCACCGCACCGTTGTCGCTGCTCACCACAATCAGGGTGTCCTGGGTCAAGCCGTTCCGATCCAGCGCCTTCATCAACTCGCCGACCGACCAGTCGAACTGCTGAATCGCGTCGCACCGAGTTCCGCACTGACTGGTTTTCACGAAGCGTTTGTGGGGCACCCGAGGCACGTGAATATCGTGGGTCGCGAAGTACAGGAAGAATGGCTTCGTTTTGTTTTTGTCTATGAAGGCGGTGGCCTTGCCGGTGATGGTGTCGGCGATGTCCTCGTCCACCCAGCGCGCCGCGTTGCCCCCACTCATGTAGCCGATCCGGCTGATGCCGTTCACGATGGTGAAGTCGTGTCCGTGCGTGAGCTTCATTTTGAGAAGCTCGGGGTGCTCTTTGCCAGTGGGATCGGTCCCGATGCGGTCCTGATAATTGACCTCGATGGGGTCCTTTGGATCCAGCCCGACCACCTTGCCGTTCTCCATGAACACGCACGGGGTGCGGTCGCCAGTGGCGGGAATGATGAAGTGGTAGTCGAAACCAACCTCGCGAGGCCCGGGCGAGACCTCTTTGTTCCAGTCGATCTTCCTGTCGCCAAGCCCCAGGTGCCACTTGCCGACGCAACCCGTGGTGTAGCCCGCCTTCTGCATAAGCTGCGGAAGCGTGGTGCGTTTGGTGTCGATGACCAGGTTGGCGTCGCCGGGCAGGATGTTGGTGCCCTTCTTGCGCCAGGCATACTCGCCGGTCATCAGCGAGTATCGAGTCGGAGTGCACGTGGCAGCGCCCGAGTGCCCATCGGTGAACCGGATGCCCTGCGACGCCAGACGGTCCAGACTGGGGGTCTTGACCTTCGTGGCGCCGTAGCAGCCCAGATCGCCATAGCCGATATCATCGGCCAGAATTACGACAATGTTGCGCGGTTTGGCTACTGCCCCGCGAAGTGGCATCGCGGCGGCAGCGCCCGCGAGCCGCAGAAAAGAGCGTCTTTGCATTGCATACGAATTGTATAAGACGCGCTCACTCTTTAACCAGCAGCTTCGACACCACCCCGCGATACTCCGCATCGGAGCTGATCTTCTCCGCCGCCCGCCGGATATCGGCCCGAACCCCGGGGTCCTCTGCAAATCGCTTTGCAACTTCCTTCAGGACCGAAGCCTTCGAGTGATCGGACGAGATCGTGCCCGCCACATCCAGCAGGCTCTTCACGGACTCCACCTGGAACCCGTCGTTCGACAGCACGCCGCGCAGGACCCGTTCCTTCTCATCGTCGGAGTGGATGGACCGCACCGCACGGAAAAACTCCGGAGAATGGGGGCCACCCGCCAGCTTCAACAGCACATTCGCCTTCTCATTATCTGAGCTGATCTTCTCGGCCGACACCAGCAGTTCCGCCGCCACTCCGTCCTTCGGCGGATCCTGAGCAATGACATTATTCAGCACCTGACCCCGGTCGTGATCCGAATCAATCGTCCGTGCCGCCCGCACAATCTCCTGCATCACCTCCGGCTTGCCCGCGCCGAGCTCGGCCAACGCCTTCAGCACCCGAGCCTTGTCGTGACTGCCCGCAATGCTCCCTGCCGCCTGCAGGTACTCGGTGCGCAGCGCAGTGGCTTCGGGTTTTGCGGCGCCATTCAACAGCGCCGGAGTCCGCAGCAACTCCGCCTTGTCGTGATCGGAACTGATACCGATCGCCGCCTTCGATACCAGCGTCAGCAGCGCCACATCGTCCTCCCGCTCTGCCACAACCCGGGTCAACACGCGCCGCTTATCGTGGTCGGACTGGATCGTCTTCACAGCATCGAAGTAAGCAACCCGGCCCTCCTCGACCGTCGCTTTGTCCATCACTGCCAGCAGCAGTTCCGCCTTGTCATGATCCGACCCGAGCTTGCCTGCACGGCTCACCACTCGCCGCAGATCCTCGCCGACCAGTCTGGCTCCGTCGATGACCGCCGCCAGATACCTGCGCCGCACGTGGTCGCTCTGGACCCGGTCCAGCTCATTGAGGAAGCCTGCTACACCCTTCTTGTCATGAATGGCCAGCGCACGCTCTTCCGCGTTCGACCCGGATTCCCGAATCACCCATGCCAGCGTAGCCGCGCTCCACTCGCGACCCCGCGCGTCCCACGGAACCTGGCGGCCATCCACCAGGTACTTCGTCTGCACGGCACCGCCGGGCCCGTCTGCCGAAAACTCCATCTCCCGCCGAGTCCACCCGCTCTCACGAACCCGTGCCCAGCCGTTCGGCGAAATCGCCTCGATCACCGGCTCTGTCATGGAGAAATGAACCTCGCCGACACTCTCAAACTCCACCGTCTTGCCGTCCGAACTCCACCGCATCTTCGAATGATTCCCGGCCAGTCCGGCGCCGAAGGCAAGGAACTCCGGCATGCGCACAACTTCACTCAGCGCTCCGAAGATACACAGCGCCACCACGGCAACCGTCATGCCCGAAACGCGCGGCACGGAGTTTCGCGCGCCATCGAACAGGGTCTCAATGCGCTGGAAAATCTGGCGTTTGCGGAACACCGCTCCGCTGGCCAACACGGGGCCACTCCGCCAGGGAGCCAGTTCCAGAACCTTCGCCAGCGACCGCGCGTAAGGCTTCGCCGCGCCGCTCACCGCCACAACCTGGTCATCGCACGCCAGTTCGCGCTGAAACTCGAGTTCCGCGCAGATCCAGTGCACGGCAGGATGGAAGAAATAGACGGCCTGAATGAGGCGCTCGGCCAGATTGGTCCAGTCATCCCCACGGCGGATGTGAGCCAGTTCATGCAGTCCGAGATGGTCGAACTCCTCCACCGTCAGGCGCAGCAGAAGCGACTCGGGCATCAGAATCGCGGGCTTCAGGAAACCGACAGCCATGGGAGAGCAGGCACGTCGCGACACCAGCAACCGTACGGGACGGGCGGTCGGGATCTGTTCGCGCCACACTGCGAATCGGGCCATTGCTTCTGGCGGAGCCTCGATCACGTTCTTCTTGAGACGCCGAACCCGGAGATAGCTGAACCCGAGCCTGAGCATCAGCAACGCCGAGATAAAGCATCCCAGGAACAGGAAAACAGGGCCTTCGTCGCCGAGAGGAACCACGAAAAGCCGCATCGGAGTGGCCGCGCTCGCCGGGACCACTGGCGCCGGTGCGCTGGGCACGTCAGGCACAGCGGCAGCGGCGGCCACCGAAACCGGAGCGGCCATTCGCGGCGCGGCTGGCAGGGTGGCGGCGGAGCGGCCCAGGAATACAAACGGCATTACCGAGACGCCGAGCAAAGTCACAAACCAAACCGCGTATCGTGTCGAAGCGCTCAGGGGAGGCAGCACGAAGGCGATCAGCAAACGGACGGCAACCGCCAGAACCACACCATATATGACGCTCTGCGCCAGGGCGGTCCAAATCTGACGAACCACAGCATTGAGGAGGAGGTCTTCCATTTTGTTTTTACTCGCTCTCTTCGATCAGCTTTTTCAGCCGCCGAAGTTCGGTCTTGCTCAACTGCTCGCGCCGAATGAGGTTCGACACCAGTAATCCGGGCGAATTCCCAAAAAATCGACTGACTAAAGCCTGAATTGCGCTCTGCTGCGCTTCATCGCGACCCACGAGCGGCCGATAAATGAACGCTTTACCGTCCTTCGTATGCTCCAGATACCCCTTGGTCTCCAGAATTCGAAGCGTGTTCAGCACCGTCGTATAGGCCAGATCCTTATCCGGCAGTCCCTCCAGGACATCGGCGGCGCTGGCCGAGCCCTTGTCCCAGATCACTTCCATCAGCCGGAGTTCGGCGTCCGTCAAAATTCCCGACTTCCTGCGAGCCATGCGTCTCCAAACGTCAACTTCTAAAGAATCAAAACTTGCCTGCACTCATGTTTACATCACACTGCCGACCCTGTCAAACAAAAAAGAGCTGGCCCTCTCCGAACGGAGAAAACCAGCTCTTTTACCAAACGAACCCAGATCCGATTAGAAGTAGTACTTCAGACCGATCTGCATATTGCGAGGTCCGACGCCGTTGCGCAGACCAGTGATCTGCCCAAAGTTCGTCGAGCCGAAAGCCAGCCCGCCCGGATCGCCAAACATCGGCGTATTCGTAACGTTGGTGGCTTCGAGACGGAACTCAAACCGCTGACCTTCCCACGTATTGACGCTTTTCAACAGAGCCGCATCCAGCGTCTTGATCCCAGGTCCGCGATAGTTCAGGTTGCGGGGAGCGCTACCCGGAACATCGATCGCAGGCTGAGCAAACGCCGCCGGATTGAACCAGCCATTCAGCCGGTCCTGCACACGGCCACTCGTGCTCGGGTCGCCAATCAGGTTCGGCCGCTGTGTGCCGTCCCAAATGTTGCCACCCGACTGCGTCACCTGCAGCGGCACACCGCTCTGCATCAGCATCACGCCGCTGACGTTCCAGCCGCCGACGATGGCATCCATGATCCGGTTCATATTCGAACCGAACTTCCGCTTCTGACCGAACGGCAGTTCATACATACCCGTGATCACCGCACGATGAGCCACGTCATGCGACGACAGAGCACGCTCGCCCCGCAGATCCCAAATGTTCTGGATGCTCGTCGATCCACCCAGCCAGGACACGTTGCCCGAGCTGTGCGAAACGTTGTCGATCATCTTCGACCACGTGTAGTGCGTCAGAGCCGTGAAGCCCCTGGCATACCGCTTCTCCCACTTCACCTGCAACGCGTGATAGTTGGAGTCGCCGCGAGCCGGTTCCGCCGTGCCGGAGCTCAAACCGTCATACTGCGGATACGGACGGAGCAGACGGAACTGCTGCGCGGTACGGCCGCTCAACTGCGAACGCGCATCCGTGATCTGACCGAAGAACGGATTGGGCACCTGCGCCTGCAGCTGCGTGCGGGTCATGTAGTTGCTCCCGCCCTGCATCCAGTAGTTCGGGCTCAGCGGCGACAGCGTCGTGATCGGCATGAACAGGTGCGTACCGCGGCTGCCCGTGTAGTTCATTTCCAGAACCGACTGGCCAGGCAGTTCGCGCTGAATCGACAGGTTCCACGAGTGGTACTCGGGGTTGCGGTTGAAGTCCGGCACCGGTGAGCCAATGCCGAAACCGAGCAGCGTGCGATCGCCTTCCGCACGGCCTGGCGGCCGCAGAATGCCATCCGGGAACGGATTGCTCATGCGCCGGTTCAGCGTGGCGTTCGAATCGGTGGTCCACACCACAGGCGAGTTGATGGTGAAGCCCGTACCCGGCCGACCAAACACCGTCGCGCGCGACAGCGTGTAGAACAGACCGTAGCCCGCACGGATGGCCGTCTTCGGAGTCGCTGCGTAAGCGAAACCGATGCGCGGCTGAAAGTTGTTCATGTCGCTCTTAAACGGCGACCGGTTCTTGTCGTCGTTGAACTTCAGCACGCCCTTCAGCGGAGTGCCGTTCAAAGTGACCGGCGAGTTGGCATCCAGGTCCAGATAGCTGTACCGGTTCTGCGTTTCCCAGCGCGGAACGTCGAAGTCATACCGCACGCCAAGGTTGAGCGTCAGGCGGTTGGTCACTTTCCAGTCGTCCTGGAAGTAGAAGCCCCAGTACGCCGACCGCGAAAACGCCTTCGGTTCGATGTGATAATCGGAGCCGGTTGCCCAGCCCAGCAGCATCGTAGCGAGGCCGTTGCCTTCGTTTCCGCCGCAGGAGTTGATCAGTCGGCAGGTCGCGCCGCGCGCGAAGTTGAAGCGGCCCGACGGATTGCCCGGCTGGTTGTAGTCGAGAATGTTGAACCGGCGCTCGCCACCGAACTTCATGTTGTGGCCGCCCCAGATCTTCGTCATTGATGCGACATACTGCTGCACCGATTCCTGGCGGTCCATGATCCAGAACCCTTCCGTACCAAACTCCTGGAAGCCTTCCGGAGCAAATCGCGGGAACACTTTGTGAGTCGCGGTGTCGCGCATGTTCGCCGGGAGACCCAGCGTGGTCACGTCGAACCCAAGACCTTCGAGCGGAAGACGGCTGAAGTCCGAGTGGGTCTTACCATAACGGAACGTGAACAGGGAGGTCGAGTTCAGCACGTGCGTGTAGTCCAACACCATCGCCTGCGTCAGCGTCCGGTTCGGACCGCCCGTCCAGTAGGTCGGGTTCCCTGCTCCGAACAGATTCGGATTCGTGCCCTTGCTGGGAGCGCGGCTGTAACGGCCGCTCAGACGGCCGACACTCCCGAATGCGTGGTCGCCTTTGATCGTCATCTGCTGGTTATCGCTGGTGTTGACGCCCTGTCCGAACCAGTTCGCGGTGTTGGTGAACGCCGCACCGGGTTGGTTTGGAGTCGGCAGAAAGCTCTGAGCCTTCAGTGCGATCGGGTCCATCATGCTCTGCGGAACAATGTTGCCCGCTAACGGCCGACGCTCCACGTTGCCCTGCGCATTGGTGAACGTGTCGAAGGGGTTGTGGATCGTCATCAACTGGCCTGACGCGTTGAACGTCTGGGAGAAGTTGCCTGCCCGCTGAAGCGCGGTCGGGAGACTAACGTTGGCGCTCGTCGGGCTCTCCTGCTTGGTGTACTCGTAGCCGAAGAAGAAAAACGTCTTGTTCTTGATTACCGGACCACCGATCACACCGCCGTACTGATCGCGGTGGAACGCCGGAATTGCCCGGCCCGCACGATTGGCGAACCAGTCGTTCGAGTTCAAAGCCGCATCTCGCATGAAGTAATAACCTGTGCCGTGGAAGTTATTCGTGCCGGAGCGCGTCACCATGTTGACCACGGCGCCGCCGGTCTGACCATACTCAGCGGAGAAGAAGTTCGTCTGCATCTTGAACTCCTGCACCGTATCCACAGACGGGGAGAACTTCAGGTCAGTGATACCCGAGTTCTGCTCGACGGTTGTAACCGTCACACCGTCCACCAGAACGTCAGATGTCGAGTTCCGCGAACCATTGGCGGAGAAGTTGGTATTATTGTCTCCGCGACGGCCGCCCGACCCAACAACACCCGGCGTCAGATAAGCCAGTGACATAGAGTTGCGTCCCAGGTTCGGCAACTGCAGAATGTACCGGTTCTCGATCACCTGACCAAGATTGGAAATGGTGGTGTTCACCATCGCAGCAGCACCCTGTACTTCGACTGTCGTGGACACATCGCCGACAGAGAGCTTCGCATTGATTGTGGCCTGCTCCTGCACGGACAAAGAGAAATTACCGCTTGAAAAGCGTTTGAAACCAGCAGCTTCGACGGCGAGGACATACTTGCCGGGCGGCAGAGCCGTCACGGCAAATCGACCCGTCTCATCCGTGTTTGTTGTGAAATTGGTTCCGCGCTCTGCGTCAGTAACGACGATTTTGGCGGCACCGATCGATGCGCTGGACTCATCGGTAACGGTACCCCTGACACTCGCGGTAAAGGACTGTGCGAACCCGCAGGTGGCGGCTAGAAATGTAGCCACACCAACTGCGAGAACAGATCTACATAGATTTTTCATGCTCTCACCTCAGAGAACTAGCAGCCAACGTGTTCGCCATTATATCTGCTTCTGTAGCACTTTCGTAATAGCAGAAAGGTACAGGATGAAACTTCTCTGCCCTCGCAAGCGTTTGTTAAACATCAGGTGTATTGTGCAGCGTCACCTTACAACCGCTCTGGTCATCCTCGGAAGTCTGCAGGCAGCCGAGTCAGTCGCTCCGAAGGAGCGGTTCGACATCCGTGGCGTCGTAGACGTCATGGGCAGCCCTGAAATGCGCCGGTTCGGGCGTTCCGCCGCCCTGCGCCTCTCCTCCTCCACATCGCCCTACGCAGCCTCCGGCCACAGTGATCCTCTGACCGGCCAGTTCCGCTTCAAAAAGGTGCCTGTTGGCCTCTACACCCTCGACGCGTTCGGCCGCGGAGGCTCAGCCCGCTACGCCATCCGCATTGACCGCGAAGCGGCCGGAGAGCAGAAGACCATTCGCATGGTGGTGCGTCTCCAGGTCCGCACCGGCGACCTGAAGAACCACCTCCGCCGCCGCTACGAAGTCTCCTACCGAACCCTGTCGATCCCCGACAAGGCCATCCGTGAGTTCGAAGCCGCGGAGAAGAGAATCCAGAAGGACGAATACCCCGCCGCCATCGAGCGTCTGGAGAGAGCGGTGGAGCTGGCGCCGCAGTACACGACCGCCTGGAACCGCCTCGGCATCATAGCCTTCCACCAGAAGCGTCTGCCGGACGCCGAGCGCTATTTTAAAGGCGCCGCTGACAACAACCCCGAAGCATGGGACTCCCGTCTCCGTCTCGGCCAGGTAATCCTCATGCAGGGCCGAGCCTCCGAGGCGGTACCCTGGGTGGAGGAGGCAGTCAGGCTTCGGCCCGCCGACGCGTCCGCGCACAGCCAGCTCGCGCTCACCTACGTGGAACTTCGCCAGTACGACAAGGCGGTTCCGCACCTGAACGAGACGCGCCGCCTCGACCCGAAGCACTACAGCGAGCCCCAGCTCTGGCTGGCCCGAATCTACGTTGCGCAAAAGAAGTACCCCAATGCCGTTCGCGAAGTAGAGGAATACGTCTCCATCCACCCGCGCTCCCCGGAGTCCGAGTCGCTGAAGACCTGGCTAAAGAACGTCCGCACTCCGGGCTCCACTCCGGCCCCCGTCGAGGTGCCGTAGGACAATAGCGGGGAATGCTCAAGGTCTTTATTCTCGACAGCGCCGCAGCACCTTACGGCACAGAGGCCTCAATCGAGACTGAAGTGTTGCGCGACACTGCCGAAGTGCACCTTCGTCACCTCCATCGCGACATCGACTTTGACGGTGAAGGCGGGGATGCGGACGCCCTCATTATCTGGCGCTTCCGCACTGTCACTTCGCATTTGCTGGCTCGCGCGGCGAAAGTACAGAGCATCGTTCGAAATGGGATAGGGTTCGACAATGTCGACATTGCCGCCGCGGCTGCGCTTGGGATTCCGGTGGCGAATGTCCCGGACTATGCCACAGAGGAAGTCGCCGACCACTCGATCGCACTCGCCCTCGCACTGGTTCGGCAAATCCGGCCTCTGACCCGGCACGTGGCGGAAGGAGGCTGGGACTGGAGCGCCGGGCAAGGCGCCCGGCGGTTGCGCGAACTCACGTTCGGCATTGTCGGTTGTGGACGCATCGGCACTGCGACCGCACTGCGGGCCAAAGCGCTTGGGTTCCGGGTTCGATTCTACGATCCGTACGTGCCGCCGGGCATCGAGAAAGCGCTCGGGATTGAACGCTGTGCCAGTCTGCGAGATCTGCTGGAGTCAGCGGAAGTGGTATCCCTGCACGTGCCCCTCACCGCGGAGACACGTTTTCTCATCGACACACCGCAGTTCGAGGCGATGCAGCCGGGGGCGTGGCTGGTCAACACGGCTCGCGGCCCGGTGGTTCGACAGGAAGCTCTGATGGATGCACTGGAATCGGGGAAACTGGCTGGTGCCGGGCTCGACGTGCTGGAGAAGGAACCGGCTGGCGCTCTCGATTTGCTGGCGTTTCCGAACGTGCTGGTGACGCCACACGCCGCGTTCTATTCCGCGGAGAGTCTGGATGAAGTTCGCCGGACTTCCGCCGGCATGATCCGCGAGACCCTCAGATCCGGCGCGGTGCGACACGTTGTCAACGGAATTACCGCAGCGCGGCGGAGCTGAATTCAGCCAGGCAGGCTCAGCAGC
>JAWXCM010000313.1:0-3388 GCA_034408745.1 Bryobacteraceae bacterium
GCAGGGCGTCGACCGCGCGCTCTCCGTAGTGCACCGCCGCATCGGCCGTCAGATGCAGCGCGTCGACGAGCAGGAGCGCAGCTTACTGGAAGCTGCACGCCGCCACATGCGCCAGCGCCACGACCGGTTGCGTGGCGTCACGGAGCGGCTGCGGCACCTCGATCTGCGGCTCCGGTTCGCCGACACACGCCGCCGCCTTCAGGTTCTGACACAGGCCACCGCCACCGCGATGCAGGCGCGCCTGCAGACACGCGCGCAGCGGCTCAGGCTGGCTGAGGCGAAGTTGCAGGGGCTAAGCCCGCTCAACGTGCTGCAGCGAGGATACGCGATCGTGCGCACACCGGAAGGTCGGGTGATTGTGTCGACACAGGATGCACCGGCTGGCACAGACCTGCGCATTCGACTCCGCGATGGCGAACTCCCTGCGAGGGTGACAGAACTGTAGCCGGTAAAGCAGTTACGCTGACGCGCGGTATGCCGTCCGGACATCGACCCAGGCACTTGTCTACACGGCTCCTACTTTCGCGGAAGCTGGGGCGAAAACAATGGCCAATGATTTTCGGCGGTCAAACGAGCCGACGTGTGGAAACCTTAGCTACAGCTACATCGTTACGGCAGCCGACCGCCCACCATCGCCACCGCGCTGCTAATCCAACGATAGCTCCCGGTGACGATCGCGTAGTGAACTTTGGCACTGACGCAGCCCCCGCTATGTCAACACGCAGTGGCCGTGTAGTCGCCGATACGCCGAAATGCACGTCCGTAGTACTCCCCGCAAGTCGGCTTGTGCCAGTATTCAATGCGATTCAACAATGGCTTCGCGAGACACCTTCTTGTGCTGCGCAACCGAGCAGAGCGCTGGATGCGAATGATCTTACTGAGGTGCTGGCGTTTGCGGCGGCGAACCTCAATGACGAGACCTGGGAAATCCGAGTCGCGTGAATGGGCTGGTGCTGAACCAGGGACTTCCACTGTCATCCGCACTGCTTCTGCGTGGGCGAGTTGGGGATGTCGGAAGCGCTGGACGAAGCAATCATTGAGTACGCTCGCCAGCGCGGCCTCGTCATCGTGACCCTTGATGCCGATTTCCATGCGCCGCTGGCGATTAGCATTAGCGGTTCGTCGCACCCTTTCGTGATACGTCTCAGAGTACAGAGCCTTAAGGCACAGGAAGTTTGTGCGGGGTGCCTCACGCCAATAAACTGGAACGCCGAACTGGAAGCGCCACACCCACCCTTTCCAATTCGGCCGCCATGCCGGCAAGTTCCACCGGAGTCTCGAGGATGATCGGAACATCTTCAGGGATTAAATGCGCGACAGCCTGGAACGCCATGAAGAGTCTGGTTCCCATCGTGGACCGGTTGAAGAACCGGTTCGGAATCGGATCGGTCTGCATCGTTGCCGACCGGGGGATGATTAGCGCCGAGACTCTGGCGGAAGTGGAACTGCGGAAGTGGCAATACATCCTGGGCGTGCGCATGCGGAGTTCGAAGCTGATCGCTTCCCAGTCGATTGACTTCACGGTCGGTACCTCCGCCTCAGGTGATGGCGTGACGCAATCCATATCAGCCTTCACGCTCACGGTCGACAAGACCAAAGTGACGCCCGGCACCACCATCAGTGGCTCCGTCACCCTCCCGGTGGCAGCTACCGAAGACACAAAGGTCCACTTCTACATGAGCCCGGCCGGGCCGGTAAGCATTGGTTTCGCCGACTATTTCGCGCTCCGCCAGTATGCCGGATTCCATAGCTCCGTGAAATCCGGTATTGCGGGTGGCTTTACGTATGCCGTTGTGTCGCTGGATACGGCAGACGACAACCCGAACCTCAACATCGGGACACTCGCCCACGAAATCTTCGAGTGGGCATTCGACCCTTTCGCGCCCGATGTGAACTGGACGCCCGCCTGGGGGAACGTGGGACAGGTCAAGGGTTGTCAGACTAACCTCGAGGTCGGCGATCCTCTCTCGCGCGGCCCGTTCACCACCGTCTCCAGCGCCGCCGGCAACTTCACCATTCAGGACAATGCATTCCCCGAGTGGTTCTATGGCGTGGCCTCATCCAGCGGTGTCAACGGCTGGTTCTCCATGTACGGTCAACTTCCGTACGCCCGCGACGCTCTGCAAATAGACGCTTAGCCGAAACCAGGTAAATGACCATGCTAACCTCCAGGACCGTTGGTGTCATCAGAACTGTGGTGTGCCTCATTTTGGCTGCCGCAGGGGCGCACGCAGCAGTCACACAGGTGACAGCGCCGGCGGCACTGGCCGCCAATCGGCGGCTCCTGAGGTCCCAGTTCGGTCCCGACGGAACCGAGGTCAGCCTCGGGTTCCAGGCTGCACTCTCCGTGGCGCCCGGCAATACCGAAACCGGCGTCAGCGGAAGCTCCGCGGGACTCGGCTGGGGCAAGTCCACCATGCCCGCCGGCGCAAGCGTGCTCTGGACCAGCGATGACCGCAACGGCGGAAATGGGCCGGTCACCATCACGCTGCAGGGGCACGCGCTCTCCATTGGCGCATGGATCGAAGCAAACGCCGTCTGTCCGCCGGCCTTTGCCAGCTGCGACACCTCCTTCACGGCGGAAATTGAGGTAATTGGCACCAACGGCTCCCCTGGCAAATTCTCCAGGACCAGCAACTCCGCAGGCGGAGCCGTCTTCCTCGGGGCTGCCTCCGATCAGGCGAACGTCGACGTAGGAGAGCGCGAAGTCGGTCAGGTCGTTGTTGTAGCACTTCGTGAGTCGGAAAACGGCGCCGATAAAGCTGGCAGGTGTTCAACAACCTGACCAGCAAGGCAGTTACGTTTTTCCGCCTGGTACACCTGTTTCGGTTGGTGCCCGTGATGGCCGGCGCCTTGCTGCCGGGAATGGCACAATGCAGAAATGCCGCACCGATTGCGGCTGATTCATCGACGCCGGCTGGATCGGAACTTCGTTTCATGCCTCTGGCGAGACGGCGGCCCTGGATGTCGCCTTTGGTCCTCGCTCCCGGCGCGCCGCGCTGGTAACCGCAGCGCTGGATCGGGCCCCCACGGCTGCGGCGGCCTCTTCTAAAGCCGCCTCGAATGCACCGACCCCGCAGGCAGCGACTCTGCCTTCTCCACCTTCCCACCCGGCGTCCGAATCTCCACGTCCCGAGCCTCAGTCGCCGCTCCCAGCCCAAAATGCACCACCGGATCGCTGGAACTCGCATACCCCACTGCCTGCGTAGCCGAGTTCCACTGATCCCCAACCCGGACCACAGTCCCCAACGGAACCCGAAACCTCACCCAGTTCCCCCTGGGCATCGCATTTCGCAGCACCACCGGACCCTCGTTCAGCCGCGTCAGCACCACGTCGATCCCGCCATCCCCGTCCAAATCCCCAAACGCAGCCCCGCGATGCAAAGCC
>JAWXCM010000314.1:0-2668 GCA_034408745.1 Bryobacteraceae bacterium
AAACAATCGCGAAATATTGGACACCCGGCGCGGGTCGAATCTACCAGAAGAGGGGTGACGCCGAGGGGCGACGCAGCAAACTCAAGCCGGCCTATCCGGACGAGTCGAGCCAGGTTGGCAGCGGTAATGGCACGAAGAGTGAACTTGCTTACGGTCAATTGCCGCTCGACACGCAGGACGGCAATGGCGGGACGGGAGCCCACGGCATTGTTGCCAAGGATGGCATGCTTTACTTCGTAGTTCCCCCAGCTCGCTTTTTGGTCGTCATGGATCCGAAGACTTGGGTCGTGCAGAGGACGTGGCCAGTGCCGGGAAATCGGACGCATGGGCTGACGTGGGACGAGAATCGTGAGACGCTTTGGAACGCCGACTCCAACCTCAACGCGTTCTTCCGTTTCGATATGAGCGGCAAGATCACTGAAAAGATTCAGCTGACCGACGACTCGCCCGTGATCCACGGCGCAGCCCTGCATGAGGGCTATATGCTTTGCTGTGACGATGTTGGCTGGATCTGGCGCTTTAAGATGTAAGTGTCTTTCAATCTTTGGTGAACTCGGTTGAGAAAACGCAAGGATGAGCCTTAAAGATCACTTCAGAATTATCTTTGAGTTTGCGAATCCTAGAGCAACCATTTGAACGTCGCAGTGCTCTCAGCTAGAAATGACCAAAGGAGGCACCACCATGTCTGTACAGACTCTGTTGTGGAAGGGAAGAGGCCCGGTTGTGGTGAGCACTCTGTTATTCGGCTGGATGGTCCTGAATAGTTCGACCACGGCTCTGGCTGACAAGAGGAGGGACAACTGGAACAGGAAATCTCGCTTTTCTGACGGTGCGAACTGCCGCAACGAAGCAAGGCGGGAACATCGCTCCTATCAACGGGATAACTACTCCCAACGGGACAACTACTATCAGCGGGGCGGCAACTATCAGCGCGCTCGCGACTACCGGCAGGATCGCTACGATCAACGGAACCGGTCTGATCGGGGCCGAGGCTACAACCAATATCAATCCTACGATCGGAATTGGGACGACAGTCGCTATCGGGGTTACGGCCAGGAGCGGAGCAACGGCAAGTCGGCCTTGATCATTGCCGGCAGTACCGGGGCTGGAGCCGCGGTCGGGGGCCTTATGGGTGGTACCAAAGGCGCTGCGATCGGAGCGATTGCCGGAGGCGTGGCAGGCTTGGTTTACGATCAACACACAGACCGCCGCCGTTAGACTTGGCGGAGTTTCAAAAAATCATCGACCCTCAACGCTGTAGACGCTCCTCACCTCTGACGCCTGTCGGAGGTGGGGAGTCCTCACCTCAATCGTCGATCTGTCTGATTAACATCTCCATCCTGAGACTGAAGTTCATGCCCTGCCCGAAAGGGTTGTGAATGAGCGGTCGTGTCGGCCCGGCACTTTGAGCCATAGGGGCGATGTCTGAGACGGCGAAACCAAGAAACCGTTCGCGCGGTCTTTTAGCGTCATGCGATCCATCGCCATACCGCTCGCGACGTCTGGCGTCTAAGTAGACCTAGCGGCGCCACGGTTGATGAAAATATTCCCCCTTATCAAAGGGGGCGGCGCGAAGGTGAAGTCTTGAGAAGACTTCATGCGGTCGCGAAGCGCCAGGGGGTTGTCCGGGCACCTTCCCAAACCCGTCACAACCCCCCAGAAGGCTGTGCCTTCTTTCCCCCTGAAGCTGTGACAGAATTCAACGGTAGGGACGCGCTGCCGCGCGTCCACAATTGGAAACCCAATCCGGACGCGGCGCACCGCGTCCCTACCGGATCAGGTTCGTGCGCCAAACGCAATTTTTCACAGCTTCCCGGGCCGTCCCGGAAGTCCGGCAGTATCCCTCGCCAAAGCGATTACGATCCCGGGACCGGGCGGAGCTGGGGGCCGTCTCGAGGGCCGGGCTGGGCCCGTACCGAGCAGTATTTCGATTTCCTGCAGCGCTCAAGCTCACGGTGGCGGAGCGCGCAACCGTCATGGCGCGGCTCGAGGAGTTCGAGCGGTGGTTTGCCAGAGTGGAGTTCGTGAAGCTTTAATGGAAGTTTTGAACGATCGTCGCGGCTTCCGGGGCTGCGCACGCGAGACCTGCTTGACCGAGTAACAGGAAGTGTGCGCGCTAGCACCCGATCCACCGGACGGGCGCTCCGCGAGCGTTCTTTACGGGCTGGAAGCCCGTGCCTGAAGATTAGACGTTTGTGAAGCGGCGAAAGCCGCTGGTGCTGCCCTGGGTCAGTGTTCCTACAATTTGTTCCCTCTCCTCCAACTCGGGACCGCCGTCCCCGTTTTTTGTGTTGGGGGAGAGCTAGGGTGAGGGGGAAGACCCTCGTCATTTGCGAGAATCACGCTTCGTGCTGAGAAATGTTTGGAGAACAACGAAACGCGAGACTCGCCACTCGGTAACAGGTGGCCCCCCTCTCCCAACCCCTCCCCCCGAATCACCCAAAAGCCGGTGATTCGGGGGGAGAGGAGAGGAATGGGTCGGAACGCTGACCCAAGGCGGCGCGAGAGCTCCTGCCCTCGCTTGCCTTGGGCTGCATTCTCACGCCCGTACCGGGCTTTCAAGATGAAGCAGCGGCCTTCATGCCGCTGCACTTCTTAAGAAACGTCCAATTTGAACTCCCGGGCTGGCCCGTGCAACGTGGCATGGGCATCTTGCCCATGCTGGATC
>JAWXCM010000315.1:0-4281 GCA_034408745.1 Bryobacteraceae bacterium
TCCTGAGGGGTGGCGGCAGAAAGCACGTGAGTGCGGCGCGTTGACGCGTGCGCGCGGAATCGCGGGACCGGATGCGCTCTTGCGAATTTTGTTAATCCATTCTCGATTGTTCTCAAGATGTAACCGTTACACAGCAATAAATCTTTTCCCCGACTGAGGTGGACAGGCGAAGTGTAAACCGTCTGAAGAGTTAGGCTTCATGACCTATCCGCCCCCCAGCCCCCGACCGAAGTCAGGGAAGGGGAGCCAACCTACCGTATGAGGGAGCCTTGCCGTTAAGCTGCACCGCAATCACAAGGGTCTGGTTCGTGGTCACACACACATTTCTGCCCTTCCTCTAAGGTGGCAAGCAGTTCCGGGTTTTGGTGGATATTGCCGATGATGTTTCCCTTCCTGCCATTGAAATACCAACCTGTACCATCCCACTCAATAATGCCTGTGGTATCTGCGTCCCAAGAAGTGCCCGGCTGATAAGCATAATGGATTATATACCCTTCGTAAATCTCTTTCTCGTTTTTGTCTTTGAGGCGGTGTATTGCATGACTCCTTCTTGGTTTAAGTCCATTTCGCCGACAGGGTCAAGCATCTCATTCTTAACTTTATTCCACACCATAAATTGTATTTCTCTCATTGTCTCGGCAGTACGTTGCCAGCGGTTTAATCACTTTGTACTCGGTCGAGAACGAATTGTTTAAAGTCGATTGCCGGAGGCTTCTCCAGGCCGTACCCATATGCAAGATATGCAAGATCTTTGAATGACAGGTCATTGATTTCGTCCGTGAGGTCTAAGCGTCCTGTGCCGCTCAGGTAAACCCGGTCGTTCTCGATTTCGTTTGCGTAATCTAACTCAACGCAGGCGGTACGCTTTGGGGAGAAGTGAGTCAGTAGTAGTTTCTGTTCCAATACCGCCATCGTCGCGATATTTTCCTTATTGATAGTCTTCGGGTTCTTCGGGTCAATTATAGTCTTCGTAAAGTTGACAGTCTAATTATTAAAGCACATACTTCAAGTACTAACCCACACACTCATGGACTTCGCAGCCCACTTCTGCGGGTCCGCTAACTTGCCGAAAGACTTGCTCTCGGCGCGTTTGCGTTTCCAGTGTTCTCCTGATGTTGTGAGGCGTGAGTTCCACCGAACATCTCCATAGCAGCATAAAGGGCTGGATAGTCCTCGTCCTCCACCGCCGCGCCGGGAAGACCACGGCAGTCCTAAATCACTTGCAAAGAGACTGTGTCCGAACGCCGAACGCCAAGTTCGCCTACATTGGTTTTCGTCGTTTTGATACGGCTCCTGAGAACTGAGCAGCACCGACGATCTTTTATGTCTTTGTAATATCGATACTTAATGGTGGGCGCGCAGGGACTCGAACCCCGGACCTCCTGCGTGTGAAGCAGGCGCTCTAACCAGCTGAGCTACGCGCCCTCAATACCGCGAGGCGTGACAGAACTCAGCTTAACATAGCAGCAACGAATGCGCCGCATTTCCATCGCTTCCTGGATACTGATCGGCATGGTTGCAGGCTCTCTATTCGGCTACCTCGCACCCGCGCAGACTCCGCCTCTTGCCATCGTCACCAGCATCTTCCTGCGACTCATCCGGTCCATCATCGCGCCCGTACTCTTCGGCGTACTGGTGCGTGGACTCGCCGAAGCAGGCACCGGCCGCGAACTCGGACGCATCGGCTGGCGAGCCGTCGTGTACTTCGAAATCGTCTCCGGCCTCGCGCTGCTCACCGGCTGGTTCGCGTGCCTGATCGTGAAGCCCGGCGCCGGCATCTCGCTCGGCGCGGTGGCCGCACCAGGCGCCAGCGGCCCGACCCCCACATTCACGGACGTACTCGTAAGCATGTTCCCGGCAAGCATCATCGACGCTATGGCCCGCGGCGACGTTCTGCAAATCACGCTGTTCTCGATACTCTTCGGCCTCGCCTGCGCCGCAATCGGCCTCAAATCCCAGCCCGTCGTTCGATTCGCGGGTGCCATCGCCGATGTCGCATTCCACTACACCAGCTACGTCATGTACCTCGCGCCCGCCGCTGTGTTCGCAGCTATGGCGACCACCGTGGCGCAGAACGGAGGGCAGGGAGCCCTCGGCGGTTTGGCTCGATTCGTAGCCACTGCGTGGGCCGCTCAGATCGTATTCTTCGCAGTCGCGCTGCTGGGCTCCGTCTGGCTCGCCGGTCTGTCACTCCGCAAGTTCGCCCGCGAGACGCAGGAGCCCTTCCTCACCGGCTTTGCCACCACATCCAGCGCCGCTGCCATTCCGCAGATCCTGGCAGCGTTGCGACGCCTGGGAGTGCCCGAAAAAGTCGTCGGCATCGTCACGCCACTGAGCCTGTCTTTCAACGCGACCGGCAGTTGTATCCACCTGGCAATGGGAGCCCTCTTCACCGCCCAGGCCGCTGGTATCTCTCTGTCGCTGACGCAGCAGTTGCTCATTCTCGGCACGTTGAAGCTGACCAGTAAAGGCGTAGTCGGTATCCCGCGGGCAAACTTCATCGTACTGGCTGGCCTGTTCGGAGCGTTTGGATTGCCGATGGAGGGCCTGACGGTGCTTCTGGGGCTGGATGCGCTGATCGATCCGGTGCGGACCGGAGTCAATGTGCTTGGCCATTGCGCCGGCCCTCCGCTGATCGCAAGGTGGGAAGGATCAGGGCTCGAGGCGCAGACACTCGCGCCAGACGTCCCTGTACGCGCTGCGTGATACAAACTCAAAGGAATGCGCGGGCGTCACGCCTTCCAGTGCCGTTAACGCACGAATGCGCCCCGCCTCGTTGTCGAACACCCCGAACAACGCCGCGCCGCTTCCCGACATTCGGGCTGGACTGGCGCCCAGGTCCTCCAGCCGCGCCCGCAACTCCGCCAGTTCCGGGTGCTGGCCAAAAACCGCGGCTTCGAAGTCATTCACGCAGGCACTGGACCAGTCTGCGCCGAACGCCACCGCCATCGCCAGCCGCTCTCCCGCACTGAACCCACTGGCCTGCGCCGGCACCTCCGCTGTCCGGCCCAGCAGCCGGTAAGCCTCGGGCGTGGACACGTGAATGGGCGGCGTGAGCAGTACGCCAAAGCGACCGTCACCTGCTCCATCCGGCAAAGGATACAGCTCGGTGCCACGATTCAGCCCGGCCGCCGTGCCGCCCATCAGGAAGAACGGAACATCGCTGCCCAGTCCCGAGCCCAACTCCACCAGCGCGCCCGAATCCACCGTGCGCTCCAGCAAGGCAGGCAGCGCCAGCAGTACCGCGGCTGCGTCCGTCGACCCGCCACCCAGGCCGCCGCCCATCGGGATCCGCTTCTGCAGTCGAAACCGGACCTCCGCGACCGCACCGGTTACTTCCAGTAATGCCAGCGCCGCCCGAACAATCAAGTTTTCGCCGGGAATCTCCACATCGGATATCAGTTCGACGCGCGGCCGATCCGCCTCATGGACTTCGATATCGATGGTGTCGTGGAGGGAAATAGTCTGAAAGACTGTCCGCAGGTTGTGAAACCCGTCGGGCCGCCTGTTCAGCACTTCCAGGCTGAGATTGACTTTCGCGAATGCGCAAACGCTTGCCGACCGCGGCATTTTAGTAATGAATCAGCGAAGTGATGTCGTAATTCTTCAGCTTCTCGCGGCCATTCAGGAAATCCAGTTCAATTACGAACCCATATCCACAAATATTGCCGCCGAGCTTTTCCACCAGTCGCGCCACCGCGGCTGCGGTGCCACCGGTCGCAAGCACATCATCCACGATCAGCACGCGCTGCCCACGCTCAATGGCATCCTTGTGGATCTCCAGGCGGTCCGTCCCGTATTCCAGGTCGTACTCCCAGAACTCGACTTCACATGGCAGCTTCTTCGGCTTCCGCACCGGTACGAAACCCGTGCCGAGAGCCAGCGCAATCGCCGGGGCGAAGAAGTATCCCCTGGCCTCGATGCCAACCACTACGTCGACCTTCTTGTCGGCGTAATGCGCGGCGAACTCGTCGATGACCTTGCGCAGGCCAGCGGCATTCTTTATCAGCGTCGTGATGTCATAGAACCGGATTCCGGGCTTCGGGAAGTCAGGGACCTCCCGGATGAGTTGCTTGAGATCGTTCATTGCGGGAACTGTGATTGTAGCAGTCGCCCGGCTCAGAACCGCAGCGTGAAGCCTGCCTGAAACACGCGCGCGCCGCCGCTCTGGAAGGCCGGAGACAGCCCACTGCTCGGGCGCCCGGCGCCCAGCATCTGGTTCATCATGGATGGGGACGTGCCGAACAGCGGGCTCGCCAGTACACGCATCGGATCGGCGAA
>JAWXCM010000316.1:0-3884 GCA_034408745.1 Bryobacteraceae bacterium
CTGAGATTCGAAGCTACTGCCTCCCACCGGCTGGACCAGCGGAAGTTCCGGACGCAACTGGTCAGGCAATGGCAGGAAACGGCCAGGTTCCAGAACCCCCACACCCTGTGGCCCAGAAACGGCCGGGTTCTGCGACGGCGGCGGCATGCCCGAGCCCATCCCGCCTGCAAGCGCATTAAATCCCCGGAACCCGGCAACCGTAGCATCGGACCTGGCGGCGGAGTTGCCTGAAGTACCAACGGCAGACACGCCGTCTCCACTCACCAGCTCCACCGCGGTGCCGGGACTTACACCGCCGACACCCGCATCGCCGGGCCACAGGCGCGCAACCAGGGGCAGAGGCGCCGATTCCGGAGGCATCGGTATCTCGAGATCGACGACGGTTGGCTCCTTTTCGGTGACCGGCAGAACTGGCTCTTCCGGTGATTCTGAAAGCCGGTTGCCACATCTTGCCCGGACCATGCGGTCCCCGTCCGCCAGCACCGCCTCACCAGCTGGGATCCGCATCGGCCGCCGCGTCCAGTAAACCTGATTGCCGCGCCGGAACGACACGTAGCGCAGCACCGGCTCCTCCAGCAGCTCCCGACGCAGTTGCACCACGTTTAGTCCGGCGTAGTGAATCGCAACGACAGGGTCAATCCGCCTGGCTCGCTCCACCTCAGCGGCCGAATAGACACCGCCAGGTACCACCGACATGGGATATACATAACGATGCCCGGTCGTGCCCTCCCACTGGGTCGGCGAAATTTGCGCCGCATCGCCCTCATCCCGAACCAGCACCACCGGCCCGGAGGGTCGCAGCCACGCCACGGAAAAACACAACATTCCAGAGAGCAGCGCCGCTGCGCCGAGTTGGAGACCAGGGTGAAATTTGTGCTTTCTACGTGCCTGTGCCAAAAGGTAAGCAGGTCCCTTAGAGCTGCTACCTAAAGCTAACACTGAACCAGCGGTAGACATGTAGTCTACTTAACTATGTTATAGCGAGATAGCACACTTTGGTACTAGAATAAGAGGCCGACTAGTACCTGGAACTAATCGCCTAATTCACATCCTCCCTGGGTATACTACCTGGTTAGCCATGAGGCTAGTCCGTCCAGGCCGAGAAACAACTTTCGCTTCGTAATACCCGTCTGATCCAGCTTGTCCCGAACCTCCCACTTCAGCGCCGCGGGCACAATCAGCTTCCGAGTCCCCTGCGTCTTCTCCAAAAGCCACACATCCAGCGACGGTGGTTCCAGGAAAAGGACATATTCCTCTCCAGTCCCGTTTCGCGCACGGCAAGCCGGATCCCCTGAATCGCGATTTAACTCGCCCGTTAGCTGTGCCCTTGATCGGTCCGCGTCTTTACGGCGAGTAACCTCGCGGCGGAAACACTAAGCACCCAGGCCGAGTCCTATTCACGAGTTGGGTGTGCCGCTGTCAGGGCGCCCCAAACGAAACTGGAAAAAGGAAGAGAGAGCGGACTTCATGGAACAAAACACAACATTCGGCGGAACCACCGGCTATGCACAGCAGAACGACCCGCAACGCAGCAGTGCGAGCAGCGTGATGGACTCGATCAAAGATTCGGCCACCGGCGTCCTCGACCGGGCAAAGGAGTCGGCCTCCGGTGTCATGGATAAGGCCCGCCACGCGATGCAGCGCGAGCCCATGTCCATGCCTCGCCCGGAACACCGCGAAGGCCCTGTCGCGCGTGCTATTGAACAACAGACGGCGCGGATCCCGTCCGACGCTTTCCTCTGGGCCGCGGTTGGCTCCATCGGTCTTTCGCTGGCGCTCGAACTTTCGGGCAAAGAGAAGACAGCGAACTTCGTTGGCCACTGGGCGCCGACACTCCTCATCCTCGGCCTCTACAACAAGATGGTGAAACTACAGGGGTCCGACGGGATCTAGCCTCACATAAATTCGCGGGCAACCCAGCAACCGGATATCGGTCTGATACACTGAGCGAGAATCCAGTAAATGCTGCTAGCCCGCGAATTTGTCGAATACATATCCCGCCAGCTCGTGCAGCGCCTGACGCCGCAGTCGGTGGAAACGCAGAGCCCTCAGGTAGTCTTCGACCTGGTCAATGAGGTCTTCGTGGCGGAACTTTCAGCCGAAGATGCACTCAATGACGAGGTGCGCGACATCCTCGAACAGTACAGCGAGTACATGCGCCGCGAAGGCGTCAGCTATCAGGAAATGTTCCGCCGCACCAAGAACACCCTCCTGCAGCAACGGAAAATCGTGCGCGCTTCGGGCCGCGATACCGGCGACTCCATGAAGTTGTCGCGTGACAAGATTAACGACGTTTCCCATAAAATTGTCGCCGCCTTCCGCAAAAACCGTGCGGTCCGCGTGCGCAAGCAGGACAACGATATTCGCCTGCAGGTTGTCGCGACAATCACGGACATCCTGAGTGTGGAAGACCGGGTCGACAAAGCCGCCCGCACCAAGATCCGCACGCAGAAACGCGAAATTCCCGAAGGCACCGAGGAATGGGATCTGCTCCACCGCCGCTACTATGCGGAGGAGCTGAAGAAGCTCGGCGTCGACCTGGCCCGTTAGGAGGCTCAGCCCGTGAAGCCCGCCATCGTTGTTACCGGTAGTCTCAACATGGATTTCGTGGTCCAGACAGACCACCTGCCCGCACCCGGCGAAACCGTCCTTGGCCGCGAATTCCGCATGATCCCAGGCGGCAAAGGCGCCAATCAGGCCTGCGCTGCCGGGAAACTCGCCTCCACCAGCATCGTGCGAATGGTAGGACGCGTGGGTTATGACATCTTCGCCGACCAGCTTCGAGCAAGTCTTGCGGCCGCCAACGTCGACGTCAGCGCCGTGCTCGGCACACACAACCAGCCCACCGGCGTCGCGCTGATAGAAGTGGAGAGCAGCGGCCAGAACAACATCGTCGTAGCCTCCGGCGCCAACTTCGCCATCACCCCGGCGGATATCGAAGGCAACCGAGCCACCTTCCGCGGTGCCCGCTGCGCTCTCTTCCAGCTCGAGACCCCTCTGTCCACGGTTGAGGCCGCGCTCACGGTCGCCCGGAGCGAAGGCGCACTGACCATCCTCGACCCAGCCCCGGCCCAGCCCCTCAGCCGCGACATTCTCGAGAAAGTCGACCTGCTGACGCCCAATGAGAGCGAGGCCTGTCTTCTCCTCGGACGCGCCACCCAGGACATCGCTCCGGAAGACGCGCCGAGCATTGCGAAAGCTCTCCGGGCACTCGGAGCCAAAGCTGTGATTATGAAGCTGGGCGCGGCGGGATGCCACTATCAGGACGCCGAGCGCGACTTGTACTCGCCTGGCTTTCCTGTTCAGCCAGTCGACACCACGGCCGCTGGAGATACCTTCAACGCCGCCCTCGCCGTCGCACTGACGGAAGAACAGCCCCTCGAAGCCGCTCTGCGCTTCGCCAACGCAGCCGCCGCGATCTCGGTCACCCGGGCCGGCGCACAGTCATCCATTCCGACACGCGCCGAGACGGACCAGTTCACCCACTCCGGCAACGCGCCGCCTACAGGCGGAAAACGGCCCACTGCCGGTTAGACCAAACCGGCGTCACACCCTTAGGAGCCCTGGCCGCCGTAAACACCACGTACTGTACGCCGAGCTCCCGGTAGACGCCCAGCGGCTTCGGCCGCTCAATCACCCTCCAACGCTCCGCCCACATACGGGCGTACGAAGGTAGAAAGTTGACCTGGCCTCCAGCCTTCCAGTCGGCGTAAATTGCCCGTTCCGCCCGTACACGAAAGATCCCCGGCTCCAGGCCTCGCCGTACGTCGGCAAACTGGAACACCGCATCGGGCTCGGTCGACGCCCGTGCCCACGACACTAGCTCGGCCAGTTCGCCCGTGTGCACCATCGGAAAATTCACCACGCCACCGGCCGTCGGATAC
>JAWXCM010000317.1:0-4951 GCA_034408745.1 Bryobacteraceae bacterium
CCATTAGTATAGAAGACCCTATGTCGGAGACCAGTACCTTCGGTAGAAGCGGACGCCTGCCTTGACCATCGCGTCGTAATGCTCGCGCAGTTTGCCGGTTCCGACTCCGGTGACCGAATCGAGACTGTCTTCGCGCAGGAGGTTCACTCCGTCGCCGGCAAGGAACAGCGTCACGGTGTGGCCTTCTTCTGCTGCGGTGCGTGCTACCAGGAAAGCCAGCGCGGCACGGGTCGGCGCATCCGGCCCGTGGGTGACATGGACAAGGATCTTCGCTTTGCCTTCGGCGAATGCTGTGGCGGCCAGCAGGGCAGTCATGAGCAGTATGCGGAGCATGATCAGATCCCTTCCGGCGTCATTTCCACCACCTGCGAAATCTTCGTGAATGGAATGTTCGCCCGTTGGTTGGCCTGCTCGACCAGACTGGCGTCGGCAGCCTCAAAATAGCAGTGTGTTTGCGCCGTCTCGGGCAGGAAGAAGCTGCGAATCCATTTCACTTCCTTGCCTTCGGCCGTCAGTTCGGCACAGCATGTCCTGGCGCGGAGTCCGGCGCTGGTTAACATTTCCGGGGTAATTACGGGTAAGTCTCTTTGAACGACAAACATTGACATAGATCTACTCCTCAGGAAAGGGTTCGAGTAACAAGTCCAGATCATCGCGGCGAATTCGGATGGCCCGTTCTCCCGCGATACGTAACGCACGCAATTTACCGTTCCGGATATAGCCCCGAATGGTCTGGATGTGGACACCCAGGTACTCGGCTGCTTCCTCAGGGCTGAAATACGGCCGCCCTGCAGAGGCGGGCGCTGCCGGCCGCGGCGCTGCCACTGGCGCCGGCGCATGATCGAGGCTGGCGAGCGCCGCTCTCCAGGCCAGGCTGTCGAAGCCGAACTGGCGCCGGAGCGCCCCCATGATTCCGTCCCGTTTCTCGGCGAAACAGGCGAGCAGGTGGACGACTCGAGGTTGCTGCGCATGGTCGAGTTTGGCCACCAAAGCCGCCCTGTCGAGCAGGGCGACGACTTCATCGGAATAGGCGACGCTGCCGGTCTGCGCCGCCGCTCCGGGATGCATCCAATCGATGCCAAACGGCGCCAGGTCGATATGCCAGGAACCGATGTGCGCGACGCCAAATCGGGCCACCTCAACGAGACAACCCAGGAGCAAATCGTCGCCCAGGACTTCGGGCCGCCCCTGCTGTTTCGCGTTCTGGATCGCCCGCGCGGCGACATCTTCAAGCGAATGATCCAAGGCCGAGTGTAATCGCTCACTGGAACTCTGTCAATAGATATTATTATCACCAGAACTCTCAATTGACGCGGATGCCCAGAGAATGATAGTGTGTCCAGGCCAAGACTCCCATGAAGCGAACCATTACTGTCACCGTCAATGGACAGCGCCACTCGGCCGATGTAGAACCGAGGCTGCTGCTCGTCCATCTTCTCCGCGATCAACTGGGGCTCACGGGCACCCATATTGGGTGTGAAACGTCGCTTTGCGGCGCGTGCACGGTCGAGCTCGATGGCCGAACCGTTAAGAGCTGTGCCATGTTCGCCGTACAGGCGGACGGCTCCGACATCCTCACGATTGAGGGGCTGGCGGTCGACGGCAAGATGCATCCCATGCAGGAGGCGTTCTGGAATGAACACGGACTGCAGTGCGGCTTCTGTACGCCAGGCATGGTGATGTCCTGCCGGCAGTTGCTGAAGGACATCCCCGATCCCACTGACCACGAGATCCGGGAAGCGATCGACGGCAACCTCTGCCGGTGCACCGGGTATCAGCACATCGTCAACGCCGTGAAGGCTGCTGCCGCAGCGGGAGCGAGGTAAGTCATGGCAACCAGCGCTCCAGTTCACACCGAAAAGATGGTCGGCAAGGCGATCCGGCGGCGAGAAGATCCACGGCTGCTGACCGGTAACGCGACGTATGTCGACGACATGCAGATGCCGGGCATGTACCATGCCTGCATCGTTCGCAGTCCGCATGCGGCGGCGAAGATCAAGGGCATTGATATCACGGCGGCGAAAGCGGCCGAAGGCGTGGTGGCCGTGTTCACCGGCGCGGACACGGCGTCGATTGGCCCGGTTCCGACTGGTGTCTCGCTCCCCGGAATGAAGGTCCCGGCGCACAAGGTGCTGGCGACTGACCGCGTGTATTACGTGGGTCATGCCGTGGCCATCGTGGTGGCGACCGATAAGTATCTGGCGCGAGATGGGGCGGATCTGGTGGAGGTGGATTACGACCCGACCCAGGCTGTCGCCGATCCCGAGAAAGCTGTGGCGCCCGGTGCTCCGCTGGTGCATCCGGAGTACGAGAACAATGTCGCGTTCACTTATCACCAGGAGAACGGCGAAGTGGACAAGGTGTTCGCCGAGGCCGATGTGGTGGTGAAGCAGCGCATCGTCAGTCAACGGCTGATTCCGACCGCGATGGAGACTCGCGGGGTGGTGGCCGACTGGAAGCATGGCGATGCGGCGCTGACGATTTACACGTCGACGCAGATTCCGCATCTGGCCAGGACGCTGCTGGCCGGGATGCTCGGGATGCCGGAGCACAAGCTGCGGATTGTGGCGCCCGAAGTGGGCGGCGGGTTCGGCAGCAAGCTGAATGTGTACGGCGAAGAAGCGCTGCTGGGGTTTGTGTCGAAGCAGCTCCGCAAGCCGGTGAAGTGGATTGAATCGCGTCGAGAAAACTGCGCGGTGACGATCCATGGGCGCGGACATGTGGATCATCTGGAGCTCGCGGCAAAGAAGGACGGCACGATTACGGGTCTGAAGATCCATATCCTGTCGGACCTCGGCGCGTATCACCAGTTGCTGACGGCGCTGATTCCGCAACTGTCGCTGCTGATGGTTCCCGGGCTTTATAACTTCCACACGGTTCGGGCCGATATCACCGGCGTGTTCACGAATTGCGTGCCTACTGACGCGTATCGCGGGGCAGGCCGGCCGGAAGCTACGCACGTGATCGAGCGAATGGTCGACATGGTGTCGGCGGAGCTCGGGCTGGATCCGGCGGAGCTTCGGGTGAAGAACTTCCCGAGGCCGGAGGACTTCCCGTTCCAGACCGCTACCGGGCTGGTCTATGACAGCGGCAATTACGAGTGGCCGCTTCGTCAGGCTCTGGCGACGGTCGCCTATGAGGACCTGAAGAAGGAACAGACGGCGGCCCGTGCGGCTGGCCGACTGTTTGGCATCGGCATCTCGACGTATGGCGAGATTTGCGCGATGGGGCCATCGCCGGCAATGCCCGCTGGTGGCTGGGAAAGCGCCACGGTGAAGGTGGAGCCTTCGGGCGTGGTGACGGTGCTGACGGGCAGCTCGCCGCATGGTCAGGGCGAGGAGACGACGTTCGCGCAGATTACGGCCGACGCGCTCGGCGTGGGCGTGGATGATGTGGCTGTGCTGCATGGGGACACCTCGGTGGTCCAGTACGGCATCGGTACGTTTGGTTCTCGCGCGACGGCGGTGGGCGGCGCGGCACTGTGGTACGCGCTGCAGGAAGTTCGGGCGAAGATGAAGCGCTTCGCTGAGATGCTGCTGGACTCAGACGACGTCGATCTGGTTGGTTCGAACTGGGTCTGTAACAAGACCGGTCGAACGGTGAGCGTGGTCGAAATTGCGGGCGCGGCTTACGGGGCCAAGCGGCTGCCGCAGGGCGTCGATCCGGGGCTTGTGGCGACTCGGTTCTGGGAGCCGACTAACTTTGCGTATCCGTTTGGGGCGCACATTGCGGTGACGGAAGTCGACCGGGAAACCGGAACGATCAAGATCCTCCGCTATGTGGCGGTGGACGACTGCGGCAACATCATCAACCCGCTGCTGGTGGCGGGTCAGGTGCATGGCGGGATCGTGCAGGCGCTGGGCCAGGCGATCTATGAGCATGCCGTGTACGACGACGACGGTCAGCTGCTGAGCGGCGAACTGATGGACTATGCCATTCCACGAGCCAGGATGGTGCCGTGGATGGAGTGTAGTCATACGACTACGCCTTCGCCGGTGAATCCGCTGGGCGTGAAGGGCGTTGGCGAAGCGGGCACGATTGGATGCTCGCCGGCACTGGTCAATTCGGTAACGGACGCGCTGCGGCCGCTGGGGATCAGGCATGTCGACATGCCGATGACCCCGCAGCGGATTTGGAAGATGATCCAGGAGGCACAAGCATGATCACCCATCCTTTTGAATACACCCGCGCTGCGTCTTTGAGCGAGGCTTTGGGCCTGCTGGCCGAGGGCGCGAAGCCGCTGGCCGGCGGTATGAGCCTGGTGCCGATGATGAAGCTTCGGCTGGCGGCTCCGGAACATCTGGTGGATCTGGCGAAGATCGCGGAGTTGCGCTACATCCGTGAGGATGAGGACGTGATCCGGATCGGGGCGATGTCGACGCACCATGACATCGAGACGTCGACGGTGCTGCGGCGGGCGTGCTCGGTGTTGTCGAAGACTGCGGCGAAGATTGGCGACGTGCAGATCCGGAACTCGGGAACGATTGGTGGCAGTGTGGCCCACAACGATCCGGCTGCGGATTATCCCGCGGCGCTGATGGCGCTGGACGCGCTGGTCACGATGGCCAGCGTTCGCGGGGAGCGGGCGGTTCCGTTCTCCGAGTTCGTTTTGGATTCCTTCACGACGGCTCTGGAACCGGACGAGATCATCCGTGAGATTACAGTCCCGGCCGATGGTCCGCGGACGGGCACGGCGTACTTCAAGATGGCGCAGGCGGCTTCGGGCTTCGCGCTGGCCGGGGTTGCGGTGCGACTGCGGCGCGACGAGGGCGGACGGTTGACGATGGTTCGCGTCGGGGTCACCGGTGTGGGTCCCTTTGCGTACCGGGCGGCGGCGGTGGAGGCGGTGCTGGAAGGCACGGCTGGTGGACCGTCGGATGTGGCGGCGGCGGCGAGTCATGCGGCGGAGGGCGTGGATGCCTCTTCCGACATGCATGCCGGGGCGGAGTAC
>JAWXCM010000318.1:0-3686 GCA_034408745.1 Bryobacteraceae bacterium
GCACCGCGCGTCACTGGTCAATGACCGGTTTGCGCTGGCCAAGCAGGCTTATGACCTTGAAGGTGGGAACCGCACCAACATGGCCTACGGTTATGCGATCAAGTCCACGTAATTTCAGGCGAAGTGAGCAAACGGCGCGGATTAAAGTCCGCCCCGTTTTTATTTGCGGTCCCGTTAATTCAGTATGGAATATCGCCCGCGATGGTCGTCCGGTGCATGTGACGTCGCACAGAGAAATCATAATCGGCGAGGGCGTAGTGCATGGTGCAGCGGTTATCCCAGAAAATGAGATCGTGCGGGCGCCATTGATGGCGGTAGAGAAATTCGGGCCGTGTCGAGTGGCGAAACAGAAAATCGAGAATCGGCTGACTTTCCTCCCGCGGCATGCCGACAATGCCGGTGGTGAAGCCCGGATTCACATATAGTGTTTTTTTACCGGTAACGGGGTGCGTGCGCACCATGGGTTGCTCGACGGGCGGTGTTTTTGCCCGTTGTTCGGGAGTCAGCGGCGGGCGTTCCTTGAGATGGGCAAAATAGGTGTCGTAGGCATTGCTGTAATCGTGCACAGCTTTCAGTCCGCCAATAAAATTTTTCATGACATCAGACAGGGTGTCATAGGCCTGGTACATGTTGGCCCACATCGTATCGCCGCCGATCTTCGGCATCTCGTGGCACAGCAGCAACGAACCCATCGAGGGTTTGTGCATGTAAGAGAGATCGGAATGCCAGTACTGACCGGCATACACAGCGCCCCTGATCCTGCCTCCTTCTTTCACATTGGATACGACAAAAATTTCCGGGTGTCCGGGCAGGTTGAAGTCACCGACAACATGCGCTTCGAGCGGTCCGAACTGGCGGCTGAACGTGATGTGCTGCTCCGGCGAGAAAGCGGCGCCGCGGAACAGCAGGATGCCGTTTTCTCCCAGTGCCTGGTGCAGCTCCTGTATCCGGTCGGCGCCCAGAGGCTGCGTAATGTCCAGACCCGAAACCTCGGCGCCGCATGCGGGCGACAGGCGACGGATCGATGTGATTGTCATGCTGCCCTCCTGGTCATTGCTCGTTGATTGATGTTGCGGTGATGCTCAACTGCCCGAGCCATCCCGGTCAAACAGGTAAAAGTGGTTTCTGGTATCAACCCGGCTGAGTCGCACCTCGACCGGAGCGTTATTGAACGTATAGGCGATACGTTGGATCTGCAGCAATGGTTCGCCGGCTGGCACGCCCAGTAATCTGGCGGCAGCAGCATCGGATTTCGCGGCGCGAAGCTGTTCCATGGTTCTGACAATATTGATCCCGAAGTGCTTCTGATAGACGGCATACAGCGTATCGCCGCCGCTGCGGATGATGGTTTCGTTGAGTCCGGGCAGCAGTGTGCAAGGGATGGTGATGTCCGACAGCACAACAGGAATTCCGGACACTTTCAGGACGTTGCGTACTCTGTAGACGTCAGAGCCCCGTGCTTTACGCGGCAATTGCAGCAGATCGGCGACCCTGTCGTCAGCCTTGGTCCGTTTGAGCGATATCAGTTCGCTCAGCGGCAGTTCTTTTATCCCGTCGTCGCGGACGACGTGGAAGAACTGATAGATGCTGCGGCGCTCGCCGTGGAGGGAGACGAACGTGCCTTTGCCTTGTTTGCGGGCGAGCACTTTGGTTGCGACCAGATGGCCAATGGCTGCACGTATGGTCGAGATGCCTACGCCGAAGCGGGCGGCGAGCTTGGGTTCGCTGGGCAGCATGTCGCCGGGCTTCCACTCACCGTCAGACAGACCGCGGATGATTTCGCCTTTCACCTGCTTGTAAAGCGGTTCGGTGGCGAGGAGGGCCGCAGGCAGCGCAAGTCCTGAGCGGGCAATGTCAGCCGGAGCGGACAGACCCGTGCGGACGGTTGTGGATGGTGTGGATTGATTCATATGTGTATTCAATATACATTACTCATACGAATGATTGCAATCAGTGGCAGGTGCTATAAAGGCAGGCGCTATAAAAATACTACTGCCGTCTGGAAGCGCCATAAAAATGAGGAGGGTGAGCATGAAATACGCGAAGATGGTGAGCGCCGTCGTATTGGGCATGGCGTGCGCGCAGGGTGTTGCGCAGACTCCGCAGTATTTTCCCAACAGGCCGGTGCGCATGATTGTGGCGTTTCCCGCTGGCAGCGAGACGGATTTTTTCGCGCGACTGGTGGCGCAGAAAATGTCCGATACCCTGCACCAGCCGATGGTCGTCGACAATCGTCCCGGGGCGGGCGGCACGCTGGCGAGCGCCATCGTTGCCCGTGCTGCGGCCGACGGCTACACGCTGCTGCTGCACTCAATGGCCTACGCGGTGACGCCCGCGATTTACAGCAAGCTGCCGTATGACACTTTGCGCGATTTCACCGGCATATCGCAGATCGCTGGTGTGCCCAATGTTCTGGTCGTGCCGCCTTCGCTGGGCGTGAAGTCGGTCAGGGAATTGATTGCCTTGGCGAAGCAAAAGCCTGGTCAGGTCACCTATGGTTCTGCCGGAGTCGGCAGCGGCATGCATCTCAACGGCGAGCAGTTCAGGCTGGCCGCTGATATCCAGGTGTCGCATGTTCCGTATAAAGGTGGACCCGATGCCCTGACCGACGCAATCACCGGGCGTATCAATTATGTGTTTTCGCCCATCGGGATTGGGCTGCCGCTGATCAGGGACCGGCGGCTGGTGGCACTTGCAATCAGTACGGCGAGCCGTTCCCCGGTGTTACCCGACGTGCCCACTGTCGCAGAGGCCGCATTGCCGGGATTTGAATTTGACACCTGGTATGGGTTGTTTGCACCGGCAAAGACGCCACGCGCGGTAGTCGCACGACTATCCGGGGACATGATCAGCGTGCTGGAACAACCCAATACCCGGGAACGCATCACCAGCCGGGGCGCTGTTCCCAAGCCATCCACGTCCGAGCAGTTCAACCGGTTCGTGCGGGATGAGATGGATAAGCTCGGAGCGGTCGTCAAGGCGGCGGGCATCAAGGTCGAATAGCCCGCGCAAAGTTGCGCGTCGCGATCGAGCGACACACAATGCTCCTTGGCGATCCGCGGCGGAGGTGTTGCATGAACAAGGTCTTCAGACTGCTGCTCGCGACCGTTTTGTGCATTTTCACAAGCAACGTTCATGCAGGTCAGGCCGCAACGGCAACGGGCAGTTCGCCTGCCGCGCAGCCCAGGGGCAGCACCCAGTTCCCGGCGCCCAACAACCAGAACTGGAGTCCGCTGGGTCTGCCTATCTTGCCGCCGAGTTATTACACCGTACCGGCGCCGGGCTTCTATTCGCCGCCGCCCGCTCCGAGACCGGTGCATCCCGTGGCGCCGGGATTCCGCTACGGTTACCCCGCGCATGTGATCCCGGCACCTGTCCCGCGCGAGGAGAGCTACCGCTACTATTGTCCGGATTCGCGACAGTACTATCCCGTAGCCGCTTCCTGTCCCTCGGCATGGCTCAAGGTGGTTGTTGAAGCCGCACGCACGCCATAGTCATGGTTGATACGACGTTGTCTCGCCCGGGGAGGTTCCCAGTTTTCAAAGCAAGGCAGTCGGCGGGAAGTCCTCCCGCCGATGCTTTAGCGACGCCGACGGATTTCCCGAATCACCGCGGCATTGTCGAGTTCGGCTTCGCCCGCGCTCATGCAGCCTTTAACGATGTCGGTGTAGGTCGCGGCCAGCGGC
>JAWXCM010000319.1:0-32924 GCA_034408745.1 Bryobacteraceae bacterium
GGCGTTGTAGAAGCCTCGTTTCGCCTGAACGTCGCGTGCTCGGTTGACCCTCTCACGAATCTCAGCCGAGGTGACTCCGGCGGCGCTCGAGCGGAGATCAGTGTAGGGGACCGCGGGAACTTCGATATGGAGGTCGATGCGATCGAGAAGCGGGCCGCTGATCTTGGCGAGGTAGCGCTGGATGATGGCTCCTGTGCAGCGGCATTCGCGTGTGGTGTCGCCGAAATAGCCGCACGGACACGGGTTCATAGCGGCAACCAGCATGAAGCGGGCGGGGAAGGACAGGCGCATGTTGGTGCGCGCGATGGTCACTTCGCCTTCCTCCAGCGGCTGGCGAAGCTGTTCCAGAACATTCCGCGGAAACTCGGGCATCTCGTCGAGAAACAGCACGCCATTGTGAGCGAGGCTGACCTCCCCAGGCCGGGGAATCCCGCTGCCTCCTCCGATGAGGCCGGCGTCGGATACGGTGTGGTGAGGGGCTCGGAAGGGGCGTTCGCGGAGCAGGCCGGTGTGGTTGGGCAGCAGTCCGGCGACGCTGTGGACCTTGCTGGTCTGGAGCGACTCTTCGAACGTGAGCGGCGGAAGGATCCCCGCGAAGCGGCGCGCCAGCATAGTCTTGCCCGAACCGGGCGGGCCCACCATGAGCAGATTATGAGATCCGGCTGCGGCGACTTCAAGGGCTCGCTTGGCACTGGTCTGTCCTTTGACTTCGCCGAAATCGGGCACGTCGGAGCCTGACGGAATTTCGGCGGAACTCGCGGCGCGGGCGGGGGAGAAGCGAGACGGATCGGAGATGATGCCGACGACGTCGCGGAGATGCGCCGCTCCGAAAACGCGCACACCTGCGACGACGGCGCACTCGGCCGCATTGTCTTGCGGCACGATCATGTTGGCGAGCCCCTGCTCGCGGGCGCAAACGGCCATCGAAAGACAGCCACGTACGGGGCGGAGGGAGCCGTCGAGGGAGAGCTCGCCCGAAAGCAGGAAGGAATCGGAACTGCCGACGATGCCGGATCCGCCCAGGATGCCTATCGCCATGGGAAGGTCGAAGCCCGCGCCTTCCTTTCGCACGTTGGCGGGTGCGAGGTTGATGGTGACTGCCTTGTTCGGGTAGCCAAACCCGGAGTTCATCATCGCGGACTTGATTCGTTCACGGCTCTCGCGGACCGCGGTGTCGGGCATTCCGACTGTGATGAAGTCGCGCGCCGACCCGGAGTTGTACATGTCCACTTCGACATCAATGGGATGCGCGTCTATCCCGAAGACCGCCGCGCTGCGTGTGCGATAGAGTGCCACTCAGGGGAGTGGCGTTGAGGCGGCAAAAGTCTCAGACCTATTTCAATGCGAGGATTTGGAACGGCAGGCTGATCTTCGATTCCTGTTTGGCGACGCCGTCGACTGCATGGATGATGAGGGTGCAGGGGCCTGGCCGGGCTGTGCGTTCGAGGCGTATGCTTGCCACGGCGGGAACGTAGGCTCGAAGATACTCGCTGGCATTGCGCTCGGCTGCGGCTTCCGGGACGCTGAGCACGGTGCGTCCGTCCTTTCCCAGCAGGTTAATGCCGTATCGCAAATTGAACTCGTGTTCCTTCCACTCAAAGCCGGCGAGCAGAAAACGAAGCCAGATGACGTCGCCGGGTGCGAAGGCCGCGTCGGTGGTAACCGGGTTCTCCTGGGCCTCCGAGCGGTAGAGCTTCAGGTCAAGGATCTCGAACTTCCCGGATGTCTTCGGCAGATCGCTGCGAATAGGGATGGCGCCCTCAGCCTCAGCGGTTTGTCTGGACCGCTTGTCGGTGACCCTGACGCGAAACTTTGCGTCTCCCGGATGCACATACTCGGGAATCGTCGATTGCACGCGTACAAACGGGAGTGGCGCTGTTTCGAGGGTGGAGACGCGGCGGGAATACCGCCCCGTTATGGGTTTGTCGAAGCGATTGCCGACGGCGTCCAGGAATTCGACCGAGTATTCCAGATTTACTAAACTTAGCTCCGGGTCTGCATCGTAGCCGGAGATTCGGAAGGACAGGTACACCGGCATTCCCGACAGGAACCCGAAGTTGTCTGGGAGCCTGAGGGAGGTAGAGAATTCCCCGACCGTAATGTCGACCAGCTCCAGCTTTAAGCCTGAGGGGGGATTCTGTGCCGGTGGATTCTGTGCGACGGAGGCGGAGGCCGCTGCGAGAGTGAGCACCAGGTTCCGCCTCGTCATACTATTCCAGACTGACCGGGAGTTCGACACGCGAGAACTTTTCCGAGCCCGGCTCCCCGCCATCGCTGATCATAAATTTATAGGCCGCGATCGGTGCGTCGAAGATGACGACCCCCTGTTCGGTCTGAGCGGGCTGGATCATTCGCAGAACGCCAAGGTGGTTCGGGACGTCTTCCAGACCCTCGGTAGTTTCCATGAAGCGTTCGTCTTTGACTCCAATGAGGGTGAAGCCGGGAATTCCCGCGACGGAGCCGCCACTGTTTGTCACGCTCAGGCGGACAAAGGCGTAACGGTGCTTTGGCGGACGACCGCTGCCCGCGTCGTTCAGGCCGGGTCGCCACTGGACTTCCAAAACTGTGTACACCATGGTTCCCATCTGTACACGTTCGCCCATGCGAAACGTCCCTATTACAGAGGTGTCTGCTTTTTTCCCGCAACTTGCGGACACAATGGCACATAACAGGGTGACCACAAGGCCGAGTGATCTCACCCGGAAACTTCGCTCAGATAGCATACTAGGTATTCTATGCGCTTCCACACCGTAAATTCGAGAATGACTGTCACCGTGGCCTGCGGACTGGCTATCCTTTTCGCCACAGTCCTCGCGGCCCAGTCCGAACACCCGGTTACCGGCCGGCGAATTAGCGGCGTGATGAGCGTCAGCGGTGCCGACTGGCTGGAGCGTAGCGAACGCGAGATGGAGGAACTGCCGGAGACGGCGCTCGACAAAATCGGGCTCCAGTCCGGTATGACGGTGGCCGATTTGGGGGCCGGATCGGGATATTTCACGCTGCGGATGGCGAAACGGGTCGGGAACGGTGGCAAGGTCTATGCGGTGGATGTTCAGCCGGAGATGCTGGCACTCCTGCGAAACCGCCTGAAGAAAGAAAAGCTGACGAATGTCGAACCGGTGCTCGGGAGCGAGTCGGATCCTAAACTGCCGAGAAATTCTTTGGATGTGATTCTGATGGTCGACGTTTACCACGAATTGTCACATCCCCAGCAGATGCTCCGCAAATTAAAGGCAGCGCTAAAGACGAATGGGCGGCTGGTATTGCTCGAGTATCGCAAAGAAGATCCGCACATTCCGATTCGTCCGGACCACAAAATGTCAGTAGAAGAGGCGAAGCTGGAAGTAGAGGCTGAGGGTTTCAGGCTGGAGAAGGTCCATGAAGACCTTCCCCGGCAACACATTTTCGTGTTTCGAAAGAACGTGCAATAGCGGGCCCTCTTCAGGGCGCCTGCGTGGTGCGGCCGCTGCCTGCCCCGGCGTACTCCTCCGCCTCAGCAGGGCGGCCGGTGTTAGTGGCTGCCGAACCCGTGCTGTAGGGTTTGGCCGGCTGCGGGTCGTGCTCCGGTTGCTTGTGGGAGCTGCTGCCGTTCGTTTTCCCGAAATCACCGAGGTGATTCTCGAGTCCCGGCACTGCCTGCGCCAATAATTCCTTCGTCTTCGAAATGCCGAAGGCGATCATCGCGCCTTTGATGTGTTCGAGGGCCTCCCCGACCTGGTGCATCTGGCTGCTCGTTCGGGCTGACGCATGGGCCGCGTTGGAACTGCCGCTGCCCACCGAACTGCTTGATTTGCCCGGGGAAGAAGAGGTCGCTTTCCACGGCTTGATGCCCCGGGTATGAGATTTCGAGGAGCGAACCCCGCCGACGACTGCCCCCACCAGGATTCCACCGCCGAGCGCTGCCCCGAGAATCATCATGGGATTGCGGTCGAAATATGTGTGCCAGTCGGCTGTGCGGCGAACCTTTTCTTCCAGTTCGCTGAGATTGCGGCCGAGTTCGTCCCTGCGGGCTTCGATTTGCCCAATTATTTCGTCTGTTTTTTCATCCATTCCACGTTCTCCTTTACGTTTTCGATCGTTTTGTGAGGCGTAGGCGCCTTCAGGTTGTTCTTCCCCGAGGAAATCAGTGCAAGACCGACTATGGCGAGCAAACCGCCCATCACCAGGCTGGCGGCAAAGGTGGGCATCACGAGGGCGAGGGCCTGTGTGAGCGCCACCAGAACGAAACCCATCCCGAACAGAGCCAATACGGCTCCGGCGCCGAGCATTTTCGCCGACGCCGCGGTCTTACCCGCCTCTTCGCGCATCTCGGCACGGGCCAGTCGAATTTCTGCGCGGACCATTTCCTGGATGTTGCCGAAGATATCCTTCAGCACATCCCCCATGCTGCGGTCGCGGCCGGAATCGCCCAATGCGGCGTAGTTGCCAAGGCCGCCCGAGGCTGTCCGACCCGGATCGTTAGTCATGACGGTCCCGGCGCAGACTCATTCCGATAAAGAAGCCCACGGCTAGTGCACCGCCGATTGCCATCCCCGGATTGCGCCGAGTCCAGCCTTCGGCAGCGGTCATGAGCTCGCGAGTATCGAAGTTTTCGAGCATATGGGCGGTAGAGTCGAGTTTGCTGGCCGCCGTTTCCGCTATGCCGGACAGCTTTCCGCTGTCGGGTGCGGCGGAACGCAGCTTCTCGGCCGTGCCCTGCAGGGCTCCCGCCGCGCCCTGAACGTTCTTGTCAATTTGTTCGGCCGCGGACCGGCCGTACTCGCCGGCAGTGTCCTTCAGGTGGGTGGCGGCGTCGGAAATCGTCTTCTTTACCGAACCGCTGTTGCTGGATGCCAGAGGATTTTCAATAGTTGCCATGGTTTTGTCTCTCCGCACTGTTGGACAACGCTCACGGGGTAACCATTCCTTTCGCCACCGTTACAACGGGTACGATGAAGGTCATGCAGTCGACGAGTCCCGCCGTTGCCGTCCGTGATCTTCGAAAGAACTATGCGGGGAAGGCGGCGGTGGATGGCCTCACGTTATCGGTACCGCGAGGGTGTTTTTACGGCTTTCTGGGTCCGAACGGCGCAGGAAAAACGACCACCATCCGGATGCTGATGGGACTGATTCCGCCAACTTCGGGAGAGATCGAGATTCTCGGCTACTCACTGCCTGCCCAGGATCAGGAGATCAAACGCAGCATCGGGCTGGTCCCGGACGAGTCGCTGTTGTTCGATCACCTTACAGGAAGCGAGTTCATTGAATTCACGGGACGGATGTACCGGCTGGAGCGCCAGACGGCCCGGGAACGGGCTCGGGAACTGATGGACTTGTTCGAACTGGACCCGGCCAGCCGCAAGCTGATCGGCGAGTATTCGAAGGGCATGCGCAAGCGTGTGGCGATGGCTGCGGCGCTGATTCACCGCCCCCAGCTGTTTCTGATGGACGAGCCTTTCGAGGGTGTCGACGCGATGGGTGCGCGGCTGATGAAAGACATTCTGCTGGATCAGGTTCGGCAGGGTATCACCATCTTCCTGACCTCGCACGTGCTGGAGGTGGTGGAGCGACTGTGCGACCGCGTGGCGATAATTCACCACGGTCGGCTTGTGGTGGAAAGCTCGATGGCGGAATTGCGGACCGGGTCGGAAACTTTGGAGGACATTTTCGTACGGGTGATTGGCTCGGCGCATGGGGCTGAGTCGCTGGAGTGGCTTTCATGATCTCTGGCCAGACGCGGGCAATTCTGTGGGTTCAGTGGCGTTCGCTGATGAATTTCGGGTTCCGGCGCGGTGGGGTGTCGAATATTTTCACCGGAATCTTCATGCTGCTTTGGTATGGCATCTGGGGATTCTTCGCGTGGGCGCTTTCGGTGGCGGCGGCGGATCCCCAGGCGTTGCGAATTACTCTGGCGCCGGAGCTTGCGTCGGGCCTGCTGCTGATGATCCTGTACTGGCAGATTGTGCCGGTGTTGATGGCGAGTTCCGGGTTGTCTCTGGATCTGTCGCGATTGCTGATTTACCCAATCCCGCACGCGCAGTTGTTTCGGATGGAGCTGTTGCTGCGCATGTCGACCGCTGTGGAGATGCTGCTCATTTCCGCGGGGCTGTTCGTCGGCCTGATGCGCAACCCGACGGTGCCGAAGTGGGCTCCGCTGTTCCTGTTTGGGTTCGTGCTGTTCAATGTGTTGCTTTCGGCCGGAATACGGGATCTGCTGGTCCGGCTGATGGCTCGGCGTGGAATACGGGAGGTGATGGTTTTCCTCCTCGTTTTGATCACCGTGTTGCCGCAGGCGCTCATGATGACGCAGCCGCGCGGGTCGATGCTGACGGCGTTCCGGATCGGCAAAGCGTCATGGCTGCCGTGGATGGCCACAGCGCGGCTGATCACGGGGCATTTCGAAGTTGTGGCTCTGGCATCGCTGGCAGTTACAACGATGCTGGCTGCGTGGTTTGCGCGGGCTCAGTTTGAACGCTCCCTGCGGTTCGATGTTGCAGCGGCGGGCACATCGACGGCGGCGCAGAGAGGTTCGAAACTCGAAGTATTTTACCGGCTGCCGGACCGGTTCCTGCCTGATCCGCTGGGGGCACTGGTGAGTAAGGAACTGCGATTCCTGAGCAGGGCTCCTCGTTTCCGCCTGCTGTTGCTGATGGGCTGCTCGTTTGGACTGATCATCTGGTTGCCGCTGCTGATGCGGACCGGAGCGCCTGGGGCGATGCGCTCCAACTATCTCACGATTGTAAGTACATACTCGCTGATGTTACTCGGCGAAGTCCTGTTCTGGAACCAGCTGGGAATGGACCGGGCGGCGGCGCAGACTTACTTTGTAACTCCGGTGCGATTCGCCACGGTGTTGTTTGCCAAGAACATCGTTGCGGTATTCTTCATCGTGCTGGAACTTTCGTTTGTAGCCGTGGCCTGTTTGCTGCTGCGGCTTCCGCTTACGGCGCGGGAAGCATCGGAGGCGTTTGGGGTGACGGCTGTGCTGACGGTGATGCTGCTGGGGGCGGGAAATATGATGTCGGCTCGTTACCCACGGCCTGTGGACCCGGCGAAATCGTGGCGTAACTCGGCCGGGCGTTCGCAAGCCTGGTTACTGGCCCTGTATCCTGTTCTGTCGGTGCCGGTCTTACTGGCTTACGGCGCTCGGTACGCGTTTGCATCGGATCTGGCTTTCTGGTGTGTGATCGGTGTGGACCTGCTGTTGGCGGCTGTCTTTTACTGGGTGGCGCTGGAGTCGGCTGCGGAGACTGCCGTGGACCGGCGGGAAGAAATTGTGCAGTTGTTGTCAAACGCGCAGACGCCCGTGGCAGGATAGACGAAGAACACGTGAAACTGGCACTGATTGGATTCGGAAACGTTGGGAGGGCGTTCGCTCGCCTGCTGGAGGCAAAGCGTTCCGCTTATCCGTTCCGCGTCACCGCCATTCACACGGCCCGGCATGGGACGGCGTACTCGGAGAAGCGACTGGGGCCGGAGCCCGAGTTCGGACCTGCTGCCGCCAGCGTCGATGAGTTTCTCGACCGCGCCCGGGCTGACGTGGTTATCGAACTGACCACACTCAACGCAGAGACGGGCGAGCCCGCTCTGACGCATATTCGCAAGGCATTCGAGCGCGGGTCCCATGTAGTCACGGCGAACAAGGGGCCGGTGGCAGTCGCGTGGCCGGCACTGTGCGAAGAGGCGCGGATGGCGGGCGTGGAGTTCCGGTTTGAGTCGACCTGCATGGACGGCGCACCGGTATTCAACATGGTGCGCAACAACCTGCCTGGCGTGCAGATCCTCGGCTTCACCGGTGTGTTGAATTCGACCACGAAAATGGTCATCGGCGCGATGCGGCGCGGGCTCTCGCTGGACGAAGGCATTGCCGAGGCGCAGGCTGCAGGGATCGCCGAGGCGGACCCCGCGCACGACATTGATGGCTGGGACTCGGCGGCCAAGACGGCCGCGCTGGCGAACGTGCTGATGAACGCGCGCATCACGACGATGGATGTACAGCGCACCGGCATTGGGGGACTGACACCGGAGTATGTGCAGGGGCTGGCTGAGCGGGGGAAGACCGTCGTACTGGTCAGCCGTGCCCGAGGCACCGAGTACAGCGCCGGGCCGGAGGAGGTGGACGATACCGACCTGCTGGCGAGCATTGAAGGGACTTCGAATCTTCTTCTGATCCACACGGATCTGATGGGCACGCTCGGCATGGTGTCGATTTCACCGGGTGTGGAGCAAACAGCCTACGGCGTATTCAGCGATGTTGTGGACATAGCGCGCACTATATGAAACTTATTCGATTTCGTTATCGGGAACAGATCCATTCCGGCATCGTGAGCGCCTCGGGCGTGGTGCCTTTCGCCGAGATTACGGCTCGCACCGGTGTTACTCTGCCTGCGGACTTACTCGGCTTCATTCAGGCGGGCAGCCTGGATTCGATTCGGGATATACCGGGGGACCTGGAGTCGATTCCGTATGCGGATGTTACTCCGGTGCTGCCTTACGATGTGCCGCCGAAGATCTGGTGTATCGGTCTGAACTACAAGTCGCACGCCGCGGACATTAATGCCGTGCAACCGGATGAGCCGGGCAGTTTCATGAAGCCCGCCAGTTGTATGTTTCAGCCGGGCGGCCAAATCGTGCTGCCTCCGGCCGAAGTCAGCAACGATGTGGATGCGGAGGGTGAGCTGGGCGTCGTGATCGGGAAAGAGTGCCGGTTTGTGCCCATCGAGTCCGTGAAGGATGTGATTTTTGGGTATACCACCACGCTCGATCTGACTGCGCTCGACGTGTTGCGGAAGAATCCGCGGTATTTGACGCGTGCCAAGAGCATCGACACTTTCTTCAGTTTTGGTCCGGTAATTGTAACTGCGGATGAAGTGGCCGATGTGGACCGGCTGGAAGTGATTACGGAGCACAATGACGGGATCTGCTCGCGCGACTTTGTGTATAACATGCACCACACGCCGTATGAGCTGGTTCGATTCCACTCGGACTTCTTCACGCTGTATCCCGGCGACCTGATTTCGACAGGTTGCCCGAAAGGCGCGAGGATCAAGGCTGGGGATCGGGTCGGGGCTCGCATTGATGGCGTCGGAACGGCCAGCGCGACCGTAACTCAGGGTTTACGCACGCCGCGCTTTTAAGCCGCGGGGAACAGGGTTCCCTGGCCGAGCAGCCAGTCGGGGTCGAAGCGCCGTTTGATCTCGCGCATCGACTCCAGTTGCTCGGGAGTCCACTGCAGACTTAGTAAGTCGCGCTTACGTTTGCCCAGGCCGTGCTCGGCTGCAACGACTCCGCCGAGGGCTACGGTGTGCTCGGCGAAGGTGCGGATGAGGGCGCGGCCGCGCTCGACCTCAGCGTCATCGCGCGGGAGTAAGTTAACGTGGACGTGCGCGTCTCCAATATGGCCGAAGATGACTGCGCTGTCGCCGGGAAACTCGCGGTCCAGCGATTCGCGGTAAAAGCGCATCATCTCGCGGTTTCGGGCCACCGGCACGGCGAAATCGGTGCCCATTTTCTGAAAGCCACGGCGACGGACCGTGTCATTGACAGATTCGGGCAGTGCGTGGCGGAATACGCGAAATCGCTCTCTGTCGGCGGCGGCGGTGCCGAACCACGACTCTTCGCCGAGCGCATCCGCTTCGTCCAGGCGATCAAGCCATGCGTCCACTTCGCTGTCGTCGGCGATTTCGCCCTCAATCAGCAGACAGGCTCCGGCAGCGCTGGGTATGTCGAACTTACGAGTGCGAAGCAGCTCCAGCGAAGCACCGTCCATGTACTCGAGCATGGTCAGACCTGGAATCGCCCGCCACTTGTCGACGGCATCAAGGGACTGATCCTCTGAGGGGAAGAACACGACGCCGGACAGCGTCGACTTAGCAGCGGTGAGTAACTGCACGGTAGCTTCGGTGATTACTCCCAGCACGCCTTCCGACCCGATGAACAAGTCGACATAGTCCATCTCTGGCTGCAGGTCGAAGCCCGCGGAGAATTTAGTCGTTGCAGGGCGGGGAAGCGGTGGGACGTCGAATGGCAGCGGCTGGCCTCGATGCAGGTGCAGCACGGTGCCATCGATTCGTGCGACCCGCAAAGCAAGGACGGAACGGCGCGTGTCGCCATAGCGAAAGCTTCGGGATCCGCTGGCGTTGGTTGCGATGTTGCCACCGATGCTGGAGGAGTTCTCGGTCGGATCCGGCGCGTAGAACTGGCCGGTTCGCGCGGCGGCGGTCTGCAGGTCGCGAAGCAGCACCCCTGCGCCGACGGCAGCCTGGCTGCCCTCGATATCGAGACGGCGGAATCGCTCCATGGAAATCGCGAGGCCGCCATCTGGCATTGCGCCTCCGGCAAGCCCGGTTCGCGCACCTACAACCGTCACCGGCGTGCCGTTGCGCGACGCGGACGCCAGCACTTCGCACAATTCGGCTTCAGTGGCGGGCGTAACCAGCTGATCGGCGCGCCCGCAAAATCCGGAAGCGTCTTCGAGTTCGATCATCGAGGTCAGACCTCGAGTATCACCGGCATGATCAGCGGCCTGCGCTGCGTCTGCTTGTTGAGGAACCGGCGCAGGTCGGCGCGAATCTTTTCCTGCATGACGCCCCAGTCGGTGCGCTCTTCCGCGCTCGAGGTTTCCAGGGTGCGGGCAACAACCTTGCGGGCCTCCTGCATGACGTCGCGGTCGTCGAGCGAAACGAACCCACGGCTGACGATTTCCGGCAGACCCTCATTGCGTCCGGTGCTCTTGCTGATGGCGATGATTGGCAAAACGAAGCCATCTTCGGACAGGTGGCGCCTGTCGCGAATCACCATATCTTCGACCACTTCGTCGAGACTGCCCGAATCGATGCAGACCCGTCCGACCTGGACCTTCGCGCCGCGGCGCGCGCCCATCTTGTCGAACTCGACCGTCTCCCCGGTTTCGAGCACGAAGGTTTCTTCCAGCCCTGCGCCGCGCAGATGTTGTGCCAGCCGCGCATGTCGCGACATTTGCAGATACTCGCCGTGCAGCGGGATGAAGTAGCGGGGGCGACACAGGTTCAGCACGAGTTTCAGTTCTTCCGCGCTGCCGTGTCCTGACACGTGGACAGGCGGGTTCATGTTGCCGTACAGAATGTCGGCGCCCCGCTTTGCCATGTGGTTCAGCATGCGGCCGATGGCCTTCTCATTACCCGGAATGACGCGGGCACTGAGGACCACCATGTCGCCCTTCTCCACTGAGAGGTTCTTATGGTTGTCGACCGAGACGCGCGAAAGCGCTGACATCGGTTCGCCCTGGGTGCCGGAGACCACCACGCACACCTTGTCTTTCTTCGCGGTCATGATGTCCTGCGGGCGAAGCAGGATACCGTCGGGAATGTCGAGCAGACCGAGATTGTGCGAGATCTCCGTCACGCTCTGCATACTGCGGCCGAGGAACGCGACTTTGCGTCCGTACTCAGAGGCAAGGTCGAGAATCAGCTGCAGGCGGTGGACCGAGGAGCTGAAGCAGGAGACGATGAGGCGGTTATCGGCGCGGTTGAAGATGTCCTCAAAGCGCGGACGTACGGCGCGTTCGCTTTCCGTGTATCCGGGGCGGTCGACGTTGGTGGAATCCGACATCAGCAGCAGAACGCCGCGACGGCCATACTCGGCCAGGGTGTGCAGGTCGAAGAGCTGGTTGTCGGTGGGTGTCGGGTCGACTTTGAAATCGCCGGTGTGGATGACTACACCCAGCGGTGTGGTGATGGCGAGCGCAACGGCCTGCACGATGGAGTGCGTGACGTTGATGAACTCGACCATAAACGGCCCGATCTCGAGCTTTTGGCCCGCCTTGACCCGGTGCAGCCGTGTGCTGGACAGCAGATCGTGCTCTTCCAGCCGCCGCTCTACCAGAGCGAGTGTGAAGGGTGTGCCGTAGATGGGTATGTTGAGTTGCGACAGCAGAAACGGGATACCACCGATGTGGTCCTCGTGGCCGTGGGTGAGCAGCAAGGCCCGGACGTGTTCACGGTTCTCTTCGAGGTACGAGAAGTCCGGAGTGACAATATCGACGCCGAGGAGTTCCGCGTCGGGGAACATCATCCCGGCATCGATGACGACGATGTCATCGCCGTAGCGAAGGGCCATGGAGTTCATTCCGAACTCGCCCAGTCCTCCGAGCGGAATCACCTGTAATTTACGATCTGACATAGTTTCGTTAGCGTTTCAAGCGTAGCAGACTCATCGAAGGCTTCACGGTTCGTGACAGTAACGCGAGGACTGGGACGGGGTCTGCCTGGCGTCCGACAATGAAAATGCGATAATTTGAGGACCTTGGCCGAGCAGTTCGCCACTTCCAGGCAGCCCGAACGCGACCGGTGGAGTCGCGTCAAAGAGATTCTGGCGGCCGCACTGGACGTTCCGGCGGCGCAGCGCCCGGGGTTGCTTGCTTCCTGGTGCGGGGACGACACGGACCTGCGGCACGAAGTAGAAACACTCCTCGAGTTCAGCGACGACGAAGAGGCCGGGTTCATCGATCAGCCGGCGATTGCCGACGGCATCGCACTGATCGATCAAACCGAAGCGGACGGAATGATCGGCCGCGTGCTGGGCCGGTACCGCATTGTCGAGTTCATCGGCGAAGGTGGTACAGGCACGGTGTATCGCGCGGTAAGCGACGACGCCGGCTACGAACGCAGTCTGGCCATCAAGATCCTGAAGCGCGGTATGGACTCGGGCACCGTGCTCCGCCGCTTCCGCGATGAGACGCGGATTCTGGCGCGGCTCGACCACCCCAACATCGCCAGATTCCATGAGGCAGGAATCGCGCAGGACGGTCGGCCCTATCTGGTGATGGAGTTCCTGGAAGGTACTCCGATCCACCATTACTGCCGTGAGCATCAGCTCAGCGTTCGGGAGATGGTGGAGCTCTTTATCCCGGTATGCGCAGCCGTGGAATTCTCGCACCGCAACCTGATCATTCATCGCGACCTGAAAGCCAGCAACATTCTGGTCACTGCGGCGGGCGTGCCGAAGTTGCTCGATTTCGGCATCGCCAAGCTGATGGACCGTTCGATTACGGGGCCGGAAGCGGAACTGACGCAGCCGGCCGACCGGATGCTGACGCCCGATTACGCGAGTCCGGAACAACTGCTTGGCGAGAACATAACGACTGCCGCCGATGTGTACTCGCTCGGGGTGCTGCTGTATGAGATGCTGGCCGACCGCAGGCCACTGCATCTGGCGGGGCTGCCGATCGGCGAGATGATTCGCGTGCTGCAGTCGAGCGAGGTGCGGAAACCGAGCGCTGTGGCGCCGGCCAGTCGCTTCGCCGATCTGGTGGGCGATCTCGACATCATCGTCGCGAAAGCCATGCATCGGACGCCGGACCGGCGCTACGGGTCGCCGGAGCATCTGGCGGAGGATCTGCGGCGGCATCTGGATGGCAGGCCGGTGTTCGCCCGGCCCGACAGTCCGGCGTATCGGGTACGGAAGTTCGTGTCGCGGAACCGAGCCGGGGTGCTGGTGGGCGTGCTGGCTGCCGCGGCGTTTCTGGCCGGGGCGTTGATGACGGTGTGGCAGAGTGCGGCGGCGACGTCGCGGAATGAACAGACGTTGAAGCGGTTTCGCGACATCCGCGAGCTTGCAAACGGACTGCTCGGGGAACTGGATTCGTCGCTGGAGTCGTTGTCCGGGGCGACGGGCGCTCGGGAGATTCTGGCGCGCAGGGTGCTTGGTTATCTGGACGGTCTGTCGAAGGAACAGGACAAGGTTCGGGACAGCGGACTGGAGCGTGATCTGGCATCGGCTTATGAGCGGCTGGGGGATATTTTGGGTGGTTCGAAGGCATCGAATCTGGGAGATTCGGCGGCGGCGCTGGAGTGCTTTCGGAAGTCGCTGGCGATTCTGCACCGCGTCACGGAATCGGAGCCGGGTAACTTTGCGGCCCTGCGCGACAGGGCTCGGGCGCATTTGAAGTACAGCGATGTGCTGGCGCTGGCGGGCAAGCAAATGGAGGCACTCGAGGAGGATCAGAAGGCGGTCGCGATTTACCAGGCGTGGGTGACGGCAACGCCCAACGATGTGGCGGCGAAGAGGTCGCTGGCAAACGGGCTGCAGGAGCTGGCGGGGGATTTTTCAAGGCTCGGGAAATTCGAGCAGGCGCTGGATTACCGGCGCAAGGTTCTGTCGGCGTTTCAGGAGTTGACTGCCTCGCAGAAGCGCGACTCAGGGCTGCAGATGCAACTGGCGCTGGCGCACAAGCGACTGGGACGCAGTCTGCTGCAGATGAAGCGAATCGGTGAGGCGCAGACGCACTTTGAGTCGGCTGTGGCGATTGAGCGGGCGCAACTGGAGCACTCGCCGCTGGCTCCGAACACGCGCTCGGCGCTGGCGTTTTCGCTGACAGATCTGGGGATGGCGATTCGCGCTGGCGGGGATCCGAAGCGCGCGGTGTGGCCGATTACGGAAGGCCTCAGCCTGCGCGACGAACTGGTGAAGGCCGACCCGAAGGACTGGCGCGCGGCGAACCTGCTTGCGATGTCGCGCTATCAGCTGGGGCTGACGTTCCAGGCTTCGGGTGAGGATGCCGTGGCAACGAATCAACTAACCCGGGCGCTGGAGATGCGGCGTGAGTTGTTTGTGCGGAGCCCGAAGAATACGGGTGCGCAGGCCGAGATTGCCGAGGCCGCGGCCGCGCTCGCCGATGTACTGGAGGGTCAGGGTGAGGACACGCGGGCGCTGGCGCTCTATCGTCAGGCTTCGACGATTTACTCGGAACTGCGAAGTCGGGGTGCGCTCAGTGAGGAGATTGGCTCGGAGCCGGCGCGGGTGTCGGCCGCGGTTGGGGAGTTGGCCCGGAAGATGGGCGAAGGGAATTAGTTCACGTCGCTTTGAGGTGTGCGACAGGAAAGTGAAGATCAGGCGGCACGCCGATTTTCCCAATAAGACTCCATGCGACCGTTAAGGTAGCAGCAACGCAGGGCGATGATGGCATTGGCACCGCGGACGGTCCAGCGGCTTCGATTCGAAGCTGCTCATTTAGTTTTAGTTCCGGTGTCGATCTGTCGAGCGAGCGGAGATACCGTACCAGTTTGTCGATCTCGCCGCCATCGAGCCTGGGCTGGTGGCGCTTCATCCATTGTTTCTGGCTTCCAAGTCCATGCGCCCGGTCTTGCGATGCTCGGCAAAGATGCGGGTAAGCAGAACATCTATTTCCCGCGCGACCTCGCGATGGATCGCATCAGCCGTTTTTTTTCCTCCGCCGTAAAGCTCTGGGTTGTAGCTGGCCGCGGCCGCGCCTGGCAGATCTGCTGGTTGACTTCGACGAGTTCTCGGCTGAGTTGCTCGAAGCTTCGGTATTCGGCGATTTCGTTCTTGACCTTCTCCAACGACGCTTGATCGGGCAGAGTTTCGGTATGGGTCTTACCGTTGATCTTACAGGTGAATTGAAGCTGGGGTCCGTGACCAGGATCATCCGGATCAGCGCAATGGCACATTGATTTTCCGCAACGCCGGAAGGCGGCGCCCAGCGATCCAGGACGCATATCGTGCAGCCGGGCGATACGGGTGAGAATAGAGGACCTGGCAGCTTCCAGAACGGCGAGATCCTGGGACATTGGGGCTCCTGTTCTGCCAGTATCTCATACTTACAGAAAACGGCCGTCCGTTTGCTTCAAATCGAAAACACCACTTTCATGTCGCACACCCGGTTGACTGGTAAACGGGGCGAGGCGATTGCGGAGTTCGGTCCGATGCGGCTCGGCGAGCCGGTCCACGTCAATGCGCACGAACTGCACCGGACCGTCCTTTTTGGCGAGGGCGAGGTTGCTCCCCGAGAAGTCGTACTGACGCCCGTCGGGATAGCGCCAGGATTCGCGCTGCTGGTTTTGGTGCGATTCGAGCTGCGAAGGCGGGCCGTTGAGGATGTAGATACGGCCGCGGTCGGTGGTCCAGCCGGGACGGGAGTCGCTGAACCGCTGGTTGGCGTACGCGATGCGCCGGTAATGTTCTTGATTTGCGGCCTCGCCGCGAGCTTCCCAGAACTGCTTGATGAACTGCTGGCGCTCAGGGTCCGATTTCAAACTCGTGAACGCGGTGCGTTCTTCGTTTCGGATGATGTGGACCACATCTTCGTTCAAGCGCGAGCAAGGCCCGCGAGTATCGGACACGGTCGCCCAGCAGGTCGGCGGCGACGTCGTCGCAGCAGACTTCGCGCTCGTGGCGGATGGTGCGGGAGAGCCACCAGATGGCCGGATGATAGAAAAGCAGGGTTTCGGCCGCGATCTGGAAGCAGTTGACCAGGAAGTCGTGACGGGCGATGTGGGCGAGTTCGTGAGCGAGGATCGCCTCCAGATGTTCCGGTGCCAGGTTGAGGATAGATAGTGCTGATGGGCAGCAGGATCACGGGCCGAATCGCGCCCCAGGTGGTGGGAACCGCGGCCGTCGCTGATTCGAAGATCCGAATGGCTCGACGGCGGATGCCAAGCCGCGCTGCGACTCGGGTGGCCACTTCGCGGATGGGCGAGGGAGCGTCGGTTGCGCCCGGTTTGGAATCGGCGCATGGCGAGCGCCCAGCCGCCAGCGGCTCGCAGGGTAAGGATTCCGACTCCGCTGACCCGGACTACGAGTATCGTGGGGATCCAGCCTGTGCGCGCTCCATCCGTGACGGGGACTTCCAAAATGACTTGTGGGGCGACCGACTGCACGGCTCCGGTCGAGACGGCTGGCGGTGCTGTGGCAAGGATCGTGAAGGTTACCAGTGGCGCTACTGCCATGACGGCGAAGAATGCGCAGGCTGTCACGTAGCGGGTGTGCGGCGTCGCCCGACGCAGCAGTTGCAGCCCAATGGCGCCGCAAGCCCGAGGAACGTACCCTGCCAGAGGAAATGGACGAGGCTTCTGGCAACGGATTTCATGTAGATACTGATGATTTCTCTCCCTGCCGCTCGATTCTGTCGAGCATCTTCCGTAGTTCTTCTATCTCCGTGGGCGTAGCTTTACGGGAGTTGAGGGCCCGCAGGACAAGTTGGGTGGCAGAGCCACCGAAAGCGCGGTCGAGGAGGTCGTCGAGAAGCTGGGTTTGCGTGTCTTCACGTCGGAGGACGGGGGCGATAGACGTGCGCCCGTTCCGACTCGTCGCGACTGACGGGGCCTCGGCGCCACAGGATGTCGAGGATTTCGAGCTCAGCCGGAGTTGGTTTCTTCCTCACACAGAGCATCGTATACGAAGAGTTTCGTAGGTATCAACGAAAATCTTCGTACTTCGATCTGTGAGGAGTCGCACGCTAAGCTGGATGCATGGGCAGGCGCTTTGCAGTTTGGTTTGCGGTCGCGCTTGGCCTGGCATGCCTGGCGCCGGAGACGTTCGCCAGTCCGGGGCATAAGGCCCATGTTTCTGCGGTTCGGGCGAACGCAGGCCACGCGATCACTGTCGCCGGGCCGGAACGCGGGAAGCAGATCTGCATTGCCTCCGGCGCTGCGGTGCTGGACAGTCTCGCCGGGCTCGAACCCGGCCTGGTGCTCCGCGGCCCACTGGTTCCCGCTGAGCATCGCTCGGCACGGTTTCGCGCTGTCGCGTGTAACGGCCCCAGGGCTCCGCCACTGTTCCTTTCCTCCACGTTCTGACATTACATCCGAAATAAGGAAGGAATTTTTTATGAATGATCAAACCAGCGGGACAGGTGCGTCCAGCGACGGACCACGGAAGCCGATTACCATGGCAGAGAACACCGCGCTGACCCTCAAGGTACTTGTCGGCGTCGGAGCGGCATCCGCACTGATTTGGGCGGTAGACAACTTCGTCGGTTGACGGAGGCGCATGCACAATCTCGAACTGATCCTCACCCTGTCGGCTGGCTTCTCGGCCGCCCTGGTGTTTGGCTACATTACGCACCGGCTGGGCTGGTCGCCACTTGTGGGCTATCTGCTGGCGGGGGTTCTGGTAGGACCGCACACGCCTGGATTTGTTGCGAACCGGCAGATGGCGGAGCAACTGGCCGAGGTTGGCGTAATCTTGCTGATGTTCGGTGTTGGGCTCCATTTTCATCTGAAGGACCTGCTTGCAGTGAAGGGCGTCGCGATTGTCGGGGCAATCGGACAAAGCGCCGTAGCGACAATGCTCGGCGCGGTGACGGCGCACGCGTTCGGATGGTCGTGGAGCGCGGGCGTGGTCTACGGGCTCGCGCTGTCGGTAGCGAGCACCGTGGTGCTGGTTCGGGTGCTTTCCGACTGCGGCACTCTGCACAGCCCGGCAGGACGCATCGCGATTGGCTGGCTGGTGGTAGAAGACATCTTTACCGTGTTCGTGCTGGTGTTGTTGCCGGTGCTGTTCGCGCCTTCGGCAGGTGGGGGCGGGATTGCACTTGCCGCGGCGCTGGCCATGGTGAAGCTGGTGGGGTTTTCAGGGCTGATGCTGGTTGGCGGCCCGAGGGTACTGCCGGGGCTTCTGCAGAAAATCGCCGAGACGCACTCGCGGGAGCTGTTCACTTTGTCTGTGCTGGCGATTGCAATGGGAATCGCTGCCGCAGCCACGTATTTCTTTCAGATTTCCATGGCCTTAGGCGCGTTTCTTGCGGGAATGGTGGTGGGCAGGTCTGATTTCAGCGCGCGGGCGGCCGCCGAAGCGCTGCCATTGCGAGATGCGTTCGCTGTGATGTTCTTCCTTTCCGTGGGAATGCTGTTCGAGCCCGCGCAGGCCCTGCGGGCTCCGGGGCTGATCCTGGCGACTCTCGCGGTGATTCTGATCGGCAAACCGCTGGCTGCTCTGGCGATCACTGCGGCTATGGGACACGGACCGAAAACAGCGCTGAACGTGGCCGTGGCGCTGGGTCAGATTGGGGAATTTTCCTTTCTCCTGGCGGCGCTCGGGATCCAGATCGGAGCCCTTCCGGCTGAGGCCATGAACCCGATTGTGGCAGGCGCGATTCTGTCGATCACGCTCAACCCGATGGTGTACCGGGCGGTGCCGAGGATGCTGCCTCTGGTCAGGGACTGGCGACGAGCGCGCACGGTCTTAGAAGTCGGGAATGAGCCGACTGCCACTCCGGCCAGTCACCGCGCGGTGGTCGTGGGATACGGACCTGTGGGACAGACGCTGGTGCGGCTGCTGACGGATCGCGGAATCGAACCGACGGTAATTGAAATGAACCTGGAAACCGTGCGGCGCCTGCAGGCAGCGGGCATTCGGGCGGTGTACGGCGACGTAAATCAGCACGAGGTTCGGGAGCGTGCCGGCGTCGGATCGGCTTCGAGTTTGATTCTCAGCGCGTCGGGCTCAGCGACCGCCGTGGAGGCCATTCGCGGTGCGCGGGAGATGAATCCGCAGTTGCACATCGTGTCCCGGGCGGATTTTCTCCGGGACGGCGACGCGCTGCGGAAGGCTGGGGCCGATGAGGTGTTTTCGGGCGAAGGCGAGGTCGCGATGGCGATGACCGACAGTATCCTGCGGGAACTTGGGGGAACACCGGAGCAGCTGGATGCTTTCAGGACCCAGCTGCGCCAGCGGTTGTTTCGGTCGGAGGACTAATCCTTTTTGGCTTTGCCCTGTTTCGCCACGGCATCCATTGCGGCGGCGATTTCGGCCGCGTCACCAAGGTAGTAGTGCTTGATCGGCTTTAAGTTTTCGTCGAGCTCGTAAACCAGCGGGACTCCAGTCGGAATATTGAGTTCCATGATCTCGGCTTCGCTCATGTTGTCGAGGTATTTCACCAGGGCTCGAAGGCTGTTGCCGTGGGCGGCGATGATCACCTTCTTGCCGGCCTTGATGTCAGGCGCGATCACGTCGTTCCAGTACGGCAGCACGCGCTCAATGGTGTCCTTGAGGCACTCGGTGAGCGGGAGTTCCTCGACGGGCACGTTCTGATACCGCGGGTCCTTTGCGGGGAAACGCTCATCGTCAGGCGTGAGGGCAGGGGGCGGCGTGTCGTACGAACGGCGCCAGATTTTTACCTGTTCGTCGCCATACTGGGCTGCGGTTTCCGCTTTGTTGAGGCCCTGTAGCGCGCCGTAGTGACGTTCATTCAGACGCCACGTGTTGTGGATCGGAATCCACATCAGGTCGAGGCCCTCGAGCACGTACCAGAGAGTCCGGATAGCGCGCTTGAGCGTGGAGGTGTAGGCTACATCGAACGTGTAGCCTTCTTTTTGCAGAATATCCGCGCCTTTTTTCGCTTCGCCGTGGCCTTTTTCCGATAATGCAACGTCGGTCCAGCCGGTAAAGCGATTTTCGGCGTTCCATACGGACTCGCCGTGACGCACCATTACTAATTTTGCGAATGCCATATTTCTACCGTTTGAACGCCTTGCGTCCGGCGAACTTCGCCGAGGCTCCGAGCTCCTCTTCGATGCGGAGGAGCTGATTGTACTTGGCGATGCGGTCGGTACGGCTGGCCGAACCGGTCTTGATCTGGCCGGCGTTGGTGGCGACGGCGAGGTCGGCGATAAAGGTGTCTTCGGTTTCGCCCGACCGGTGGGAGGCGATGCAGGTATAGCCAGCCTTGAACGCGGTCGACATTGCGTCGAGGGTCTCAGTCAGCGAGCCGATCTGGTTCACCTTGACGAGGATCGAGTTGGCGACGCCCTGGTCGATGCCCATGACGAGGCGCTCGGTGTTGGTGACGAACAGATCGTCGCCGACAAGCTGGCACTTGTGGCCGATCGCGTCGGTGAGGAGCTTCCAGCCTTCCCAGTCATCTTCCGCCATGCCGTCTTCAATGGAAACGATGGGGTAACGCTCCACCCAGTCGGCCCAGAATTCGACCATCTGCGCGGAGGTGCGCTCACTCTTGTCGGACTTCTTGAAAACGTACTTCTTTTTGGCCTTGTCGTAGAACTCGCTGGACGCGGGGTCGAGCGTGATGCCGATCTCTTCGCCGGGTTTGTAGCCGGCGCCAGTGATGGCTTCCATCACCACTTCGAGGGCTTCTTCGTTGGACTTGAGAGACGGAGCGAAGCCGCCCTCGTCGCCGACGGCGGTCGAGTAGCCGCGCTTCTTCAGCACGCCCTTAAGGGTGTGGAACACTTCGGCGCCCATGCGAAGCGCTTCGCGGAAGCTGGAAGCGCCGTAGGGAGCCACCATGAATTCCTGTGCGTCGACGCTGGAATCCGCGTGCGCGCCGCCGTTGATGATGTTCATCATCGGCACCGGGAGAAGGGTTGCCTGAACGCCGCCGAGGTAGCGGTAGAGGGGCGTCGACTGGGAGTTGGCCTCCGCGCGGGCGACGGCCATAGACACCGCAAGGATCGCGTTGGCTCCGAGACGGGCCTTGTTGGGCGTACCGTCGAGCTCGATCATCCTGCGGTCGATGGCGCCCTGTTCGGCGGCGTCCATGCCCAGGATGACGGGCGCGATTTCGTCAGTGATGTTCTGAGCGGCTTTGGTCGTTCCTTTGCCGAGGTAGCGCTTCTTGTCGCCATCACGAAGCTCGACGGCTTCGTGCTCCCCGGTGGAGGCGCCGGATGGGACAGCGGCGCGTCCGAGGCTTCCATCTGCGAGGAACACATCCGCTTCGACGGTGGGGTTACCGCGCGAATCGAGTATCTCTCTGCCGATTACCTTTACGATTTCCATTTGCCTTTAATTTTCGCATGACGGCTTTCCGAGTCACTGAAGAACCCGCTCCGAACAACCAGAGGGGCGGTTTCCACCCGACGGCGCATGGTACGATCCGCTGATGCTTTCGCGCCGGCGGAATCGGGCGGGGTGGAGGCGGGAGGGCTGCGATGATTCGAAAGTGTTCCGCGTGCGGGGCGGCGAACCGGGTTCCGGCGAAGCATCTGGCGGATAAAGGGCGATGCGGCTCCTGTAAAGCGGTGCTGTCACCGTTGCAGAGCCGTTGGACATAGCGTCGGCGATGGAGTTCGATGAGGTTGTAGGAGGCGCTCGCGTTCCGGTGCTCGTCGATTTCCGGGCCGCCCGTTTCGGGGTGCGCAGCATTCCGAACTTTGTAGTTCTGCGTGAAGGTCAGGTGTCGATGCAGCAGGCCGGGCTGGTGCCCCGCGCCGTGATGCGGAGTTGGGTGTCGTAGTCGACCATCTGGTGGGTCCGAAAAACTTTTACAATTTGCTGTGAGCTGTCAGGCCGGTCAATTACGCTCTTTGATCGAATGGCATCTCAAAGCACAGCGGCACCCGTACAGCCGAACCCGGCTCGAATCTATGAAGTTCTCTCGGGATACCAGGCCTCCTTTGCCCTAAAGGCGGGGATAGACCTGGATCTGTTCAGTGCGATTGGGGACGGCCCGCAAACGGCCACGGCGCTTGCGTCTCGGCTGTCGGCGTCCGACAGGGGGGGTTCGCATCCTTTGCGACGCGCTAACTGTGTTCGGCTTTCTGACCAAGAATGAGGACGGGCAATATGGCCTCACGATGGACTCATCGGTCTTCCTTGTGCGGAAATCGCCCGCTTATCTGGGCGGTGCCGCCGGGTTCCTCTTGAAGGACGAGATGCTGCGGTCCTTCGAAGATCTTCCGGTGGCGGTTCGCACGGGCGGAACCGTACTGCCGGGAGAGGGTACCGTCAGTTACGACAATCCGGTGTGGGTGGAGTTCGCGCACGGCATGGCGAACATGATGTTCCCGGCGGCGCAGGAGATCGCCCGGCGCGTGATTCCGTCGACGGGTGGATCGCCCACCAACGTGCTGGATATTGCGGCAGGGCATGGCATCTACGGAATTTCGGTGGCGCAACACCATGCCGAAGCACGGGTCACAGCATGTGACTGGGCTCCGGTGCTGGCAGTCGCTGAGCAGAACGCGATGCGGTTCGGCGTGGCGGACCGGTTCCGAAAACTGGTCGGCGATGCCATGAAGGTCGATTTCGGCGGACCGTACGATATGGTTCTGGTGCCCAATTTCTTCCACCACTTCGACAAGGAAACAAACATCCGGCTGATGCGGAAAATTCGGGAATCTCTGGCCCCGGGCGGCCGTGTTATTACGGTGGAATTTGTCCCCAATGAGGACAGAATATCGCCCGCTTCAACCGCTCCATTCGCGCTGGTGATGCTGGCGTCGACGCGAAACGGAGATGCCTGCACACTGTCGGAGTATCGACAAATGTTCGTGGCCGCGGGATATTCATCGACCAACCCGGTGGCGCTGGAAATGAGTCCCGAGACCGTACTGGTGAGCCGCGTCTGACGGTTTAACAAAGACTTGACGAACCCGCGCGGAGCCGGGCACATCTGTCATTTCATGGCGCTTCACACAGCGCGCAGCCGGCGCACCTTTTTGACTTCGACTGCCGCTGGCTGAGCGGCAAGGTGCTGGGGCAGAATGGGGCTCCCATGCGCAATGCGCTGGTGGAGATCTGGCAGGGCTGACAACGACGGCGCTTACATTCATTCGGCGAGCCCGATCGCAAATCGCGATGCGAATTTCCAGGGTCACGGCAAGTTCGTTACCGGGCGGGACGGCGGGTACCTGTTTCGCACTGTGAAGCCTGGGCTTTATCCAGGGCGCACGGCACATCCACGTGCAGGTGACCGCTGCGACTGGGCAGAAACTGGTCTCGCAACTATATGTGGAGGGTGAGTTGCTGAACAACAGCGACGGGGTGTTGAGCGGGATCCGCGACACGGCGCAGTGGGCCTCGGTGGTTCGTCCCTGGTCGGCTGTGACAGGCTCGAGAACGGGTGAACTGGCGGTCAACTGAGCCAGCCTCAAATAAACCGGATCTGTTGCTGAAGAATGGCGTCGTAATCGGAGCTGGATTTCAGGCTGGCCTGACACAGGGCGCGTGGATTTCCCTGTTTGGGGACAACCTGGCCTCGACGACGCGCACTTGGAATTTGCTGGCGCGGCTCCGCTGACGGCAGCAGTCCCGGTCCGGGTCGGCACTACAGACGCTTCCGTCCCGTTTAGCGGTCTTACCGGGGCGGGCCTTTCGTGGTGCCAAACCTCGCGGACGGGGACCACGATGCTGTGGCCAAAGTAGCGGGCGTTCGCACGCAGGCACTCCACGGTTTGTGTTTGGATATGACGGCGTCTTCAGGCACGACGGCACGGGCTTGCAGGGCACGATCACGTTGCAGGATGCGGTTCCGGAGCCGGGGACGGGGCTGCTGATTGTGGGCGCTCTCGCTGCCGGGCTGCCTATTCGGAGAAAAGGTCGGTAAGGTAACCGAGCAGTTCGGGCGGGGTGTCGAGGCCGGTGAGTGGGAGTCGCAGGACACCGGCGGGTGTGAATTGCGCTCCTGGCGTGTTGGTCACGATATCCATGAGCCGGGCAGGGTCGACGCGCGCGGCCTGGTGAAATTTGACGTTGAGCATGCCGGAGCGACGGTCTATGGCCTCCACTCCGGCTTTTTCCACTACCGACTTTAATACGCTGAACTGCAGCAGATTGAGCACGGCATCGGGGGCGAGTCCGTAGCGATCCTCGAGTTCTTCACGGATGCGGATCGCGTCGGCCTGGGTGGAGGCTTCCGAGATTTGCTTGTACGCACGCATGCGCTGATGCTCGTCGGCTATATAATCCTGCGGGATGCGGATGTCGAGGCCCAGGTTGAGTGTCGCGTGAATTTCGACCGGTACCTCTTCTCCCTTTAGTTCCTGTACAGTTTCCTCCAGCAGCCGGAGGTACGTGTCGAAACCGACGATGCCGATATGCCCATGCTGTTCGCCGCCGAGGATGTTGCCTGCGCCTCGTAGTTCAAGGTCGAGCGCTGCGATTTTAAAGCCTGCGCCAAGGTCGGAAAACTCCTTGAGAGCCGCGAGACGCTTGCGTGCCACTTCACTTAGTTCGGTGTCGGCGGGCACCAGCAGGTAGGCGTAGGCGCGGCGATTGGAGCGGCCGACGCGGCCGCGGAGCTGGTAGAGCTCGCTCAGCCCGTATCGCTCGGCATTCTCGATAATCATGGTGTTGGCCAGTGGGATATCCAGACCATTTTCCACGATTGTAGTGCAGACGAACACGTCGTAGTCGTGCTTCATGAAGCCGAGGAGGACGCGTTCCAGCTCAGCTTCGCCCATCTGGCCGTGCCCTACGCCGATGCGGGCCTGGGGGAGAAGCTCCTGAATCATGGCGGCGCGCATGAAGATGGAGTCCACGCGATTATGCACAAAGTACACCTGACCGCCGCGGCTGATTTCCTGCTCGATCGCCGATTGAATCAGTTCTTTATCGAAGTGCGCGACCACCGTATGAACGGCGAGGCGGTCCTTGGGAGGTGTCTCAATGATCGACATGTCGCGCATACCCAGTAACGACATGTGCAAAGTGCGCGGGATCGGCGTGGCGGACATGGTTAACACGTCCACATTCTTGCGCATATCTTTCAGGCGTTCTTTATGCCGGACGCCGAAGCGTTGTTCTTCGTCGACAATCAGGAGACCGAGATCGTGGAACTCGACATCCTTCGACAAGATGCGATGTGTTCCGATAACGATGTCGACTCTCCCGGCGGCGACTTCTTCCAGTGTGGCGGCAATTTCCTTTACATTGCGGAAACGGCTGAGCATTTCGACCCGCACCGGGAAGCTCTGGAAACGGCGGCGAAAGCTCTCATAGTGCTGGAGAACAAGGACGGTAGTCGGCGCGAGAATCGCAACCTGCTTGCCGTCGCCGAGAGCCTTGAAAGCGGCTCGCATGGCGACTTCTGTCTTGCCGAAGCCGACGTCGCCGACAAGCAGCCGGTCCATCGGCGTCGTGTTCTCCATGTCCTTCTTGATCTGCCGGACAGCATGGACCTGGTCTTTGGTGGCCGTGAATTCGAAGGCGTCCTCGAACTCCCGCTGCCAGTTGGAGTCGGGTGAAAAGGAGTAGCCTTCGGCCAGCTTGCGGGCGGCGTAGAGCTTGAGCAGCTCGTCTGCCATGTCGCGCATTTTGGCTTTGACACGGGACTTGGTTTTCTGCCACGTGGCGCCGCCCATGCGATCCAGCGGCGGAGCGGCTCCTTCGCCCGCGCCTCGATACTTCTGAACCAGATCGAGACGTGTCAGCGGGACGTACAGCTTCGCGTCGTTTGCGTACTCCACCAGCATGAAGTCGCCCGCGAGTTCACCCTGCGTGATGGAGCGAATGCCGAGAAACTTGCCGACGCCATGCTGCGTGTGCACGATGAAGTCGCCAGGCTTCAGGTCGGAGATGTCGGCCTTGAATGCCGATGCGGCCCGCCGGTTAATCTCAGACGGCGCCGATGTTTCCGACGCATCAAAGAGATCTTCGGAGCCGAAAAGGGCGATCAACGGGTCGGTAAATACTGTCCCCCGTCGAACCCGGCCTTTGACCAGAAAGGTTCCGGCGTACTCGCCCGCCAGGTACATGCGCTCGGCAAGATAGGGGGTAGTGGATTCCGCGGTGCTGAGTCCCAGCTGATAGGGAACGCGATATTCCTGTAAGATGTCGGCAATTCGTTCTAATTCGCCGGTAGATGGGGCGAAATAGACCACTTTCCCGCCGCGTTCAACAATGGCCCGTCCTTCCGAGACCGCCATCTGAATGTTTCCGTGAAATGCAATGGAGGGCCGGGTGGCGATGCTTGCACTCTCCGCAGCTCCGCCAACCACGACATCGAGCTCACGAAGCGTAACCGACTGGGTTTCACGGGTTGCTTCCTGGAGTTCATCGCTGCTGAGATAGACCTTTTCCGACGGGCAGGTGTCGGGCTTTCTGGACTCGGTGAGTCGCTTCCAGAATCGCTCCGCCGCGCCGAAGATGGCCTCGGGCTCATCGAGGATCAGCAGGCTGTCGCGAGTGAGCCGGAAGACAGACGAAGTCCGGGGGTGAACCGCCGTGACCCAAAACTCCCAGCCAGGAAACTCCTCGCCGGCCACAGAAACGCGATCTCCGGCGAAATCGTACAGTTCCTTGAAAAGGGCGCGCGATTTCGGGTACTCGAGCAGCGGGAGAAGTACCGCGTCCCGCGTGGTGTGGACGGAGCGCTGCGTCTCCGGGTCGAAGCGGCGCATCGATTCGATGGAGTCGCCGAAGAACTCGATCCGGACGGGCTGTTCGATTTCCGGCGGAAAAATGTCGAGTATCCCGCCGCGGACGGAAAACTCGCCGACCATCTCGACGGGGTCGCGCTGTTCGTAGCCGATGGAGCGCAGATGGGCCACGACGTCTTCGGGCGCCACCTCTTCACCGGTCTTCAGGACAAGGCCGAGGCCTTTGTAGAAGTCTCGCGTTTCCAGGCGCAACAACGCGGAGGCTACGGGCGTGATGAGTATGGGTGCCGGGTGGGTGGCCATGCGCCACAGGGTGACCGCCCGCTGCTCGCTGAGTTCGGAGTGAGGGCTGAGGTTATGCGACGGGATTACGTCGAGCGCGGGAAGCATCTGCGGGCGCCCGATGCGTGCATCTTCGACGAGGAGATCGAAGAAAGTGCGGACCAGTTCGATGAGGGCTTCCGCTTGTTTGTTGCCGTCGACCACGACAAGCAGAGGCCGTTGCACCGACTGCCAGAGCAGCACAAGGTAGAGCGCTTTGGCTGCGAGCGTCAGTCCTGCAAGGGAGAACTGCGAGGCCGAACCCTCGTCGCGCGCGAGTTTGCGGACGAGTTCCTGAAATGCCGCGTGTTTCGCGGGGCTTTCGAAGAGCTCTTTAACGGCTGGGTGGGTCAACTCGGAGGGTCCACTTCCATTATAAGGAGAGCGGCGTTCTGAAGTCGGATCAGCCCGGGCACAATCTGAGTTCGTGCCCGGGAGTCACACTGGGGAAGTTATTTCGCGGGCATGATCACGGTGTCGATCACGTGGATCACGCCGTTGTCGGTTTCAATATCGGCTTTGACGACGGTGGCGCGGTTGATCATCACCTTGCCGTCCTTCGCCATGAGGCGGGCATTGCTGCCCTGGACGGTCATGACGGGGCCGCTCTTAACGTCGGCCGCCATTACCTTGCCCGCAACAACGTGATAGGTCAGCACCTTTTTGAGAGCTTCTTTATCCGCAATCAGCTTGTCGAGGGCGCCGGGCGGCAGCTTGGCGAACGCCGCATCGGTTGGCGCGAAGACGGTAAACGGACCGGCACTCTTCAGAGTGTCGACGAGTCCGGCGGCCTGAACCGCTTTCACAAGGGTGGTGAACTGGCCGGCGGCGACCGCGGTGTCGACGATATCAGCGGCCTGAGAGGAGGCAATCGAGGCAAGGCACAGCCCTGCAATAACAAGGAAGCGACGCATTTTCTTTTTGTTTCTCCGAAGGATTTCGAATTGATTGCAGCCCTCATGTTTCATCTGGCTGCGTGGAGAATGATGACTCCGGATTCGGGTCTGGTGCAGAGAATCTTACAATAGTCGGCGTATGGAAAACCGTGAAATTGCGAACGTGCTGGCCGAGACCGCCGATCTGATGGAGATCGCGGCCGAGGACGGCTTCCGCATTCGCTCCTACCGAAACGCCTCGGGAACAATTGAGGGGTATCCCGAGCGCATGGCGGATATCGCAGGCACTCCCGATCGCAAGCTGACAGAAATTCCGGGGATTGGGAAGGGAATTGCCGCTGTAATTCAGGAAATATTGCGGCGGGGTTCCTTCGATGCCAGAGACAAGCTGCTGGAGAAGTATCCACCCACCGCGCTGGAGCTTCTCAAAATCCAGGGTCTTGGGCCAAAGAGCATCGCGCTGATTCTCGAACACTTCCGTATCAGCACGGTCGATGAGCTGGAACGGTTGTGCCAGGAGCAGAAGCTCAGGGAACTTCCGCGAATGGGGGCCAAACTCGAAGAAAAGGTCCTGCGCTCGATTGAGCAGTACCGCGCGAGTACCGGGCGCTTCCTCTTGCCCTTTGCGGAGAAGACAGCCGCCGAAATTCGCGACTACCTTGCCGCGACCGCGGGCGTCGAACGCGTGACCGTTGCCGGGAGCTTTCGCCGGGGACGGGAGACGGTCGGGGATCTGGACCTGATCGTCTCCGGGCCGGAAGCGGCCGGAGCGCTGGAGAAATTCTCGAAGTTTGCCCGCGTACAGCAGGTACTGGGGCTGGGTCCCAACAAGTCGAGCGCGCTGATAGGTCTGGAGCGAATTCAGGTGGATGTGCGCGCGGTGCCCGAGGAGTCCTACGGTGCCGCGATGCAGTATTTCACCGGTGGCAAGGACCATAACGTCCAGTTGCGGCAGCGGGCGCTGCGGATGGGGCTTACGCTCAATGAATACGGCCTGTTTCGGCTGGACGGTGGGGAGCGGGTCGCAGGCGCCGATGAGGCCGGTATCTACCAGGCGCTCGGCCTGCCCTGGATTCCGCCAGAACTGCGTGAGAACTGTGGCGAGATCGAGGCGGCGGAAGCGGGAAACCTGCCCGTGCTGGTGGAGCTCGATCAGATTCGCGGGGATCTGCATATGCACACCCGTGAGACAGACGGACGCGCCACGCTGGAAGAAATGGCTGCGGAGTGCCGGGAAATGGGCTATGAATATATGGCAATTACCGACCACTCCAAAGCGCTGGCGATGGCCAACGGTCTGGACGAGGCCCGGGTTATCGAATTTGCGCGGCGCGTACGAGAGATGGAAATGCCCGGGATTCAGGTATTTTCCGGAATCGAGTGCGACATTTTACGGGACGGGCAGATGGATCTGGCCGGGGATGCGCTGGCCGAGCTCGACTGGGTAATAGCCAGCGTGCACAGCCACATGAATCTGGAGCCCGCCGAAATGACGGATCGACTGCTTCGCTGTCTGGATTCGCCGCATGTTCGGGCCCTGGGGCACCTGACGGGTCGACTTCTGCTGCACCGGGAGGGGTACAAGTTCGACTTTGAGGCGATCGCGGCGAAGGCAGCGAGCAAAGGTGTGCTGCTGGAGATCAACGCCAGTCCGGAACGCCTCGACGTGTCCGGTGCGCTCCTGCGAATGGCCAGGGCAAAGGGGTGCCGCTTCGTCATCAACACGGACGCGCATCATCCGAAGCACCTGCGGAGCATGAAATATGGCGTGATGACGGCGCGGCGGGGATGGCTGACTGCTGCCGATCTGGTGAATACGATGGGGGCGGCGGAGTTCGCCGCCTGGCTGAAACGAGGTTGATGAAACGAATATGCCGCTACCGTCGGCAGGCCAGGCAGGCGCTGACATGGGCGACACTGGAAAGCGATGAAGCTGATTTCTTCCAAAAGACTGCTGAAGACCTCGATTTTCAAGGTCACTATGGATCAGGCGCTGGACCCGGAGGGGTTCGAGATCAAACGGGCGATTATCCAGCACCGAGGTTCGGCCGTGATGATGGCGGTGGACGCCGACCGCCGGATGCTTCTGGTGAAGCAGTACCGGCTTCCCGCTCGCTCCTATATGTGGGAGTTGCCCGCCGGGAGGATGGACGCCGGCGAGACGGCTCTCCAGGCGGCCAGGCGGGAACTGCGGGAGGAAACCGGCTACCGGGCGACCAGCTGGAAGAAGCTGGCGCACTTCTACGTCAGCCCAGGATTCCTCGCCGAGACCATGACCATCTACCTGGCCACGGGCCTGACCGCGGGAGAGGTGCACTTCATGCAAGATGAACGCATTGAGAGGAAGTGGTTCCAGATGGAAGAGGTGGACGCGATGATTCGGAGCGGCGAGATCGTCGACGCAAAGACCATGGTGGGCTTTTTTAGCTGGCAGAGGTACCACAAGGGTGGAATGTGAGCAACGGACTGGTTACAATGGATTGTACGTCCATTGAGCGGGAGTAACTCAATGGTAGAGTCACAGCCTTCCAAGCTGTTGGTTGCGGGTTCGATCCCCGTCTCCCGCTCCATAAATCTAATAAACCGAAGCACTTGCTAAGTCACAGTGTCCCGATTCACAATCCCTGCTCGCCCTCTTGATGGGCCTTGGCTCTGTGTCGGCTGCATGTTATGGGCGTAAGCCGTCGCTGGCACCTCAAACACTCGCTCAAGTCCACGCCCGTTAAGGCAGTTCGCGCCTGGAGTTCAGCAACACAAGCAGTTCGTTTTCTGACGACGCCGCGAAGACATAACCATCGCCCTGCTGTTAAGGCCCGAGCTTTATGAATGACGGAACCGACATAGTACAAACACAGCGCTATCGCTCCCGACCCCACGCAATGCAGTCTGCGTTCGCCTCGCAGGCACACTCGACAATTCGGTTATCTGATGAATCATCCTTAACTTAACCACATCGACGGTGCGGGTGGGCGTGGCCCGTTGACCCGTTTCAGTGACCAGCTGTTCCGCCTCCCGAAGGTCCTCTTCCGGCCACTTGAACTTCTCGCGCAGGACCCTCAGTGTTTCCTGAAGAATCGCGTCGGAATAGTACACCTGAATACACGGGTCGGCGGCCAGCTTCTGAATCAACCCGAGCGACTTCCCACCCGAAATCAAGGCAGAGATGTAGATGTTGGTGTCGAGAACGACTATCACCGACCGCGACGCATTTCGTCGATTAGGCGGGGGACATCGGCCTCGGTCAGACCCATCTCGGCAGCCCGTCGCTGGCCGCGTTCACTAAGCCTCGCCCAGCGAGAAGAGAGGTTCGCCCGCCGTCCCGATTCCAGCAGCATCATCGCTGCTTTCTCCATCACGTGATCGATCATGCTCCCTTCGGCCTCTGCCTTCGCCTGAAGCTCGGCCAAAAGGTTGTCCGTGATGTGGATCGTTAGTTCGGCGGACATGGATAACTCCTCTTTCAGCGTATCGTACAGCGCTGTCCGGGTGTGTCAATGGCTAACGGCCGTGCCGGCACGAAGACCAACAACGCCCATTTCACGTCCGAGGCTCGGCGAGCTCCTCTGCTGGTGCAGCTACCTCCCGGGCTCGGGCCTGATTTGCAGCGAGTTGAGGATCGGATGGTGCAGTTTCGCGACTTGACCCCGACGCCCTGGGATTTCGCCTTCGAACTCGAGGCGTGGCTCGGGTCGGATGGGTCGCTGCCGCTGCTCGACCGCCTGGGTGTCGCGCTTTGTTTGCAGGACATGCACGGACGGTCCGCGGCGGTGGAGCCCGGATACGCACCTGTCGGGAGCCATACCGACGAGCAAGTCGGGGCGCATGTGAACGAACGGCGGACACGCATTTCGCTATGCGCTCGCGCTGAAAGGCGGCAGTAGAGTAAATTCATACGGAGAGGTCCTGAATGCCCCTTCGTACTGGTGTGCTCATTTTCGCTCTGGCTGGCGCCGTCTTCGGGCAGACGGATGCCTTTGAAACCCGCATTCGGCCGGTGCTTGCGGCTCGCTGTTACCCCTGTCACAGCGCCGCTTCCCCGTCGCCGCAGGGTGGCCTCTCCCTCGACAGCACTGCCGGAATACGCAAGGGCGGCAACTCCGGGCCGGTGCTGGTGGCCGGAGCACCGGATGCCAGCCTGCTGATTCGAGCGCTGCGCCACACCGACTCGAAACTGAAAATGCCTCCGGGCAAGCCGCTGGACTCGGCAGTTGTCGCCGATTTCGAGGCGTGGGTCAAAGCGGGTGCCGCTCTGCCAGCAGACCGTGGCGCCGCCCCGCCGGTGGTTTCGAAAGCACAGTTGTGGTCCCTGCGAAAGCCGGAGCGAGCCGCAAGCGCCACGGGCATCGACCAGTTTGTACTCTCCAGGCTTCGCGAAAAAGGGCTCGCGATGGCCCCGGAGGCCGACCGTGGGACGTTAATCCGACGCGCTACCTTCGACCTTACCGGCCTGCCGCCCTCCGCGGATGAGGTGGCGGCGTTCGTGGCAGACTCCCGGCCCGATGCTTACGGGCGCCTGGTCGACCGATTGCTTGCCTCGCCGAGCTACGGAGAACGGTGGGGGCGGCACTGGCTCGACGTCGCCCGGTACGCCGATTCGGTGAACGACTCCGTGAATGCGGGCCAGCGCTTCCCGTGGTCGTATACGTATCGCGACTGGGTGATTCAGTCCCTGAATGAAGACCTTCCTTACAACCAGTTTCTGCTGTACCAACTGGCGGCCGACCGCGCTCCTGGAACCGACACGAAGCACCTCGCCGCGCTCGGGTTTCTCAGCCTTGGGCGGGACTTTCCGAACAGCTACCCCGAGACCGTGGACGACCGTATCGACGCCGTAGCGCGCGGCATGATGGGGCTGACCGTGGCCTGCGCGCGTTGTCACGACCACAAATAC
>JAWXCM010000320.1:0-75363 GCA_034408745.1 Bryobacteraceae bacterium
AACAAATAGTTGAGGGTTTTCTCGGTGCGGATGCGGGCGGCGATGCGTCCCAGCGTGCCGTCCTTCTCCAGTTTGACGCGCAGCGAAGCCATCGGCTCCCGCTCGCGCTTGGCAATCATAGCGAGTTCGCGATCCACTTCGTCCTGCGTCGCATGGATGGATTCCGCGTCGGCGATGCGCTCGAGAATCAGCGATGCCCGTACGTCTTTCGTTGCTGCATCACGGCGCGCTTCCTTCAGCTTGTCCCAGTCAATGCGCGTGGCCAGTTCACGCGGGTCCATGCCCTCTCCTGCCATCTCCCGCAACTGCCGGTCGATCTGGAATTCAACTTGACGGTCGAGAAACGCTTCAGGGATCGCAAACGGATGCGCGTCCACCAGCTTGTCGACTGCCTTGTTCTTCGCATCGTTCTGCGCCGAGTGATCGCGTTCCGAACGGATGGAGCCACGAATCGCCTCGCGCAGTTCTTCCAGCGTCTGATAGTCGCCGAGGTCGCGCGCGAACTCGTCGTTGGTATCCGGCAACTCGCGGCGCCGGACATTCTTTACAGTCGCGCGGAAGGTGACAGTGCGACCAGCGAGGCGTCTCTGTCCGTAGTCTTCCGGGTACGTGACATCGAACTCGCGCGATTCCTCCGGAGACACGCCAACCAGGTTCTGATTGAACTCCGGCATGGTTTCGGGGTCTCCGAGGTGGATCGAAATCGCATCACTCTTGATCTTCTCGCCCTCGATACCGTTGATCGTTTCCAGGGAGACCAGCGCATAGTCGCCGTCAACCAGCGGACGCGGATCCTCGTTCACGAACTCGGCCTTGCGATTGCGCAGTTCTTCCACCCGCTTGTCGACGTCCTCTTCGTTCACCACGGGGTCGGCGTAAGGGATCTCGATGCCGCGATACTCGCCCAGTTCGAACTGGGCTGCGACCTCGAACTCCACCTTGAACCGCAGCGGCTCACCGTCGTGGAAGTGGACGTCAGTGGCACTGGGGTTGCCAACAACGTTCCAGTGCTCGGCATCGGCGCGCGCCCGGAACGCTTTGGGCACCACGCTGTCCACCACTTCCTGGCGGATCTTCTCTTTGAAGCGGCTGCGAATCAGACTCGCCGGCGCTTTGCCGGGACGGAAGCCTGGCAAGTTCGCGACGCGGGTAATTTCGGCGACGACGCGCGCGGTCTCTTTTTCGATCTCTTCGATGGGTACCGTAATTTCGGTTTCGCGTTTACAGGTGTCAGACATTGTTTACGTGATGCTGTAGTACCTCAACTCGCCCGAGGTACTGCTCCTGCTCGATGGTGAGTTTGTCCATGGACACACCCATTGATTCGAGCTTCATTTTTGCGACTTGCCGGTCAATGTCCTCAGGTACGGGGTATACACTTCTGGCAAGCGAATCCTTGCTGCGCAAAAGGTAGTCCGCCGAAAGGGCCTCTGTGGCAAATCCAATATCCATGACCGATGCCGGGTGACCTTCGGCGGCGGCCAGATTGATGATACGGCCTTCGGCCAGCAGGCAGATCCGGCGGCCGTCCTTCATCTTAAATTCGTGAACGAACTCGCGCGCTTCCCTGCTGCTCTGCGCCACCCGATGCAACGTGGGTACATCGATCTCAACATTCGAATGGCCCGCATTGCAGAGGTAGGCCCCGTCCTTCAGACGGTCGAAAATCTCCCGTCCCACTACGTTGCGATTGCCGGTGACCGTGACAAAAATGTCGCCAAGCGCCGCGGCCTCGGACGTCGGCATCACACGGCATCCGTCCATCAACGCTTCCAGCGCGTGGATGGGATCGGTCTCAGTAACAATTGCCGTTGCACCGAGCCCCCGTGCCCTTGCGGCAACACCCCGTCCACAGGCTCCATAGCCGGCGATCACAACCGTCGTGCCCGCCACCAGCATGCCGGTGATCCGGATGATGCTGTCGAACGTGCTCTGTCCCGTACCGTACCGGTTGTCGAACAGATTGCGTGTGCGTCCGTCGTCCGCTGCAACGACGGGAAACGGCAGTGTCGACGCCCGGGCCAGTGCGTTATAACGGCTGGCACCGCTGGCCGTTTCCTCCACGACACCTACAGGCACCGGTGCGCTCGCCTGGAACGAAGACATCCAGTGCGCACCAAGGTCGCCACCGGAATCCATCAGCAGCATCGGCTCGCCCTGCAGGGTCAGGTTGCGATGTTCAGTGCACGCCTCGGCAGAAGCGCCGCGGATTGCATAGACCGGAATATGAAAGTCGCGCACCAGCGCAGCAGCCACGTCATCCTGGGTCGACAGTGCGTTCGACGCGCACAGTACAGGACTGGCTCCACCGTCGCGCAAAGTAATCATCAGGTTCGCGGTCTCAGCAGTCACATGCAGGCTGGCTGCAATGCGAACACCCTCAAAAGGCTGCTCTTTGATGAACCGCTTGCGGACCGTTCGGAGCACAGGCATGGTCAGCGACGCCCAGTCGATTCGCCGGCGGCCGGAGTCCGCGAGGGCCAGATCGAGTATGTCGCACGGAACCGATGCTGTGGCGCCCCTTTCCATGTAGTCCTCTTATGCCTGATTGATTGTACTAACGAGAAAAGGGCGGACCGTGGCTCGGTCCGCCCAGTTGTGACGAGATGTATTATCGGGCAGCGGCGGCGACCGGAGCCAAAGCCTTGAGAGCTTCCACCTTGTCGAGAGCTTCCCACGTAAAAGACGCTTCCGTGCGGCCGAAGTGCCCGAACGCAGCCGTCTGGCGATAGATAGGCCTGCGGAGCCGCAGGTGGTCGATGATGCCCTTCGGGGTCAGCGGGAACGTCGCGCGAACCATCTCAGTGAGCGTGGTCTCGTCGACGGTGCCTGTGCCAAACGTGTTCACCAGAACCGATACCGGCTCGGCAACACCGATGGCGTAAGCAAGCTGCACTTCGCAGCGCGTAGCAAAGCCGGCACCCACGAGGTTCTTGGCAATGTAGCGAGCCATGTAGCAGGCCGAGCGGTCAACCTTGGTCGGATCCTTGCCCGAGAACGCACCCCCGCCGTGACGGCCCATGCCACCGTACGTATCCACGATGATCTTGCGGCCGGTGAGCCCGGTGTCGCCGTGGGGTCCGCCGATTACGAAGCGGCCAGTCGGGTTGATGTAGAACTTGGTGTCGGCGTCCACCATCCCGGCAGGAATCACCGGATCAATTACAACACTGCGAACCTTCTCGCGGAGCTCTTCGGTGCTAACCGTGTCGTGATGCTGTGTCGAGATGACCACCGCATCCACGCGCACCGGTTTGTTGTCGAGATATTCGACAGAAACCTGGGACTTGCCGTCGGGACGGAGGAAATCCAGCTCGCCGCTCTTGCGAACGTCGCTGAGGCGGCGGGTGAGCTTGTGAGCCAGCATGATCGGGAGCGGCATCAGTTCCGGGGTCTCGTCGCAGGCATAACCGAACATCAGACCCTGATCGCCAGCACCGCCGGTGTCAACGCCCATCGCGATGTCGGGGGACTGCGCCTGGATTACGTTCAGAACGCCACAGGTCTTGAAGTCAAAACCGTACGCGGCATCCGTGAAGCCGATGTCTCTGATCACTTCGCGCGCCAGTGACGGGACATCGACATACGTCGTTGTCGTGATCTCGCCGGCGACAACGCAGATGCCGGTTGTTACCAGCACTTCGCAGGCCACACGGCCCGTCGGATCGTCTTTTAATACTGCGTCAAGAATGGCGTCCGATACCTGGTCTGCCATCTTGTCGGGATGCCCTTCGGTAACCGACTCGGACGTAAAAATATGTCGCTGTTTTTCTGCCATGCACAAAGCCTCAGCTGTAGAGTGTGATGCCGCCGGGACATCGGATGGCGCCCGTCGGAGGCGCCGGTGGCTTTCAGAAGACCCACTGGTGGATGAGTTCGAAGAAAACCGAAACTATGAGTGTAACAGACGCCCAGGGGGCCTGCTCAACTCACGACCGTGAGATTTTCCTGGCGCGGAGGAAGGACGAAAGGCCATACCAGAGCAGCATCAGGGAGAACCCACCGCCCACCATGGACCAGAAGACCATCTGCCCGTTGTCGCCGGCGTCAGTGAACTTACGCCACGACTGAAAGCCAAGCAGAACGGCGAAACTGATGAACACGAAACCGATCAGTTCGTTCCACAGAATCCGGATCGGCTTGATGACCGCGGGCATCACGTGTGTAAGAAATTGTTTGCCTACTTTGAGCACTTCTGTTTCCTGCTTTTTTATCCCATCATCTCATGACCTGCAACGCGCGGCAGCAAGGAGCATCCAAAGAACAGGGGTGCTATATTGAGTGGCACCAGAACCCGGATGGTGCCGGGAGGGCCAGCAAGTCAGCCCGGAAAGTGAAGGCCGCCGTGGATGATCAACTGAAAGAGCTGATGCAGGAACTGGGCAACGCGATCAACGAGTCACTCTCGGACTCCGAGCGCATCGCGCAGGCGATCGGCGACATCAAGCGCGCAGGCTACGATGTGTTCCTCGTGCTCGAAGCAACCATCGGGTTTAACAAACGCGAAGAGGGCGAAGGCGAAGGCGAGGATCTGGACATTTTGGCTCCTCCTCCCGAGCACTTCGAGACTGCCGGCAAGGTGAAGTGGACCTCGCAGGATCACAAGTTCCTTCGTGCGCTGAAGATTTCCATCGACGAAGAAAATAAGGAACACTAGGCTCTAAACCGCGCCCAGTTCGCGATACACGGACCACGTTTGTTCCACCGCACTGCGCCAACGGAAGGTCGCGGCATGGGTACGCCCGCGGCGCGCCAGGCCGTCCCGCAACCCTTCATCCGACGTAAGCGCGATCAACGCCTCGCCCATTTCTTCTTCCGATTCCGGGTCCACCAGCAGAGCCGCGTCGCCACACACCTCCGGCAGCGCCGACCGGTTCGAAGACAACACCGGAAGTCCTTGCGCCATAGCCTCCAGCACCGGCATCCCGAATCCTTCGTCGAGTGATGGGAACGCGAACACGGAGGCCGACGCGTAAAGGGCTGCAAGGCGCTTCATCGATACATACCCGGTGATCTCGATCCGTGCCCGCGCCGGACTCGATCCAGCGGCCGCCAACGCCTGATCCGCGCCATAGCCATTGGGCGACCCGGCCAGCACCAGGCGCCAGGGCGCGGGAACGCGTTCGAACGCGCGAATCAGCCTTACGATGTTTTTGCGGTGCTGTATCGCACCGACGTTGAGAATCACCGGCTCGCGTACCGCAACCACCGGCTCGGGCAGCGTGCGAACACCGTGATGCACCACGCGCGTTCGAGCCGCTTCCACTCCCAGCAGCGACTGCACCTGATTCGCGGTGAACGCCGAGACCGTGACGATGAGGTCGGCACGCGCGGCCGCTTCGCGCGCCTGCTGTGTGAACCGTGCGCGGAACTCCGGCGTAGAGTATTCACCGGTCATCACGAACAGATCGTGAAAGGTGCAGACCGACCGCCGAAAGCGGCGCAGGGGCATGCGCTGGTTCAGTCCATGGAAGAGTGAGATGCGTGCGGGAGGGAAAATCCACGACTCGCCGAGTAGCGCGCGTCCGCAGTTGTGCGGCATCGCGGAACCCAGGGATTTTCCCAGCCGGTGAGGCCGGAAGCAGTGCAGGAATCGTACGTCTTCCTGGAATGCGGCCAGACCGTACAGGATCTCGCGGGAGTAGATACCGACTCCCGTCAGTTCGTTCCCGGTGCTGTAGGTTGCGTCGAGCGCGATGACCGGCACTTAGAACGATTGTGACATCCGGTTAGCTGGTGAATCCGTAATCCTTAAGCTTGCGGTAGAGTGTCGTGCGGCCGATCCCCAGGAGGTGAGCCGCCGCGCCTCGGTCGCCACCGGTGAATCTCATGGCCTTCAGGATTTCTCTTTTTTCCACTTCGATGAGCGGGAGAATTGTTTCCACCTGCTCCACTCGGTCACTGAAATGCGCGTTATCTGTTTCGGGGGCTACTGAAGCGCCAACGGCAGCAGCCATTTCCAGCAGCGTAGACGTGGTTTGCTGGACCATGTTGAAGATCGTGGACGGCATGTCATGCAGATGAAGAAGAGGACCCGACGTAACCGCCACCATGTGGTGGACACAGTTCTCGAGTTCACGGACGTTGCCAGGCCAGTCGTAGGCGAGCAGGCTTCTCATTGCTTCGGGAGTGACAGTATGACGTTGACCAAATCGGCCGAGAAAATGTTCGATCAGTTCGGGAATGTCTTCCCTGCGATCTCGCAGCGGAGGCACTCGAAGTGTGACCACCTTGAGGCGGAAGTACAGATCGCTTCGGAAGGCCGCGCGCTCCACCTCAGCCGCGAGGTCTCTGTTGGTTGCGGCGATGACGCGAAAGTCGGAGCGTTTCGAATGTGTGGCCCCGACTGGCCTAAACTCCTTTTCCTGGAGCACGCGCAACAACTTCGACTGCAGCTCGAGCGGCAGCTCGCCGACCTCATCGAAGAATGCAGTCCCGTTGTGAGCGGCCTCAATTAAACCAATGCGCGCGGCTGCGGCTCCGGTGAACGCGCCGCGCGTCGACCCGAACAGTTCGCTCTCCATCAGGCTCGGCGGAATGGCTGAGCAGTCCACAACAACAAATGGTCCGGATGTGCCGCACTCATGGATAAGGCGCGCCACCACTTCCTTACCCGTGCCCGTCTCGCCGAGTATCAGTACAGGCCATCTCTGGCCATCGAGTTTGTGCAGCGATTCCGAGAGCCGCCGCATCGCAGGTGAGGTGCCGATGAGCGGCCGGGTGGTTTGTGCTGAGTCCTGGCGAAGCATGCGGTCGAGTCCACATTGTTAGTGCGGACTCCACGGCGTTTCTCTCCGCTTTTGTTTCAGGGCTTCTCGCTGTCGAGGCGAACAACAAGGGCCGAAGTGCCCACGGCGCGGATCCTCGCAGCCAGTGCCTCTGCTTTCGCTTCCTCTTCTTCCCTGCCCACCAGCACCCGGTAGATCACGCCATCGGCTGAGCGCTCCACTATGCGAGCCTCTCCATACTGAGACTGCATCGCGTTGCGAATTGCTTCCGCGCGGGAGCGGTCGCGGAACGCACCCACCTGCACCGTGAATAACTCGGGCTGCCGGTCGGTTTCGCTGCGCTTCGGTGGCTTAATGATTGTGAGCTTCACCTTCGCCGTGCCAGGCCCAAGCATGTCGATCTCTCGTGCTGCGGCCTTTGACAGATCGATGATGCGTCCTCTTATGAAAGGACCACGGTCCTGGATACGAACTTCGATGTGTTTGTTGTTGTTCAGGTTGCGCACGCTGACCCATGTATCAAAGGGCAAAGTACGATGCGCCGCCGTCATCTTCTCCATGTCATAGACCTCGCCGTTGGCCGCACGCCGTCCATGATAGGGAGGTCCATACCAGCTGGCGACACCACTCTCCGTGCCGCCAATGCGGGGTGGCTTCGCCGTATGTACTTTCCTTCCGCCGCACGATGCGAAGAGAAGCGGCAGGAGCACTGCAAACAGCAGCGCCGAACGAGTCTGAATGGGTCTAAGTGTCAAAACAATTTCACTCAAATACGTATGATCTCTCAGGTCCACGGAAGACTGCCATTTTTCTCTTGACACAAGCGGCAAACAACCTTATATATGAATCACAACTGCGATCTGTGATCGCAAATAGGATGTTAGGGAGAATCAACCGATGAAGAACGCGACCAAGAAGGCTGCAAAGAAGGCCCCCGCAAAGAAGGCCGCAGCAACTAAGAAGAAGAAGTAACGCGACGGGCCCCTCAGAGGGACCTCCGGTACAAACAACGATGATTCGCGGCCCCGGGCAACCGGGGCCGTTTTGTTTGTATGATGACCCCGAATGGCAAATCCGATTCTTCTCGGCTTCGACAGCTACTCCCTCCGCGCATGGCAGTGGAAAGCAACACGGCTGATTCAGTTCACAGCGGAACAGAAGCTGGACTCCATCCAGTTGTCGAGCCTTGGTGACTACGAGTCCTTCGAGCCCGCATACCTTCAGAAGGTCCGTGAACAGGCCTCCGCGGCAGGCATCGTCATCGACGGTGGCATCGGCTGCATCTGTCCTTCCTCAAAGAGCTGGAGCCCGCGTTACGGCACACCGGCGCAATATCTCGAGCTTGGACTCAAGGTCTCGAAGGCAGCAGGGGCGCGCTCCGTACGTTGCTTCCTTGGCGCTTCCAGCGACCGCCTCAGTCCAGGTGGTATCGACGCTCACATTGAGAACACTGTGAAGGTTCTGCGCAGTGTGCGTACACAGGCTCTCGATGCGGGAGTCATCGTCGCGGTAGAGAATCACTCGGGCGATATGCAGGCGCGTGAACTGCGAACGCTCATTGAAGAAGCAGGCAAGGACTTCGTTGGCGCATGTCTCGATACGGGCAATCCGATGTGGGTCGTCGAGAACCCTCTCGTCACGCTTGAGGTGCTCGCGCCTTATACCGTCACCACGCACATACGCGACTCCGTGGTGTTCGAGCATGCTCGCGGAGCGGCGGCGCAGTGGGTCGCCCTCGGTGATGGATGCGTCGACTGGAAGGCATTCATGACCGTCTACAAAGAACGTTGTCCCACCGCGGTGATGCAACTGGAAAACATTACCGGGCGTCCCCCGCAAGTTCTTCCTTACCTTGAGCCCGACTTCTGGAAGGCATTCCCAAAGGCCAGTGCAGCCGAGTTCGCGCGATTTGTTTCTATGGTTAAGAATGGACATCCGCTGATGCAGTCAATGGTGGTGAAGGATCCTCCGGGCGTCGATGCCCCGGAGTACGAAGCAGCGCTGCGGGTGCAGCAGCGGCGCGACCTCGAACGTGGCTTCGAGTATGCGAAAAAGGTGCTCGGCGTGGGAGCGCGCTGGCGCGTATGAGCCTGCCTGATTCCATTCGTGTCCGCATCTTCTCCGAATCGGTGGAGTCGGTCGGCATCACGCCTGTGGTGTCTCAACTCATGGTTACGCGCGAGCTCGCATCCACCATCCTGGCGGTCACGGGCATGAACCCAGACCGTGTGCGTGAGATCCTCGCGCGGGGATCTTTCGTTTCAGGAGCCTCACGATTTAAATGGGAAAAGTTCGAACCCGCCGCTGCCGAAGTGGAGGCGATGCTCGCTACGTTCCCGGCTCCCGATCCCACACGCCCGTTCGACCCCGCAATGTGTTCCGCTGTCGTGATGAACGGCCTCGCGCGTCCTTTGGCGATTGAGCGTGAAGCGGGCAGTCGCAAGCGGCTCTTTCGACGCGAGAGCTTCTGGGACAGGCTGATGACGACAGCGGCGGGGCTGGCCCAGTACAAGACGTACTCGTACAAGGAACGGGCCGACGTCTATATGGGAGTGTTGGATGAGGCCGCGGCGGTGCGATTGCAGGATGCGGCGAAGCTTCTTACATGGTCCACTTACGAACAGCAGATCCGCCGGGGCACAGTGCGCAGCATGGAACTGCATGTGCCCCGGACCACTTCAGGGTAAGTACGTCAGCCGCGACGCTGCACAATGATCAGGAAGTTGTGGTAGTCGCGGCCATACGCCAGAGGCTCGATGTGATTGGGCACGTAAATCGCGTCCACTCGTTTGGCGCCGCGCTGCACCACACGGGTCGACCCTGTGCCTGACTCGCGCAGCGAACCCGCATCCAGTGTCATCGTCGTACCGCCTACTACCTTCGCCTGCTCCGGGCTCTCGCCCCACACCAGGCGAATCTGCTCTGTCTTGTAGTCGCCCTGGTGAATCAGCTGGTTGTCGTAAATAAGATAGAGCGACACCAGTGAAGGCCTGATGGTGATCTTCTCCTCAGGCGCAACCGCGCTGATGGCCGAGAAGCCGAATGACTCCGTGCCCTGATCGGGACTCTCCAAAAGGTTGCTGCCATCGATGATGATGGGTGGGTATTCCGAACTCATGTGCCTGCCTCCGATTTAGTCCGGCCTTGCCGGGGTGATCTTTTGCAACCGCGCGATACGTGCCCGGACATCGGCTCTGGCCATGTATCGCTCCCAGAGATCTTTGCCCCACCGCTCAGCAGCTAACTTACGAATGTTGTCGCACTCGATAACGCGTGCACCAGCCTCTTCACGGCTCGACGAAAATGCTTCTACCGTACAGGCGCGCCACTCAGCCTCGGGCTGACCCAGTTTCGCCAGTGCCGCTCGAGCCCGGGTTGCATTGCTCTTCGCGGTCGCCACGTGCCCGGCCGCCAGTTCTGCTTCAGCGCAGTAGAGCGCGGCCACGGCGGTCGCCTTGGCATCCACACCGCCCTTTAAGATCTCAGCGCACAAGGTGGATGCTCGCCGTCCATTCCCGCTCTGGGCCAGCGCCAGCGCCTCATAAGCCTTGAGTCGCAACAGAGCCGCGGGCTCGGACTGGCCCATCCGCCGCGCGCCGTCTTCCGCCTCGCGAACCGCTTCCGGATACCGACCCTCATTCAGTGCCACGGCGGTTCGAAGCACGGAGGCACGTTTCGAAACCAGTCCGCTCGGCTCATTCAACAGCGCCGCGTTGGTGAGGATGCTCCTGGCCGACGCGCCGTCACCCGTCGTCGCAAGGATGTCCGCCTTATTCAGCGCCGCATACGCACGCGTGCTGGAGTCCGGCGCCTTCAGCGCGACTTCCAGGTGAGGCATCGATTCAGAGAATCGCTCCAGGCTCAGCAACGCGATCCCGATGCGCAGATGCAATGCGGCCACAGCCCGTTCGTTCTTCGGGTTCGTGAGGTTCAGTTGTTCTTCGAATGCGGCAAGCGCACCCACCGCGTCGCCCGACAACCCGCGCACCTGCGCCAGCAGGGAGAGCAACGACAACGACTCATTCTGATACCCCGACTGCCGATAGAAAGCGAGAGCCTTCTCCGCGCCGGCCCGGGCATCCTCCAGCCGGCCCTGCTGAGAACGAACGCTGGCAATCGATGCCATGGCGCGCGCTTCGTGGTACCGGCTGTTCACCGACCTCCCAAACCGCAGCGCATTGCCATAGTGTTTCTCGGCGCTCGCCAGATCCAGCTTCTGCAGATACACGTTGCCAAGGTCGATCAGCCCGTCGATGGTGTACTGCTCCATGCGATTCTCTTCCGCAAGCCGGAGCGCCTCGCCGACATACCCTTCCGCAGCCTCGCTCTGCTCACGCAATCGGGCCATCGCGCCCCGGCGAAGCTGGATACGAATACGCTGGCTTTCGAACCCCGTGGTCTCGGCCAGATGCAAGGCCTGGTCGAGCACCGTCGATGCCTCTTCCACCTGACCCTGCAGCCGCAGCGTGGTAGCTTTGCGCAGCCATACCTCAGCCACTCCCGCGAGATTGCCTGCAATGTTGTAAAGCGACTCAGCTTTACGGTACGCTTCGTGCGCGCCGCTGAAATCGCCCTTGCGTCCGAGCAGCGCCCCCAGCGTCGCCCATGCCGCCGGATAGCTGTCCTTAAGTGCGATCGCCTCACGCAGCTTATCGATGGCGCGTGCGCTCTCCGAGTTGCGCTCCATGGCACGCGCAAGATCGAACAAAGTGTCGGCATTGCGCTGTGTCCCGGCGATCTGCCCGTAGCGTTCCACGGAACCAGGGAAATCGCGCGCCACCATCATTTGTATAGCGAGCAGTCTCAGTTCATCCGTGCGGTCGGCAATGGGATGATTCGCAGCAACGGTCGACGCCTGCAGCATCGCCTGGCGAGCACGGTCTGAGTAATCCTGCTCCGCCCAGGCTTCGGCCAGCCGCGCATGCCCCATCGCGAATTTTGGATCCGCCTCCACAGCCATCTGAAGTTGTCGCGCCGCGGAGTTGAAGTCGCCGTCATGCAGCGCCGAAAGTCCCCGCTCATACCATGACACCGCTTCCGGCCGAGGTGTCCACGCACGCCGGTACGTCATCAGGAACGCAGTGACGGCGATCATTCCCACAGTCGCAGCAACAGCCCAGGGAAGCCACGGGAATCGCGAGCTACTCTCACCGGTGAGTGCCGTGCGTACCTCGGCCGCCGCTGCGAATCGCTTTTCCGGGACAACGGACAGACACCGCAACACCACGCCGTCCCACTGAGGCTCGATACCCGGCGGCTTTGGTGTCGCGGTGAATCGCGCCGAACCATGGTCCACCCACGGAAGATGACCGACAGTCATCTCATACATCACGACGCCCAGTGCGTAGAGATCCACCGACGCGGTCGGCTCGGCACCCGACAACTGCTCAGGAGCCATGTAGGCAGGTGTGCCAGCCACCCAGTTGGTCGCGGTATCGGCAGCAGCCCTCGCCGCCATCGAGTCGCCGGATGCGCGCGCCAGTCCGAAGTCGGTAACTACCACCCGGCCGTCTTCAGTGATGAAGATGTTGCCCGGCTTCAGATCGCGATGCACGATGCCGTGCGCGTGCGCCGCTTCCAGCGCCTGCGCCACCCGCACAGCCACGGTACGCGCTTCCTTCACAGAGAACGGTCCTCGCTGCTTCAGCACTGTGGCCAGTGTGTCGCCCCGCAACAGCTCCATCGTGTAGAACGCGCCCGCCACATCGTCGGAGCCGAAGTCGTAAACGCGGCAGACATTGCTGTGGGAGACAGCCCGCGCCAGAACCAGCTCTCGCTGGAAACGCCGCACCGACGTCTGATCCGCCTCGCCGCGAATCGTCTTCAGTGCCACCGACATTCCGAGCACCGTGTCTTCGGCCTCATACACTTCGCCCATTCCGCCGTGCCCAAGCAGGCAGAGAATGCGATAACGGTTAGCCAGCGTTTGCCCGACGTGCAGCGAACGGCTGTGCCCCGTGGATGCGAAATGCGGAATTCCGTCGCCGGAAGCCATAGTCCCTTTGCGCTGAACTTCTATTATCGGCAGAAAGTCTATCGACGTTCGCGGGATCTTACCTGAAGTTGTATCGGTGTGCCCTGAAACCCGAATCGTTCCCTCAGACGGTTGATGAGAAAACGTTCCGCCGAGAAGTGCAGTGCGCTGGTCCTGTCCGTGAACAGAACGAACTTCGGCGGTCGCACCGAGGGCTGAGTGATGTAGTAGATCTTGATCGCGGGCTCGATCTTCAGCGTTTCCACGAAGCGGTTGAGTTCGCCCGTTGTGATGCGTGTGGAAGCCGCGGCGAACACCTTGTGGATCAGCGGGAAGAGTGGCTGTACTCCCATCCCCTTCGACGCGGACAGGAAGGCAATCGGCGCATACTCGAGGAATTTCAATTCGTCGCGTATCTGCTGGGTAAACGCCCTCTTGTCTTTCTTCTCTATCGCATCCCACTTGTTGACGCAAAGGATGACGGCGCGGCCGTCCTCATGCGCATACCCGGCCACCGTCGCATCATGGCCAACCACGCCTTCCGTTGCGTCGATGACCAGAAGCGCGACGTTCGCCATCCGGATATGGCGCCGCGCCATCACCACACTAAGCTTCTCCGCCATCTCGTGCGTCTTGCCCTTACGGCGAATTCCGGCGGTATCGACGAAGATATGTTCGATACCGTCCCGGATCAGTGTCTCGTCCACCGCATCGCGAGTGGTACCCGCAACGGGGGAAACGATGGATCGTTCGCTCCCGGTCAGAGCGTTAAGCAGCGTCGACTTGCCCACGTTCGGGCGGCCGATGATCGCCACCTTAATACGCGTAAGTTTCGGCTCCGCCGGGCTCGCCTCACCGTCGATTTCGGGAAACTCTTCTTCGTCCGGCTCAGGCTCAATGCCCTCGCTCACGTGCTCCAGCAGATCGCCGATGCCCAGCTTGTGCTCGGCCGACACCGGGAACATGTGTTCGAAGCCCATCGAATAGAAGTTGTGGACCAGGTCCTCACGCACCGTGGCGTCGATCTTGTTGATCGCCAGTACAACCGGCTTGTTCAGCTTGCGCAGAATGGACGCGAGTTCGCGGTCCGTCCCGGTGATCTCCGTGCGCCCGTCAATCACAAAAATGATGTGATGCGCCTGCTCCAGCGCAAAGCGAGCCTGTCGCAGGATCTCCGACGGAATCAGAGCGTCGTCATGAGGGAGGATACCCCCGGTATCGATTACTTCAAAGTGCCGCCGTTCCCAGGAGGCTTCACCGTAGATGCGGTCGCGGGTAATGCCCGGTTCGTCGCCGACAATCGAACGGCGTTGTCCGGTGATGGCGTTAAAAAGGGTCGACTTCCCGACGTTGGGTCTGCCTACGATGACGACGGACGGCTTAGGGCCGTGCTTCGGCATTAGAACTCCATGATAGCGTGTAACTCATGGAACGAAGAAGGTTTCTGCTGACCGGTGCCAGCGCCCTCGTGGCCGGAGCCTCTTTGCGCGCCGAGGTTCCCGAATGGGAAAAGCCCCTCTTCGACCTGCGGAAGGTCTCGTCTTCGCCCGTACGCGTGAAGTCGATAGACGTTCTGCAGAACGGGAAAAACTACTTCGTCCGGGCTCTCTCCGCCGACGGCGCAACGGGAATCACCATCGCCAAGGATCCCATCGAGGTACTCCTTCCGATCCTCAAACACAAGGTCGCCCCGGCGTTCATCGGCAAGGACGCGCGCGATCTGGAGTCATTGATCGACGACGTCTACGTAAAGAACTACAAGCTGGCCGGTCAGGCGCTCTGGCTTCCGGTGTCGTGCGTGGAGCAGGCGCTGCTGGACATGCTCGGGCGTACGGCGAAGAAACCGGTCGGTCAGATACTGGGCGGACAGTTGCGCAAAGAGATCCCGGTGTACCTGTCCGGATCTGCGCGCGAGTTGACCGCGGAGCAGGAGGTCGACATCTATGTAAGAGGTGTCGAGGCAACGGGCGCGAAGGCTGTGAAGTTCAAAATTGGCGGGCGCATGAGCCGCAACGCCGATGCCTACCCCGGCCGCACGGAGAAGCTGTTGACGCTGGCCCGCAAGCGCCTCGGCGACAACATCATCCTCTATGCGGATGCCAACGGGTCGTACGACGCGAAGAAGGCCATCGAGATGGGCCGGATGCTGCAGGATCTGAAGTTCCAGTTCTTCGAAGAGCCTTGCCCGTGGGAAGAGGTCAGCGAGACGAAGAAGGTGGCCGACACGCTCGACATTCCCATCGCGTTCGGCGAGCAGAACTCGAGCCTCTGGGCGTTCGACTGGATGATGTCGACCGGCGTGATGGAGATCGCCCAGCCCGACCTGAACTACAACGGCGGTTTCATCCGCGCGCTTCGAGTGGCGAGAATCGCGCGCAAGCACAAGGGTGTCATCACTCCTCACAACACGCAAACCGGAGCCGCGGGAGCAAAGGTGCTGCAGTTCGCCTCCTGCTGCCCGAACCCTGGCCCCTACATGGAATACCCCTGGCGCGAACCAGAAAAGCCCGCGAGCTGGTACTCGCCAAACCTGTTCATCAGGAACGGAAAGATCGCCGTGCCGGACGGCCCCGGCCTGGGCATCGACTACGACCCGGCCTGCATCGCCGCCGCCAAACCTATTTAACGGCGATGGCTTTCAGCCTGTGAACGACTGTCGAAATCCTCGCCTGGCTTAGCTCGTCCGGCAGCAGATGACCCGGCAGAGCATCCAGAAATGCGGGCGTTTTCAGCAACGCATTGATGGCTTCCTGAAGATAGCTGCGGACTGGTGCAGGCGCAGCAAGCACCTCCTCTGCAACGACGGACCGCCCGGCAACCACGAACACCAGATCCTCCATGTCGCGGCTACCGAGGTAATCGTTCCCGCCTCGGCCATGAAAAGCTTCGAGCTTAGTCGCCAGAAAGTATGGCGTGGTGATGACCCGGATGCTCAACCCTCCCGAAATGGGGTGGCTGGCAGGGGCTTCCATCGCCGCGCGGTACCAGCGAATAGAAGAATCCGAGAACCTTCTCGTCGAGAGGCATAACATCAAGCACAACTTCCGAACAAATCCAACGGCACAAAGGAGCCCCTTCCCTGATGTCCTCAGCGAATCCGCATGCACGAAGGCGTTCACTAAAGATGGTGTTGGCGGCGTAAGTCGTGATTTCTGCGATGGCGTCAACATCTTCGGTGGGTCTGGCGGTCCCTTGTAGCTCGTCGGTCGCGAGTACTTCAGTAACGCATCCGCCTACGAACACGAGATCGTTGAGCAACGGCCTCAACAGCGTCGCTGCTGCGGCTAGTCGGTCAGAGTTTGAAGTCAGCATGGACTGGCTTCAGACGGTCGTGGAGCTCCGTTCGGGCGATGCTGCGTTCACGAGCCCGACCGTCGCGCAGCGCGTCGGCCAGCACCAGATACTCGTAAAAGCTCTGGTGGCGAAGTGCCGCCGCCGGTGCGGACTTGTAGAGCGGGGTCAATGCCACTCCACGCACCGCTCCGCCTTCGTAAGGCCAGACTGGAACTGGGTCTGCGCCCGAACTGATCTGGCTTCGTACAGGCTCGGCGCCCCACGAAGTAGGAACGCCGCGCGTAAGACCGCCTCGTTCGGCCGGAAACGAATATCTAAGCCCGTGGAAGAGGAACTCCTCCAGTGCTGAGACGTTCAGGCGATTCCCCAGCGCGGATCCGTGCAGCAACCCGCTCGCCTGTGACCGTTTAACACTGGCATGTACCTCAGATGGACTCATCCCGAGGTCCAATGCGAGTTGAGAGTAAGGCACGCGCCGCTCACCACCCGTGGCGGCGAGCTTCAACAAAACGTAGACGTCTTGAGGCTTCAGCGCCATACTCCTATAATACATTCGCGATTCGCGAATACAGAATGAGGCTAGGCTGCGCGCTTCATCACGCGCGTCGACCACACCTCGGCGAACAACCGGAATGCCCTGGGCTCTCGTTGACCCACCAACATGCGGATCACCTCAACACCAGCCCAAACCAGATACGTGTAAGTAATCCATTCGTGAATGTGACGTGAGATGAAACCCAGGCCGGAATCGCCCGGAGACACCGGTGAGAACAGGAACTGCACAAACCACATCACGAACAGCACCGTGGCTTCCCACCACGCCAGCTCCATGTTGATCAGGAACATCAGGCCCACTGCCGACTGCCCGAGGGTCATCAGCAACTCCAGCGACTGCTGATCGTCGAACGTGATCGGCGTCATCGCGCCCTTGCTCATCGAGTACACCACCGGCAGCATCGCCGTAAGCAGCGTCCACTGGTTGATGTTGCTCGACACCATGTTCATCAGTGCCATTGGAGACTTATCCACGGTCCGGGCCCAGTAGAACGCCGAGACCTTCTCCGGGAACTCCGAAACAAACGGCGCAACCCACTGAATGAACACGAACTCCGGAACACCCAGCACCATCGAAACCGCCAGCAGACTGCCGAGGAACGGATCCGCCATGAAATAAATCAGCGCGCCGCCGGCAAGGAACAGCGCCGCGATCATTGCGTTGCGGACCATCGGAGCCGACGTCACAATCGTGCGCGGAATGATCTCGAGCTCATTCACCGACTCCGCCTCTTCCGGCGGCATCTTGCTGAGCACAACCAGATAAGCGATATAAATCGCTATCAGAATCGCGGCGTCCACCAGATTGAGCGACCGTTTGAACCACACCAGGCTGATGTACACCAGCGGCACCATCAGTCCCACCACCTCGACGCAGTGTCCGTGTTCCAGGCGGATCGCTCTCAGCGGCGTGCCGCTTCGTCTCCGGTGGAAGTACGCAGTGACCGCGTAAATCATCGGCCACCCGAGCCCTGTGAGCAGGCGCAGCGCGCCCGTCAGCCCGGCCAGCAGCAAAGGAACTTGCTGCTTCCACGCCAGCACCGCTTCTACCGCGAACTCCGGAAGCGTCTGCAGCCATGCAAGTATTGCCAGCGCGAAACCCTGCGCAATGAAAAACTGCGCCGATTCAGCCGCCCAGGCAATCAGCATCGATGCCAGCAGAATGGCGGGAGCCGTCCAGAAGACAGCACTCGGACTGGTCCTGGCCACTTCCGCGGCGGCCAGCAGTGCGAAGGTGAATATCGACACACGTACGCCCATCACCTGGGACGAAGTCGCGGGACGCAAACTACGGGAACGTAACCTGAGCATTTTCCTTGTTGATTACAGAGTGCCGCCGATATTCCTCGCGAGTTTCCGGGAAATCGGTCCGATAATGTCCGCCGCGGCTTTCTTCCCGCGCCAGAGCGCACCGTGCCGTCAGCGTTGCCACGGTATGAATGTTCCTCAACTCAAAACCCGCGCGCGCCGTGTTCGACTTTTCAGACGAACCAGCCGCGTCCAGTTCATCGAGCGCGGTTCTGAGCCCATCGGCGCAACGCGCAATCCCGCAGTGCATCCACGTGAGTTCGCGGACCCGGTCTTCTTCAATGGCGGGAATTAGCATGGGCCCTGGGATCTCACCCCGACTCGGCGAATCCTCCACCCATTCTCGCATCGCCGCGCCCGCACGAGCCCCGAACACCACGCCTTCCAGCAGTGAATTGCTCGCCAGCCGGTTGGCGCCATGCACGCCCGTGCACGCAGCTTCACCCGCCGCGAACAGCCTGGGCAGCGTCGAGCGGCCGTTCAGATCCGTGTGCACGCCACCCATCGCATAATGCGCAGCCGGGTGAACCGGAACCGGAGCACCCGTAATGTCCACCCCGTGCGCCAGACACGTCTCATACACGCGCGGAAACCGGCGGCGTACGAACTCCGCGCCCAGGTGTGCCAGCTGCAGACACACCGGAGCGCCCGTCCGGGCCATTTCCGCCACAATCGACCGCGAGACCACATCGCGAGGCGCCAGTTCCCCCATCTCGTGGTAATGGGACATGAAGCGCTCCCCCGCCTGGTTGATCAGGTACGCGCCCTCGCCCCGGAGTGCTTCAGTCAGCAGGAATCGAGGCGCGCCGGGCACAAACAACGCCGTCGGATGGAACTGGACAAACTCGATATCGCTGATCGCAGCACCCGCTCGATACGCCGCGGCCACACCGTCGCCAGTAGCCACCACCGGATTCGTTGTCTGGCTGTAGATCCGCCCCAGCCCTCCAGTAGCCAGCAGTACCGCCCGAGCCTCCAGCCGCACCATAGTCTTCGCCTGTTGATCGCAGGCGACAGCCCCACACACCGTGTCGCCATCTACAAGCAAATCAACCACCGCGGAGAAACTGCGAAACGTGACGGATGGCAGTGACGACGCTCTGCGATACAGCGTGCGCGCCATTTCCCGGCCCGTGGAATCGCCATGCGAATGCAGGACGCGATTCCGGCTGTGAGCTCCTTCCCGCGCAAACACAAGCTTGGCGCCCTCGCGGTCGAACTCGATGCCCCAGTCCATCAAATCCTGAATCGCCGCCGGACCCTCTTCCACCAGGACGCGAACGGCGGCTTCGTTGCACAACCCGGCACCCGCAACAATGGTGTCGTGCTCATGCAGCGACACTTCATCGTCGTCACTCAGCGCAACGGCGATGCCTCCCTGGGCATACTCCGAAGAGGATTCGCGCAGCGTATCCTTGGCAACCACCAGCACCGAACCGGATGAAGCAAGTTCAATGGCGGCGCGCATGCCAGCGACTCCGGCGCCAACAATGAGGTAATCGTATTTCAGGGTTTCCGTATAGCGGGGCGTGGCGATAATCCCATGTTACAACGGGGATGTGCCTCAATACGAAGTCGTCACAGGGTCCAGCCGCTATCCCTGTGTCGTCGAACGTGGTGTCCTGAGCCGCGTACGTGAGTTCATCCCGGCGCGTGCCGGTAAAGTGTTTCTCACCACCACCGAAGATGTGTGGGAATTGCACGGCCGCAGGCTCGGCCTCGATGCACAGGTCCTGTTCTTCCCAGCCGGAGAAACCAACAAGCGTTTCCAGCACGTGGAAGCTCTGGCCGAGCAGATGGTGGAAGCCGGTGCCGACCGCTCCAGCATGGTCATCGCAATGGGCGGCGGTGTGGTCAACGATACGGGCGGATTCCTCGCCTCCATCTTTATGCGCGGCGTGCCCGTCATCCAGATCCCCACCACGCTTCTCTCCCAGGTCGACGCGGCGGTCGGCGGCAAGACCGGGGTAAACCTGCGCTCCGGCAAGAACCTGATCGGCACCTTCCACCAGCCTCTCGCCGTGCTGGTCGATTCCGAAGTACTGCGCACTCTGCCCGAACGCGAGTACCGCGCGGGCCTCTTTGAAGTCATCAAGCACGGTGTCATCGCCAGCCCGGAACTGTTTGCGCTGATGGACAGCCGTCGCGATGACGTGCTCGCCCAGGTGCCCGATGCAGTCGATTACATCGTCGCCGAATCCGTACGAATCAAAGCCGAGGTGGTCTCGGCGGACGAAAAGGAAGGCGGTCTGCGACGCATCCTGAACTTCGGCCACACCATCGGTCACGGACTCGAATCGGAGACTGGCTACTCGCGCTTCCTCCACGGAGAAGCCGTCGCGTTCGGCATGAAAGCCGCCACGCATCTCGCCTCGCTCGAAGGCGTGCTCACTGACGCCGGTCGCGATGCCATCCTGCACCAGGTCGAAGCGTATGGCCCGATCCCCGCACTCGGCGGCATCGGGGCCGAAGCGCTGGTCGCACGCACCCTCAGCGACAAAAAGACCATTCAGGGTAAAGTGCACTTCGTATTGCCCGACCGCATCGGCCACACCGTCGTTCGATCCGGCATCGCACAAGCCCAGGTGCTGGAGGCAGTCCGGCGGGCACTGGGCGCGGCATGAGCGGCACCACGCCAAAGGGCATTCATGACGAGCGCCAGGCGGCCGCATGGGTGCGCGAGATGTTCGGCCAGGTCGCCCCGAAGTACGATCTGCTGAATCACCTGCTCTCGGCCAACGTCGACAAAATGTGGCGCGCCCGAACCGTAAAGCGCGTCATGCCCGTGCTCCGGCGCGCCGACGCCCGCGTGCTCGACCTCTGCTGCGGTACCGGCGACCTCGCCATTGCGCTTCGCGAAAAAGCGGCCGCGCAGATCCTCGCCAGCGACTTCTGCCACCCCATGCTAACGGCCGCCGCCCGCAAAGCGCCGCTGACATTATTCGAAGCTGACGCCCTGCAGCTGCCCCTCGCCGACCAGTCGCTCGACCTGATCACCGTAGCGTTCGGCTTCCGCAATCTGGTCAACTACGAATCGGGACTCCGCGAGCTGCGCCGCGTGCTAAGACCCGGCGGCACACTCGCCATTCTCGAGTTCTCCCAGCCGCCCAACCCGCTCTTCGCGCGCTTCTACGATTTCTATTCGAACCGCGTGTTGCCAGCCATCGGGTCGGCCATCTCCGGCGCGAAGGAAGCCTACACGTATCTGCCGGAGTCCGTGCGCAAGTTCCCCAACGCGCCCGCGCTCGCCGAGCTCATGCGCACCACCGGATACAAAGAGGTAGCGTTTGAGCGCATGACATTTGGTGTCGTCGCGCTCCACACCGGACGCCGCTAACCAGCGATCGCAATACAGTCGATCTCAACCTGCACGTCGCGGGGCAGCCGCGCCGCTTCCACCGTCGACCGCGCCGGTGGGTTCGTTCCGAAATAACGCGCGTACACCTCGTTCATCTTCGGAAACGTGCCCATGTCTTTGAGAAACACCGTGGTCTTCAACACCTTCTCGAAGGAGGACCCCGACGCTTCCAGCACGGCCCGCATGTTCTCCAGCACGCGCTCCGTCTGAACGGCTATGTCACCCTCCACAAGCTGCCCGCTGGCCGGATCGAGCGGGATCTGCCCGCTCAGGAATACCAGCCCGTTCCACGCCACTGCCTGTGAGTACGGGCCGATGGCTTTGGGTGCGTCTTCTGTTGCGATGATTTGCTTCATGGCTTTCCCAGCCGCAGTGTGCCGACCAGGTCGCGCACTCCGGCAATCTTCTCCTGTTTCAGAAATGAGTCCAGTTCACGGGCGATTCGCCCAGTAGCCGAGGGATCCCAGAAGCTGGCCGTGCCGACTTCCACCGCGCTCGCTCCCGCGATCAGAAACTCCGCGGCATCTTCTCCCGTCGCGATACCACCCAGTCCAATCACCGGGATCCGTACCGCCTGAGCCGCTTCATACACCATGCGTAGCGCAATCGGCTTGATCGCAGGACCGGACAGTCCACCAAATCCGGCGCCGATCCGGGGCCGCCGGGTGCGTACGTCTATTGCCAGCGATACAAATGTGTTCACCAGCGAGACGGCATCGGCGCCCGATTCCTCGGCCGCTTTCGCAATCGGCGCAATTGCCGCAACGTTCGGCGATAACTTCACAATCAGCGGTCGCTTCGAGACAGCCCGAACGGCCCGCACCACCTCACCCAGCAGACAGGGGTCGGCCGAAAAGAACATACCGCCGTGCTTCGTGTTCGGGCACGAGACATTCAGCTCATACGCCGACGGACCCTCAACACCCTCCAGCCGCCGCACCACTTCGACGTAATCCTCCACCGCATACCCAAACACATTTACAAAATAAGGGGTTTGAAATCGACGGAGTGCCGGAACCTTTTCCCGTACAAAGGCCTCGACCCCAATATTCTGCAGGCCGATGGAATTGATCATTCCGCCCTCGGCCTCCCAGATCCTCGGCGCCGGGTTGCCGGCCATGGGTTCACGGGAGATGCCCTTTGTTACAAACGCACCAATGGCTGTGAGGTCTGCAACGGATTCAAACTCGATTCCGTAAGCAAACGTACCGGACGCAGCGATGATGGGATTTCTAAGGTCGAGCCCTGACAGATTTATCTGGAGCCGGGTGGAACGCACTCGGCATCAGCATAGCAGGCGACCGGTTTCCCCGAAGGTTCGCTGTAGTTTCGGACAAAATCTTCCGATAGAGAAGTAAGTCCACCGTGACGAAACCACCTCAGTTTCGCAGCCTCGCTTCCAAGTTCTTTCTGCTGACGGCGGCGCTCGTGTTCTGGGTTGTGGCCGTCATCATCGCTTACGATCTGCGCCAGGACACATTCGATCTGAGCAAGGGCATCCTGCTCTGCGTAGTCGTTCTGCTGGTCTCCGGCGCCATTTCGAAACTCACTATTCGCCTGCTGGCGAAACCCTTAACCCAGCTGCACGAAGGCATGCTCGCGGTGCAGTCCGGCAAACTCGCGCCCATCCAGATCAGCCGCACCAACGACGAAATCGAGTCCCTGGGTCATAGCTTCAACACTATGATCCACGCGCTGGCCACCACGCAGGCCGAGCTACTGAAGAGCAATGAACTGCTGGAAGAGCGCATCAAACAGCGCACCACCGAGCTCGAAGTAGCCATGCAGGAGGCCCTCGCCGCCAGCCGAACCAAGAGCGAGTTTCTGGCCAACATGTCGCACGAACTACGCACCCCCATGAACGGAGTGCTCGGCATGATGAACATCGTGCTGGATTCCGACATGACGCCAGCACAGCGCGACAGCCTCGAGACGGCGCGCCGCTGCGCCTATTCGCTGCTTGCCATCTTGAATGATTTGCTCGATTTCTCCAAAATCGAAGCTGGCCGCATGGTGCTGGAACATATCCCGTTCGAGGTTCGCACTGTGCTCACGGACTGCACCCGAACCTACATGCTGACCGCCGGATACAAAGGCGTTACCGTACACTCGGAGATCGACCCCGACCTCCCGGCGCTCGTCGAGGGCGACCCACTGCGGCTTCGCCAGATCCTGACCAACCTGGTCAGCAACGCCGTGAAATTCACCGATCACGGATCGGTCCACGTACGCGCCCGTATCGTTGAGCCCACCTCACCGTCCCGTATCAGAATCCGGCTGGAAGTGGAAGACACCGGCATCGGCATCCCGGCAGACAAGCAGGCCCAGATATTTGAGAGCTTCACCCAGGCCGACAACAGCATCAGCCGCCGTTACGGGGGTACCGGCCTTGGCCTTGCCATCACGCGCAGCCTCGTCGACATTCAGGGCGGCACTCTGACGCTCGAAAGTACGCCCGGCCGCGGCAGCCTCTTCGCCTGCACGCTGGAATATGGCCGCTACACAGAAACGGATAGCCTGAATAATGCGCCCGGCACCTGTGCGCCGCGAATCCTTGTGGTGGAAGACAACAAAGTGAACCAGAAGCTGGTATGCACCATCCTCGAACGGCGAGGCTATCAGGTGGTGCCCGCCGACAATGGAGTCGAGGCACTGGCTGTGATGGAAACGACACCGTTCCGGCTGGTTCTGATGGACGTGCAGATGCCCGTGATGGACGGCATCGAAACAACTCACCGAATTCGCAGGGATCCCCGTTTCCAGGACCTGCCCGTGGTGGCGATGACGGCACGCGCCATGGACGGGGACCGCGAGGCGTGCCTCGCAGCCGGCATGAATGCCTTCGTCACCAAACCGATCCACGCGGCCCACCTGCTCAGCGTGGTCGAGGAATACACCGCCTCGGCACAGCCCAAAGCGGCTTTCGCCTGAGCGCTATCGACCTTCGCCAAACTCGACTACACCCGTAGCCCGCATTTTCTCCAGGGCCTCGGCCGGCAGTTGCCACTGGTTGTCGAACCGGCCCTCCACAATCACGTGGTCCAGCCCGCCGCGAAACAGGATGAAATCGCCGAAACTCTGCAGGGTTCGCCAGGCCGGCGCAACCCACGGCAAACCCGGGCGGTTGGCCTGATCCAGCCGGGTCCACCACGGCAGACCGGAACTCACAACTACATACCCCCCACCGGAGGGATAAACGTAGACCAGACCGTAATCCGCGGCACTCGGGTTGAGGTGAAAAGGCAGTCTCGGAGCCAGCGCCGCGAGGCGCCCATTGGTCAGCCGGTTGCCGAACAGAACCTGGTTCGGGTACTCCGCGTCACGGACTTCCTTGTCCGCCAGAACCTTCAGTTGAAGCTGCAGCGGCTGCTTCGGACTGGACCAGTTGGCTGCGTGCATGGCCGTCTCCCGTCTCCGGATCAGTTCTTCCACCTCGGGATTGTCCTCGGTTCCATACACGTAGACGTGCCGAACCGAAGTGGCAGCGCCGACCGGCCCTTCGGCGCCTGGCTGCTTTTCATTCGCCTGGCTGACCGTAGCGCCTGCCGTCGACCAGCCCTTCCCGGAAGCATCGCGGCGAAATACCAGCGGCCCAGTTTGCCGGAGCGTCACCGTCTGCCCGTCGATCACCGCGCTCACCGGACGCGACGGAGCAGCCGCCGTGTCGACGCGGAATCCGCTCAGGTTCTTCGTCGATACTTCCAGCCGCCTGTCCCGAAGTTCCGCAGTCGCCGAGGCTGCCGTCCCGGGCGTCAGTTTCTCCAAACGAAGCCAATACGCCGACGCCCGCGCATACGAATCGGCAGCGAATTGCACGCGCGTTGGCTTCGAAACACGGCGGTGATGCCCGAACCATTCAAAGATCGCCCGGTCCCGATACGCCGTATCCCAGGCATTATGCCGCACCGAGCGGTACTCGGCGTACTCTACGGCGACGCCCGCATCGCGAAGGCGCTGCACCCAGGCGCGAGTCTGGACGGCCGGGACTACCGGGTCGATCTCACCCTGAAACACCTTCACCGGCACGTTCTGCAAGTTGCCCGCCAGCTCTTCCAGCCCGTCCGGAACCGCCGGGCAGACCGCCGCCACCGCCGCCCAGATATCCGGCCGCGTCATCCCAAGCCACAGCGCACCACCACCCCCCAGAGACAGCCCAGTGAGATACACCCGGTCCGGGTCGACGCGAAACCGGCGTTTCACATCGGCCAGTACGTCCAGCACATCCTTTTCCCCGATGCCCCGATACCCCATGTCGCCGCGGGCCAGCGGACTGGCCACAATGTAATCCACGTCTCCAAGCGGCGGAAACACGCGCGAGGCCAGCACGTCCGATTCGCCCGGCAGGTTGCCTTTGCCGAACACCCGGCGAAGGTTCAGCCGGTGGTTTGAGCCCGCTCCATGGAGGCTGACCACCAGCGGCCATGTACGGTCGGGGGAGTAGTTGCGCGGAACGTACAGCGCATAGGGCTGGTCGGAATCGTCGACATCGGACAGGAAGGTGACTACCTGTGGACCGGGCGAGAACGTTTGCGCCGCCGCAACCATCAGCAGCAGCGCGGCCGCAATCCCAGTCCTACGCAAGCTTACACTCCGGCAGAACGTCCTTCAGCCAGTCGCAGAACCAGTTTCGATAGTCGTCCAGCAACGCCTTTTGGGACGCGCTGGCGGGAGAAGAGTTTGGCCCGAGCGTCATGCCTCGGAGACAGGCGGCCTCGCGAACGCCTACCGGGGTGGGGAAACGGTCCAGCCACGCGATGAACTCCGTCAGCCTCGTCTGCAGCTTCGCCGCTACCTCGGTATTGCCGCCTCGAATCGCTGTGTCGAGCGCCACTATAAGTTCTGGCACGGCGCAGGCACACCCGGAAATGACTCCGTCGATTCCCTCGCTGACCGCTGGCGTAAACAGCCCATCGTTGCCCAGCGTCAGCGTGAACTCCGATTCCCGTCGCGCTGCCACCAGGGCGGAAAAATCATCCCAGGAGCCAGCAGAGTCCTTAATTCCCTGCACCACACCCTCGCGCAACAATTGCAGCGAGACGTCCACCGGGATCCCGTTTCCGAATTGCGGCAGATTGTAAAGCAAGGTCGGAATCGGAATATCGGCTTCGTCCCGGAATCGATAATAGAACGCGAGTATGTCGGCGGGACTGTAGCGGAAGAAATACGGCGGGGCCAGCAAAACACCGGCAGCTCCGGATGCTTCGGCTGCCCCGGCCAGTTCCACAGCGCCATCCAGATTTGAGTGCGAGACGTTGACAATCATGGGCACTCGGCTTCGTTTCGGCGCCAGACCCATCACCCGCATCCGCTCAGAATTGGAGTAGTGGACGAACTCGCCCGTTGCCCCGAGCAGCGCAATTCCCGCCACTTTTCGCTCGCTCAGGAAGTCGATAAGCTCCCACATCACGCCCAGGTTGATGTCCTGGAGACCAAGACGGCGGGGAGTGATGGCCGCTGCGTAAACACCTTTAGGGAGGCTTGTCATAAACTTACCCGCACGTCACCTGTTATACAATGGCCGTGCCAAAGGAGCCGAATATGAGCACGGTAATGTCCCACAGCAACGCTGTCAGTGTGTCTCGAAGGTCGTTTCTGAACAAGGCCCGGATTGCGGGCGCGGCTGCGTCCGCGTTCACGATTATCCGCCCGGAACTCGTTCGCGGAGCGGGTAAGGAAATGGTAAAAGTCGGTCTCGTCGGTTGTGGCGGGCGCGGAACCCAGGCGATCGTCGATCACCTGCTGGCTACTGAAAATACGCAAATCGTCGGCATGGCCGACATCTTCGAGGATGCTTTGGAGGGCTCGCTCCGGAAACTGCGCGCGAATCCCAGACTGCGGGACAAACAGGAACGCCTGAAAATCGAACCCGACAAGCGCTTTGTTGGCTTCGACGCCTTCCAGAAGCTGCTGAAGAGCGACATCGACGTCGTCATGCTCGCAACGCCCCCCGGATATCGGCCGGAGCATTTCGAAGCCGCCATCAATGCCAAAAAGCACGTCTTCTGCGAAAAGCCGTTCGGCACCGACCCCACCGGCGTACGCCGCTTCATGGCCGCCGCGAAGAAATCCGAAGAGATGAAGCTGACCGTCGTCTCCGGCGCCCAGCGTCGATTTCAGAAAACCTACGTCGAGGCCGTCGACCGCATGAAGAGCGGCGACATGGGCGAGATCCTGGCTACCTACGCTTACTGGGTCGGCAGTCCGGTCATCCAACAGCGCGACGGCCGCAAGCCCAACTGGGGCGACATGGAATGGCAGCATCGGAACTGGTATTCCTACGTGTGGATTTGCGGCGATCAGATCGTGGAACAGCACCTGCATAACCTCGACGTCGTCAACTGGATCATGGGTACCCACCCGGTGAAAGTGGTGGCCACCGGCGGAACCACGTGGCGCCCGAAGAACGAAACGTATGGCAACATCTACGACCACATCTCAGCCGACTTCGAATACGCCAACGGCGTTCGCCTGTCCAGTTACTGCCGGCAGTTCCCGCGAGGTTCGGCCCAGAACATCAGTGAGCGCGTCGTTCTGTCGAAGGGCAAGTTCAGCAGCACGGAACTGCCGCGCACCGAAGTGAATCCGTATGAGGCCGAGCACACCGCACTGATGAAGAGTATCCGCCAGGAAGGCCCGTACATCAACCACGCCATGCCTGTGGCAGAGAGCACGCTCACCTGCATCATGGCTCGCGAGTCCGCTTACTCCGGTCTGGCGATCACCTGGGATCAGATCATGGCTTCCAAACAGGATCTGCAGCCGAAGGCCTTCGGCTACAACGAGAAGATGGAAATTCCGCCGCTGCCCGTGCCCGGCGAATACAGGTTCATCTAGAGCTGTAGCTAACGAGATTCCGGCGGAAATGGGATCTCCGACGTAGTGGTCTCCTGAATCGCGCGCCCGGAAGCGCGAGAGACCAGACGTCGGGGATCCAGCAGGTGCTGCGGCCGGAACAGCCGTAAGGACCACCGGTAACCAGGCTCAAACTCGACACCCAGGAAATACCCGATTTCACGAAACACACAATAACGAACGCGACCCTGTAGCTCTCCCTTGGGAAAGCTAATCTTTAGAATGGTTTGCAGAGGAACAGGCGAGTCCACCTGAATACAGGCGCCGGAGATGGAGATATCCTCCAGATTCGCCACAGTTCGGCGGGTCCGGCCACCCTTGTCCTTCCATTGCACATCGACAAGGTCCGCGCAAAGTAGCCGGGTTTCGGCCCTGCGGTTATACATACACCTTTCTTATCGGACGCGGCGCCAACCTGTGTTAGCTATTTCCTGGTACGTAAAATAACTTACTACTATCCACGGAGGGACATATACCGTAAACGCGATAATAACGCAACACCGTTAGCTACCGAGCTCTCCTGTTAGTACGACGTTTACTTCTACCCGAATGTTGCCTGCCTCGACGGGAGTTGGCATAGAATCTGCCGCCTGAGCCTTCATCATCATCACGCCGCGCTCGGCAAACTGCCGACCCTCTCCCTGGGTGTTCTCTTCAATACGCAGGATCCGGACAATCTTCATGCCCGCTCCGGAAGCCATTGCGTCGGCGTTGGCCCGGGCCTGACGAGTCGCCTCGGTCAGCGCCACCGCCCGCAGCGCCTGCTCATTGCGAAGGCTGAACTCGATCCCTCGAATCGCATTGGCCCCAACCCGCGACGCCGCGTCGATAATCTTGCCCGACGCATCCACATCCGGACTGGTCACCCGTACATTATTCGTCGCCGTGTAGCCGGTGATGGTGGGAGTGCCGCCCTCTTTCGGATACCGGTAGTTCGGCGAGATCCCGTAACTGACCGTCTGGATCTCTCCCTTCGCTCCCAGCACCTTCTTCAACTCCGTCACCACAGCAGTGAACTGGCGCGCATTGTCCGCACCGGCCTGCTGCGCCGTCGCCGCCTGCGTCACTACGCCAATATCGATTCGAACCTGATCCGGTTTGGCCGTCGCGGTGGCCGACCCCTGCGCCCGGACCGTGGGCTGGCGCCAGAAATTCGCGTCGGACGGAGGGGTCTGGGCGCCGAGAGTCAGCGCAGCCAGAAGCATTGTGGACCACAGATACCGCATCCTTCTACCCTAACTTGAATTCTTCCCCGATGTCGCGAAGCACAATCCGCCCCGCGTCTGACCCCGCGGCAGCCTCCAGGCGCTCCATGGGCTCCAGAAGCGGTTCCCGGCTGAGCAGGAAGGTCTGATGGTGCACCGGAAGAATCCGGTCTGCCCGAGCCTCATTGGTCATCCGCCACGCCTGTTCCGGCGTGCAGTGGAACCGGGTCCACGGGTTGTACGCGCCCACCGGCATGATCGCCAGGTCGGCACCCCCAACCAGTCCGAACCGGTCCGTGTCGGCAGTATCGCCCCCGAACACGAGCCGGTACCTTCCGGCCTCAATCAGATATCCGTTGTAGCCGCGATACGTGTCGGTGCGAAAGCGTGCGCCCCAGTGATTCACTTCCAGACCCCGTACGGTCACCGGCCCTACGCGAATCCGGTCCCCCCACCCAAGCTCGTGAACCGCGGCGAACTGACCGACGTGCAGCAGGTCGCTGGTGTGGCGCGCGGTCACAACCCACGTAGCCGCGTTCTCCAGCGAACGCAGAGACGGGATGTCGAAGTGGTCCATGTGGGCGTGCGAAAGCAGGATCAGGTCGATGTGCGGCAGCGCGTCGAACCCCAGCGCAGGCGCCGTCAGCCGCTTCACACCCAGAGTCAGCGGTCCGAAGTGGATCCCCGCCCGCACGCTGAACATCGGGTCCGTCAGAATGTGGAACCCGTCGACCCGCAGCAGCACGGTGCTGTGCCCCAGCCACGCCGCGTGCAGTCCCGTGTCGCCCCACTTCGCTACCTCCGGCACGTACCGCGACGGATGCACAGGTCGCTTCAGCTCACTTTGATACTGACGCCACAACCTGGGACCCGAATGGTACAGCAACGCCCCAGCGCCAGCCAGCCCGACACCACCCGTCGACAACAGCGTGCGCCTGCCGAGCCGGCGCTTTTCGGGAGGAAGGTCGTGGTGATTCACCAGCCATACCTCTCTTCCGTCCAGGGATCGCCGTGCATGTGATACCCGTTCCGTTCCCAGAATCCGGCCTTATCCTGAGGCAGGAACTCGAGCCGCGAAAGCCACTTGGCGCTTTTCCACGCATACAGCCGCGGCACAATCAGCCGCGCCGGACCGCCGTGGTTGGCGGGAATCGGCAAGCCATCATGCGTGAATGCAATCAGTGCATCGTCGGCGAGAAACTCGTCGACGGGCAGATTCGTGGTCCAGCCGGAATCGAGACCGTGGGCCAGCACGAACTTCGCCTCCGGCCGGAGCCCTCCGGCAAGCCGGACCAGTTCCCGTGTGCCGACGCCCTCCCACAGGTTGCCCAGGCGCGACCATCGTGTCACGCAGTGGAAATCGGCAAACACACGAACCCGGGGCAGTGCCAGAGCCTGCGCCAGATCGAGACTCAGCGGAGCATTCACCATTCCGTCGACGCGCAGCTTCCAGGTCTCCGGATCGAAGGCCGGCGTGCCCGATGCATCCAGCACAGGCCACTTTTTCGTCCGCGACTGGCCGGGCGGAATGCGGTTGGCACGGCGCGTGTCCGGGCTGACCACCACATCGGTTCCCAGACCTTCGGGCACCGGAATCGCGTCATCCTGCAGCTTCGGGTCGCGGTCGAAGAACACGCTGTCATTCTCGCACGGCCCCCGTTACAATTCGCCGAATTTGCAGACCGCCGAGTGAGTCATAATGGGGGCGTGGCGAACCGCATAAAAGAACTCGAGCTGCGCCTGGAACATACCGAACAGCAGTTGCGGTTGTTTCAAAAGATCAGCCGGTTCATGGTACGGGAACTCAGTCTGCAGGAAGTGCTGCAAGGCACTGTTTCGCTCGTGGTCGAGTTCATGCACTGTGATTCCTGTCTGGTTTATCTGCTGGACGGGGACCGGCTCGTCCTGTGCGCCTCCGACGACCCCACCACAGGGTCCATTGGGAAGGTATCGCTCAAGCTCGACGAAGGCCTCACCGGCTGGGTCGCCCGCGAACGCCGGCTGCTGGCGATTTCCCGCGAGGCCTACAACGATCCCCGCTTCAAGTACTTCAAGGACCTTCCGCAGGATACTTATGAAGCCTTCCTTTCCGTCCCGGTCCTGGCACGAAACCGGGTGGTAGGTGTGATCAACGTCCAGCACCGCGCGCCTCACACGCACAACGGCGGGGAACTCGAGATGCTTACCACGGTCGGCGAGCAGGTCGGCTGCCTGCTCATGCTGGCCCGCCTGGCAGCCAGTTCGCTGGATTTGACGCATCATGCCGAGTTGGTCTTAGCTTCGAAATGAAACTGGCGGCCTCGCTGCTTCTGCTTCTGGCCCCGGCGTTGCTGGTTGCCGAGCCACGGTGGGAGATGCAGTACTTCTACGACGAAGCCAAATCGTCGCTCACCCTGACTGACATCGCGTTCCCTTCCCCCAGCCGCGGCCTTGCGTCCGGCTGGATCACCGAAGGCAACAGAGTGAAGCCCGTCGTTCTGGTGACCTCCGACGCCGGAGTTCGGTGGACCCGGGTGCCGGTCTCCGAGGCCGGGCAGTCCCTCTACTGCCTCGACGAGACGGCCTGCTGGATGGTGACTGAAAAGGGCGTATGGTTCAGCGACGAAACCGGCAGGACGTGGCGCCGCATCCGAAAAACAAACGGCATCTCCGGCGTTCATTTCATCACCCGCGACCACGGCTGGATCTTCGGCCATCAGAAGCAGATGCTGGAAACCACCGACGCCGGGAAAACCTGGAAGCAGGTGCCCGAAGCCACCGCCGTCAAGACCGCTGTCGAGCGCACCGGCTTCTACGCAATGTCGTTCATCAATGAGAAGTCGGGCATTCTGACCGGGCGATCCGAACCCGCCGCTCCACGCAGCCGTTTCCCGATATGGGCAGACGCCGACCCTGAGCTAAACCGCGAACGCCCTACTTTGACCCTGCTGGTGGAAACGCGCGACGCCGGAAAGACCTGGACTGCGACGGCGGCCTCCATGTTCGGCCGCTTCTCCCGTCTTTCCAAACCGTCGCAGACCGGGGTGGCACTCGGGCTGATCGAGTTTGAACGCTATTTCACATACGCGTCCGAGGTTTACCAGTACACTTTCTCGACCGGCAAACTCGTCCGCAGCTTTCGCCAGAAGGATGTGGCCATCACGGATGTTGCTGTCGTCCCGAAGGGTGGCGGTCTGATCGGGGGATTCGAGCCTCCGGGCCGGTTGGCGCGGACACCCGTTCCGGGCAAAGTTCGACTCTGGCTGAGTACCGATTTCACGTCATGGTATGAGTTTCCTGTGGATTACAGGGCTGTGGCAAGGCGGGTGCGGCTGGCCGTAGTCGATGACAGCCATATGTGGGCTGCCACCGACACGGGGATGATACTAAGACTCGTCCGTTAACGGGCGCTGGGTCGAAACCGGAACACGGCGGTCCCGCACGACTTTGCGCTTCGGACGAAAACTAATGAAGTTACAACGACAACCATCGCACCTGCGTCGCCGCCCACCAATCATCAGGAGAAATTTACGAGACGCCGATATGTGATAGTTCTCAGGATTCCAGCTGGTGAGATTCAGCCGGTAACATCGCGGACAGCGCGAATACAAAATGTTTGGAAGATCCCAAATGACATTTCGGAACCGAGTGTCGCATTCCTTACATCGTACTTGCAGCAGCCCAAAGAACTCAGCGAACCGTTCTAAGAATGATTGCGATGCTGATTTTCTGACGTTCTTCGAACCACAACCTGGGCACTTTACCGCCACACGATTCGGCCCTCCAACTGACCGTTATCATCTCAGGTATAGCAGGTTTTTAACAAATCCGCGTCACCTAAATTTTACGGTAGATCATGTACCCCGGCCAAATTAGAATTCCTGGATACATATTGCACGATGTGTCTTTGAAAGGCACCCGACAAATCATTCATCGCACTTACCGACGATTTCACCAGAATGCCCTGCACCGACTGCACTGGCAACAGATCGCGCGTCGTTGAAGTCACAAAAATTCCGTCGGCGCGTTCCAGGTCCGCCAGCGTGAGAGTTTTCTCAACTACAACAATCGGCGGACAAGAGATTTCCGTCAGCAGCAGCTCTCTGGTAATTCCCGGCAGACACCCGCAACTCAGCGGCGGCGTGCGAACCTCATTCCCGAACACCGCAAACACGTTCGCCGAGGTGCATTCGCTCACGTATCCCGATTCGTCCAGCAGCAGCACTTCATCAAAGCCGTCCCGATGCGCCTGCTCATACCAGGTCAGATTGAAGCCCCACGACGTCACTTTGGTACCGGCGTAAACATTCTGGGCATGACGAGCCTGCTGAATCACCCCAAGGCGCACCGAATCACCCCAGTTGGCCAGCTCCGCCGTAAACGCCACAATGTCGTATGCCCTGGCTTGCGGAACATGAAAGACGCCGCCATTATTCCGAATCACGTTCACCCGCAGGGTGCAGTTCGGGGCTCCGTTTGCTTCCACCAGCCGCAGCAGCAACTGCTCCAGTTCGTCGGCCGAGTCCGAAAATGGCACGTGCATCAGTTCCGCATCGCGCCGCATGCGCCGGTAATGACGCGGAAACTCAAACAGCACGCCACTGGAAACGCGAATCGTACTGAACACTCCCCAGCCAGTCATCAGGCCAATTTGGCCCGGACTCAGACACGGTTCCGAGCCGTCGAGGATCGTGTCGTTGTGCAGCACAAATCGATGCATGTCGACTTAATTGTACGCGGATCAGCGTGTCCAGGAAGGAAATGGGTTCAACGAGGCACGGCGCGCCTGATCCAGCAGGGCGGGCACCAGCGCCCGCCGGTCCATCAGACGCTCCAGCAATCGGTCCAGTGCGTCGGAGTCCCCCTCCAGCCAGTCGGGCGGAATTCTCCGCAGCGCTTCGTCGACCACATCGAGAGGGAAATTGGCGATTCGGTCCAGCGCCGGCTGGAAGTCGTCCAGCGAGCGCACGGGCCGGTACACCGACATACGAAAGTAGAGACCCGATGCCGGACTGTCGATATATTCCCAGTGGGGGCCGTTGAACCAGTAGCCGTGATCGATCATCAGCGCCACAAAACCCGTGCGCCGGTTGCGATTCGCCGGATCGGGAACGTACTCGCTCACCCTGGCGCGCAGGAAAACGGACTGGCGCGCATCGGCGTTGGCCGCCCACTTGTCCATCAGAAGAACGGTGAGGAAGTCGTTGTTATTTTCCACCGAATCCAGCAGGGAATCGGGCAGGAAATCGTACACCGCAACCCGATCCGGGTGTCCTGGAAACTCGGACCCGAAGTGCCATCCCAGCAGCGGAGGAATGCGCCTCGAGCCCAGCTGGATGCTGGCTTCCGGGTTTTCGTCCAGAAACTCGCGGGGAAGATTGACAATCTGCATGTCCGGGCTGGCCACACCCATATAGCGCAGGAATGTCCCGCCCAGCCATTCATTCGTTAATATCCGGCGGTGCTGGGGGTTATTACGAAATTTGACGACGTAGAACTTGCCGTCGTCCGCCTCAATCAGATGTGCCTGCGCGCCGCCGCGCATCTTGCGGATCAGGCGGCAGGCATTTACGGGCATCGATTCTCAGGTTAGCTCAACCCGCACCTGGTACAGTAGTGCTGAGGAGAAACTGGAAATGGCTGAAGAGAACAACCAGCAGAACGCTGCCCCGCCCGCACCCGCGCCAGGCCGCAGCAAAGACGAAGTGGCTCTGGAGCTGATGAAGTTCATCGCACAGACCACCGGGTACGGAAAGGGTGGAGCCGGGGCAGGATATGGCGCGCCAAAAGCGGTGAAATCACCGGAGGAATACGCCGACGCACTGCTGGAACTTTTCGATAAATGCCGCGGGGTGGTAAAGCGGGGGGAGTAAAACGGAGACTACGAGGCAGACCCGGGTATCCCTGGCCTGCCTCGTCTTAGTTCACTAACGGCGCCCGGTCTTTTTGGCGCCCTTCTTCGCTGCCACTTTCTTAGCCGAAGCCTTCTTCGCTGCGGTCTTCTTCGCCGGCGCTTTCTTCGCGGCTACTTTCTTCGCCGGAGGAGCTTTCTTCGCAGCACCTTTCTTCGCGGCTACTTTCTTCGCCGGAAGAGCTTTCTTCGCAGCACCTTTCTTAGCCGCCACCTTCTTCGCGGGTGGCGCAGCCTTCTTCGCCGCTACCTTCTTCGAGGCTGCTTTCTTTGCGGGAGCCGCCTTCTTAGCCGGAGGAGCGGCCTTCTTCGAAGACGCTTTCCTGGCAGCTACTTTCGTGGCTGGAGGAGCAGCCTTTTTCGCGGGGGCAGTCGCTTTCTTAGCTGCCGGAGCCGCAGCCTTCTTACCCGCGGCCTTCTTAGCGGGAGCCGCTGGTTTGCGCGCCGATTTCTTCGCGGTGGGTGCTGCTGTTTCGACTACGCCTTCAGAAGCGGCGTCACCCGATGGCGCCGCGGGCCCTTCGTCCGGGGCGGACGGAGCTGCTACACCACTACTTGCTGGCTTCGCATCTTCCTCGTCATCTTCCTCGTCATCGTCGTCGTCGAGGTCGTCGTCATCGTCCTCGTCTTTACGAGGGGACTCGTCTTCATCGTCCTCGAAGTCGTCGTCGTCATCGTCGTCATCGCCGTCATCGCCGTACTCGCCGAGTTCGGACTCCAACTCCACGTGTTCGTCTTCGTAGCTGAAGTCGTCCATATCTTTCTCGTCGCGAGCCAGCAAGCGAGTTTCGGTCATTCAGTATGCCTCCTGTGCGGCCTTACACACGGATAGTCTAACTCGTTTTACAACGTTCGCAATATCCTCGGTAAAAAAACAAAGCCCCGCGGCTTTGTTGGCCGCGGGGGAAATGGAAAACACAGGAGGAGTACGACGAAAATCTAACGGGATGCCAGACGCCTGCGGGCCGGGGTCGACGCCGGTGTCCGCTTCGGAGCAGTCTTTGCGTTCTTCACGCTGCCGCCGCTCTTCGACGATGTGGCGGTTCGGCGGGCGGTGGCCGTGGATTTCTTCACCGGAGCTTTGTTGGTGGCGTTCATCGACGCTGGCTTCGGACGCGAGCGTTCCACCTGCGAAGCCGTTGGGATGGCGAGCACTTCGCCCATCTCCGCCTGCGAGGTGTTGTTTGCCGCCGTAATTGCGCTTACCGGAGTGTTGTAGCGGCGCGCAATCGCCTCAATCGTGTCGCCTTCCACCACGCGGTGAATGCGCCAGGAAGCACGCTGCGCAGCCGGAATTGTCTCGACAGCAGCCATTGCCCGAGCCCGTGTGCCTACGGGAAGATGGACTTCATACCCTGCCGGGGCCACGGAACTGAGCAACGCCGGGTTCAAATCCTTGATGTCCGATACCGGACGGTCCGCCGCGTCGGCCAGCAGTCCAAGATGCGTCGGAGCCTCCAGCGCCATGTTCTCGTACTCCATGGGGGCTTCGCCGTCGATGTTCTCGAGACCGTAATCTTTGGCGTTCTTGTGCATGATGGTCATCGCAAGGATGATCGGCACATAGTTAGTGGTCTCGTTGGGAATCGCGTTCCGCGCCCGAATTTCCCAGAAATCGGCGTATCCGGTACGCTGCACGGCCCGGTCTACACAACCATCGCCACAGTTGTAACCGGCGATCGCCAGATACCAGTCTCCGAACTTCTGGTACAGATCGCGCAGATGGCGCGCCGCCGACCGCGTCGCCTTCTCCGGATCCAGCCTGTCATCGTGGAACGCCGACTGCATCAGCCCGTACTCACGCCCGCGGAACTGCACAAACTGCCACATGCCAACGGCTGACTTGTTCGATACCGCTCGCGGATAGAAGCCCGATTCGGCCTGAGCCAGATAAATCAATTCCTGCGGAACGCCCTCTTCAGCCAGAATGCGCTGGATCAGCGGGCGATAACGCCCGGCGCGCTTCAAACCGGCAATGATGGTCCGCTTGCCCTTCTCAGTAGAAAAGTAGTTGATATAGCTCAGCACCAGGTCGTTCATCTCGAGCGGAAGCTGCGATGCAGTGGCCTGGATCTGTTCCCGGACGCGCGGCTTCAGACTCGGATCCACCGGAAACGTCATGTCGAGGATCTCTTCGAGCGGTGCTTTTTCGTAAGACGCCTGCGCCGACATATCGCCTGCGCCAAGCTTGTTCACATCAAGCTTATGGATCTCACCCACCATCTGCTCGAGCCGCATCTCCACCTTCAGGCGGTCCGTCAGCGTCTCGGGTGCGGCCAGCAGGATTTCGACAGCGGCGTCGAATTCCACGCGGGCTTTCTGCAACTCGCCAGCGGCGGACAGCCGCTTACCGGCTGCAAACCGCTCGTCGGCACGGCGAATCCGGTTGTCAGCCTGCGAAGGCCGGGGCGGAACAGTGAGATTTGGCCTGAGGAAAACTACGGAATCAGAGACATATGGATTGGCAGGTACGACGGGAGCTTCCAGGGCAGTGGGAGGTGTCGCAGAGAAGGAGGAGGTCCTCGGAGCCGGCGGCAGGAAGGACATCGCGAATTGCTGAGATCCTGCGGTGGTAACACAACCTGTCAGGAAGCAAGTACTTACGATGCCGAAAGCCAGAAAAACTCTATTTTGACTGCTGGTCATTCTTCCCCTGGGCAGTTCAGATTTCGATTACATGTCAGAAACTCCAGTCTACCGTTTTACGTAGACTGGGTCAAGTCGCCTCAGGCGTGGGTCAAAATGCCACAATTCGAGGTCGAACGGAGAATCGACATTCCAACAACTTTGTGAGGTGCGCTCTCGGCGTATGCTTTATAGTATGAGTTTCGAGGATTACCGCCTCGACGCTGCTCCGACCTTCCAGGGAGTTTCTCCTCATGTGGAACCGACGTAAAGACGAAGAAAACCCGCCACGACCCACACCGACAACAACACCAACGCCGGCGGCACCAGCCGCTCCGATTCAGCCACGGGAGGCCCAACCACAAATGTCATCTATGCCAATGCGGTCTTATGACGCGCCGGCCACGGCCGGAGGCGCCGCCACCATCGGCAAAGGCGTCAACGTCAAAGGCCAGATCCTCAGCCGCGAAGATCTCGTCATTGACGGCGAAGTGGAAGGCACCGTCGAGGCGCATGACCACCGCATTACCATCGGCCCCAACGGTAAAGTTCATGCCGGTGTGAAGGCCCGCGAAATTGTGGTCCAGGGAACCATCCAGGGCAACGTCGAGGCTGCCGACAAGATCGACATCAAGAAAGACGCGAGGCTGGTCGGCGACATCCGCACCGCGCGCATCGTCATTGAAGACGGAGCGTACTTCAAGGGCAGCATCGACATCATCAAACCCGATGCCAAACCCCAGCCGAAACAGGCAGCCGCACCCGCGGCGGCGTCTGACAAAGCGACGGCGCCCCCGGCCGCGGCTTCCGGAAGCTAATCCGGAAAGAAAGTTCCGGACACAGACGTGGCTGATTCGAGGAGTGTAATTCTTTGCTGGACCGCCTGAAAGGCCTGTTGCGCGGCACGGGGTCGGACAGAGAAGCGTCCGGCGCCGCAGGCCGTCCTTCCTCAGCCACGTCGCGCCGATCGTCCGGTACAGGCGCACCTGTCCCCCGCCAGAGCAACGGGCTCGAGCAGTTTTTTGCCATCCTGCGCGACCGCGGATCGCTCGGAGTTCTGGACTTCTCCGGAGTCAGTCAGGAAAACATTAGCTTCCTAACCAACATGGGGCACCGGTTTGCGTCTGAAGACTTCCTGCGAGCACTCGAACAGACGTTCGGCGAAGACGGGTTGCGCAGCCAGTCGGATCCCGTGCTGGTGGATCAGTTTGTCTCCGAAAATCTAAGCTTTGCTCCCGACAGCCTGGATGGTGTACTGCTCTGGGATTCCCTCCAGTTCCTCTCGCCGCACCTGCTGCAACTTACAGTCGACCGGCTTTACGAAGCCATGCGGCCCGAAGGCTGCATGCTCGCCTTCTTCAATGCCGACGAAAAGCAGCGGACAATCCCGGTGCACCAATACCGTATCGCCGATCTGAAGACGGTCAACCTTATCGCACGCGGCGAAGCCCCCTCCGGACAGTACTTCAACAACCGGTCCATCGAGAAACTCTTTCAGAAATTCCACTCCGTCAAATTCTTCCTGGCGCGCGATCACCTGCGCGAGATTATCGTTCGGCGATAATTAGAAGTTCCGGGCGCATACGCCAACCCCGAAACACTGAACAGGAGAAGAGTTTGTCACTCGAGGACGACCTGATCCAGGGCCGCACACAACGCATTCGCGAGATTGAGGCTCTGGGTTACAAGGCATACGGACACAGGTTCGATTTCACGCACACCCTCCCGGACATCCTGTCCGCCTGGAGCGAAAAGACCGGCGAAGAGCTGACGGAAGCTAAACCGGAGGCCCGCATTTGCGGCCGAATTCTCACGCTCCGCCACATGGGCAAGGCGTCGTTCGCGCACCTGCTGCAGAACGGGCAAAAGCTGCAGGTCTACGTCAGGAAAGACGACGTCGGCGAACAGCAGTGGAACCTGTGGAAGCTGGTCGACCTGGGCGACATCATCGGCGCCGACGGCTATATCTTCCGCACACGCACCGGCGAACTCAGCCTGCACGTGACAAAGCTGTACTTTCTCTCAAAGATCCTGCTCACGATGCCGGAGAAGTTCCACGGTCTCGAAGATGTGGAGACTCGCTACCGCCAGCGCTACCTCGACCTGATCGCGAATCCGGAAGTGCGCGGCGCGTTCGTCACTCGCGCAAAAGTAATCACGTCCCTGCGCCGGCAGCTGGAATCGCGCGGCTTCATTGAGGTGGAAACACCGATGATGCAGGCCATCTACGGCGGCGCGGCGGCGAAGCCCTTCACCACACATCACAATACGCTCGACCTCGACCTCTACCTCCGCATTGCGCCCGAGTTGTACCTGAAGCGCCTGGTGGTCGGTGGGCTCGACCGCGTATATGAAATCAACCGGAACTTCCGCAATGAGGGGATCTCGACGCACCACAACCCCGAGTTCACCATGCTTGAGTTTTACCAGGCCTACACCGACTACATGGGCCTGATGGATCTGTCGGTGGAGCTGCTGCGCCAGGTGGCCATTGATGCCACCGGATCGCCCCAGGTTCCTTACGACGGTCAGATCATCGACTTCGATAACGTCCGCCGCTTCAGCATGCGCGAGGCAATTGTCGAAATGTGGACGGAGGCCGACCGACCGACGCTCGATAACGTGCGGGATCCGGAGTGGCTGGCGAAGCATTCGAAGAAGGCAACCGCCGGAGAGCGCCTGGTCGACATCTTCGAACGTGTTTGCGAAGAGCAGCTCTTCCAGCCGACCATCATTTACGACTACCCTGTCGAAATCTCCCCGCTGTCGAAGAACAAGCCGGATGAGCCCGAGTTCGTCGAACGCTTTGAAATCTTCGCTGCCGGGATGGAGATCGGCAACGCCTACACCGAGTTGAACGACCCGCAGGAACAGCGGCGGCGCTTCGAAATGCAGCTGGGTATGGCGGCTCGCGGCGACGAAGAAGCCCACAAGATGGACGAGGATTACCTCCGCGCGCTCAGCTACGGCATGCCTCCCACCGGCGGTGAAGGCATCGGTATCGACCGTCTGGCGATGATTATGACGGGGTCGAAGTCGATTCGCGACGTGATCCTGTTCCCGCTGCTCCGGCCGGAAGGGCCTATCGGCATTCTCGATTCGCTCCGCGCCGCCGACCCCACAACGAAGTGATCTCGGCCTTCGAACTCTTTGTCGCCATTCGCTACCTCCGGGCTCGCCGGAAGCAGGCCGTGATCTCTGTCATTACGGTGATCTCGGTGGTTGGCGTGGCGGCGGGAGTAATGGCGATGGTGATCGCGCTCGCTATCAACAATGGGTTTCGCGGGACGCTGCAGCGCAATTTGCTCGGCGCGACGGCGCATGTGAGCGTGCTGGAGAAAGCGCCTGGCGAGGGTATTACCGGCTGGGAGGGGCTCGCGGCGAAGGTGCGGACGCTGCCTCACGTGGTCGATGTCGCGCCGGGGCTCTACGGACAGGTGCTGATGAGTGGTCCACAGTTGTCTTCGGGTGCCGTGATCAAGGGGGTCGATCCGGACGCCGCCGGAAAGCAGACTGAGATGCTGGGGCGGCTGAAATCGGGCTCGCTGGCGCGGCTGAAGGATACGTCGGGGCTGCCCGGCATTATTCTCGGCAAGGGACTCGCGCAGAGCACCGGGATGATGCAGGACGCGGTGATCCAGGTGATTATTCCGAACGGGGAACTGACGCCGTTCGGACCGCGCGCGGCGACGTATCCGTTCCGCGTCGCTGGCATTTTTGAATCCGGCTTCTATGAGCTGGATGCGACTTGGGCCTACGTAACGCTGGGCCAGGCACAACGAATCCTCAGCGTGCCGGACGTGGTCAACTCCATTGAGATCAAGCTGGATGAGATCTATCGGGCCCCGGAAGTCGCCGCGCAGATTGAGGGCTTCCTGCCGAAAACGCTCGCCGCGACCACCTGGATGGAACAAAACAAACCCATTTTGAGCGCGCTAAAAATGGAGCGGGCGGTCACCATGATCACCATTGGGCTGATTCAGGGGATCGCCGCGCTCAACATTCTGATCGCGCTGGTAATGGCCGTGATGGAGAAGTACAAGGACATCGCCATTCTGATGAGCATGGGCGCCCGGCAGCAGCAAGTCCGGAACATCTTTGTGCTGCAGGGCGTGCTGATCGGCATCACCGGCTCGGCCATTGGGCTGACGCTCGGGTACACGTTGTCGTACATGGCAGACCGCTACCGCTGGATCACGCTCGACGCTCAGGTGTACTCGCTCGCTTATGTGCCGTTCGACCCACGGCCCCTCGATGCCTTGTGGATCGCGGGTATTGCCATTGCGATCAGCTTCCTGGCCACGCTCTACCCCGCGCGCAATGCAACAAAGATCGTGCCCGTCGAAGCGCTGAGGTACGAGTAGGGCATGTGCGGCATCGCTGGATACACCCACCTTCACCTGGCGTCGGATCCATCCCGGATGAAGGCGGCGGCAGCCTGCATCCACCATCGCGGGCCTGACCAGTCAGGTACTTACGAGTCAGACACCGTCTCACTTGCGGCAGTCCGGTTGAAGATCATCGACCTCACTGGTGGCGAGCAGCCGATGCGCAGCGACGACGGCCAGACCGTTATTGTGTTCAACGGCGAGGTCTACAATCACGCCGAGATTCGACGCGAACTGGAAGGTCTCGGGGTGCGGTTCCGGTCACGGTGCGACACCGAGGTGGTTCTCAAGGCGTATCTGCAGTGGGGACGCGAGTCCTTCCGCCGTCTGCGGGGCATGTTTGCCTTCGCCATCTGGTCCGAACGCGACCGCAGACTGACGCTCTGCCGGGACCGGCTCGGCATCAAGCCGCTGTACATCCATCGACGCGGCGACGACCTGTACTTCGGCTCCGAACTGAAAACCCTGTTCATTCACGACGAGATCGACCGCCGCATGGACGTCGACGGGCTGAACCTGTACCTGTCGCTGAACTATATCCCCGGGCCGTACACGCTGATCGAGGGCATCCGCAAGCTCCCGCCCGGCCACTGGATGGAATGGGCCAACGGGTATGTCACTACCGGAGCCTGGTGGACGCTGCAGTTCGACCCGCAGCCCGGCATCACACTCGAAGCGGCCAAGGAGGAGCTCGATACCCTGCTCCGCGCCTCGGTCGCCGAGCACATGATCTCCGACGTGCCGCTCGGCGTCTGGTCGAGCGGGGGCCTCGATTCCTCCGCCGTGGTGCACTATGCGTCGGAGCACCATCCGTCGCTGAAAACGTTCTCCGTGTCGTTCCGCGGCCGGAGCTTCGACGAGAGCCGCTGGTTCCGCGAGATCGCCGCCAGGTACGGCACCGATCACAATGAGTTCGACCTGAATCCGGAGGTGGAACTCCAGGATGCGATCGAGCAGATGTCGTACTACTCGGACGAACCGTCGTCTGACGCCGGGGCGTTGCCTGTGTGGTTTCTGTCGAAGATGTGCCGCAGCCAGGTCACGGTCGCGCTCAGCGGAGAGGGCGCCGACGAGCTGTTCGGCGGCTACAACACCTATCTTGCCGACCAGTACGCAGCGGTGCTGCGGTCCGTTCCACGACCCCTGCGCGAGTTAGCCGCCTCGGCGTCGCGGATGCTGCCCGTGTCCGACGACAAGATTGGGCTCGACTATAAAGTGCGGCGCATGCTGGAAGGCTCGCTGCTGCCGGCGGACCAGGCCCACTTCTTCTGGAACGGCACGTTTAGCCCGGGCCAGCGCCAGGCACTGCTCGGGCCCGGACTGTTCCGGCCCTGGCCGAAGCTCCTTACGGGCGACTTCCTCTACGTCGACCAGAACTACTACCTGCCCGACGACATCCTGTACAAGACAGACCGGATGAGCATGGCGCATTCGCTGGAGGTTCGGCCGCCTTTCCTGGATCACCGCATTGTCGAGTTCGCCGGCCGTTTGCCACACGGCCTCAAGATCCACGGTTCGGCGCTTAAGTATGTGTTGAGGGAGTTGATGAAGGACAAGCTCCCCGAATCCGTTCTGACGCGGAAGAAGGAAGGCTTCGACATCCCCGCGCATCAATGGCTGCGAACCTGTCTGAAGCCGCTGGTTCTCCAGACCATCAACCGCCAGACGGTGGAAGCGCTCGGTGTCTTCCGCTGGCCGGTACTGCATTCCTTCCTTGGGCGGCATCTGGACCGGCGCGAGAACCTGGGTTACCACATCTGGGGCCTGCTAACCTTGATGCTTTGGGCCCAACGATGGAAAGTGCAGGCGCCGTCCGGCGCGCAGGGCTGACGGTCATCCTGGTTGCGTCGGCCATTTATCTGGTCGCCTGCTTCAGTCCGCCGTCGCTGATGGACGATGTGGACGCGGTGCAGGCGCAGATCGCGGCGAACATGCTGCACTCGGGCGACTGGGTGACGGCCAGGTTAAATGGCGTCGCCTATCTGGAGAAGTCTCCCCTTATTTACTGGCTGATGGCCGGGTCATACGCCATCTTTGGCGTGCATGACTGGGCCGCACGACTGCCGCTGGCGCTGTGTACGATCTGGCTGTGCTGGCTGACGTACCGCATCGGACGGTGGGCCTTCGGTCCGATGGAAGGGCTGTTTGCGGGGCTCGCTATTTCCACCTGCATGGGCTTGTGGCTGTTCACGCGAATCCTGATCCCGGACGTGATTCTGACCGGCACCATCGCGCTCGCCATGTGGGCCTTCCTGCGTGCGCTGGATGAATCGGAAGCGCGTCCGGCGTTGTGGGCCTCGACGTTTGCCGCCGCTGTCGGGACGGGACTGTTGCTGAAGGGCCTCATCGCCCTGGTGTTCCCCTGCGGGGCCGCGTTTGTGTATCTGGTGGTTACGAGGCAATTGTTGGCTGCGCGCACGTGGCACCGTATCCGGCCGTTTAGCGGCACCGCCATCATCCTGCTGATTGCCGCGCCCTGGCACGTGCTGGCCACCCTTCGAAACCCCCCTTATTTCGACCTCACGCCGCGCAGCGAGCCCGGTCAATATCACGGCTTTTTCTGGTTCTATTTCCTGAACGAGCACGTCTTCCGCTTTCTAAATATGCGGTATCCCCGCGATTACAACACGGTTCCGCGGCACCTGTTCTGGCTGTTCCACCTGCTCTGGTTCTTCCCGTGGAGCGCGTTCCTGCCCGGGGTGGTGAAGCTCGGGTACAGGCCCACGGACCGGGCTGGCCAGATGCGCGTGATGGCGCTGTGCTGGATCGGCTTCGTGATGTGTTTCTTCACGCTGTCGACCACCCAGGAATACTACTCCATGCCGATCTACCCGGCGCTGGCGTTGCTGCTGGGATGCGCGATGGCGAAGCCGGACGCCTGGTCGCGTGGCGGAGCGCTGGTGGTGGCCGGCATCGGCGGGCTGGCGGCGCTGGCCATCGTATTCATCTACGCCCAGGTGTGGAATCTGCCGACTCCCGGCGACATTTCGGCCGCACTGAAGACGCAGGACTTCGAGGCTTACACGCTCTCCCTGGGCCATATGGGCGACCTGACGCTGAAGGCGTTCGCTTATCTTCGTCCACCGCTGATGCTGGCGGGGCTGGCATTTCTGGGGCTCGCCATGGCTGGGTCGAGGCTGCGGGGTTTGCGGCTGTACCTGGGGCTGGCCGCGTCGATGGTGCTGTTTCTGAACGCGGCTCGACTGGCGATGATCGCTTTCGATCCCTACCTCGCTTCGAGACCTCTTGCCGAGGCCCTGAGTAAGGCAGCGGACGGAACCTTGATTGTAGACAACCAGTACTATACGTTTTCCTCCGTATTCTTCTATACAGATCGCCGTGCACTTCTTTTGAATGGGCGGGTAACAAACCTGGAATATGGATCACATGCGCCTGGTGCGCCAGAAGTATTTATCGACGATTTGAAACTCGGCCAGCTTTGGAAGAGTGCGGAGCGTTATTATTTGCTTATTGAGGGGCCACAACTGGACCGAATTCAAACAATTACGGGGACGGGTAATCTTCACATCGTACGCGCAGCCGGAGGCAAGTACCTCCTGAGCAACCATGCGGATCTGCGTTGACGCTACCAGTCTTCTCCTGCGCAGTGCCGGCGTCAAGAACTACGCCTACCACTGGATGTCCTCGCTACGCGAGGAGTTGCCCCCGGACACGGTAACGGCGTTTCCGCTGCTGGGCGAGGTTGGCGAGCTCAACCACGAACAGTCGGTCTACTCGAAGTGGCATACGCTCGGACGTCTGGCACTGTTGTACCTGTCCAACGTCCGAGGCAGTCCCCTTGTCGACTACCTGGTGGGCGACGTGGATGTGTTCCACGCCTCCAGCCTGCTGCGCAACCTGCCGAAGCGCACGAAGCTGACTGGCACGATCTACGACATGACGGCCCTGATCATGCCGGAGGTCCACACGGAAGGCAACATCAAAGCAGAGAAGCGGTTTCACGCCAACGTGGTGCGGCGGGCTGACGGGCTGATCGCAATATCGGAGTCGGCCAAGTCCGATGCGGTCCGGATGCTTAGACTGGACCCGCGTCTGATTACGGTCATCTACCCGGGCATTGATCAGCGGTTCTTTACAGCCCAGCCTTTGCGGCGCGCGAAGCCTTATTTGCTCTTTGTGGGCACGATCGAGCCTCGGAAGAACGTGGACACTCTGCTGGATGCCTGGCTCGAGATGCCGATGGAGGTCCGGCAGGCGTACGACCTGGTGCTGGCCGGGCCAAAAGGCTGGTCGGCTGAACGTACTGTGGACCGGCTGACGTCAGGGATCGTGGGCGTGGATTACCTGGGCTACGTGCCCGAGGCGGATCTGCCTGCTCTGACGGCCGGTGCGCTGGGGTTCGTCTATCCCTCTTTGTATGAGGGGTTTGGGTTTCCACTGGCGCAGGCGATGGCCGCGGGCATACCCTGCGTTACGTCTAATATCTCTGCATTACCGGAAGTGGCTGGCGATGCGGCACTGCTGGTGGACCCGAAAAGCTCTTTCGAGCTCCGGGATGCGATGTGGCAACTGGTGGATTCGGCGGACTTGCGTGACGAACTGGGACGGAAGGCAAGGATGCAGGCTTCGCAATTCACGTGGAAGAACTCGGCGCAACTGTCTGCCGAGTTCTTCCGCCGTGTCTGCGGTTCTTAGAACCGCAACGTCAGGTTGTAGCGAACCACACGTCCACCACCATCGAGGATTCGCACGTTGGCGAATCGCCCGGCGAGCGAGGTGTTGGTGGAGGGTGCCGGAGTGCCGCCGCCCGGGGTGAAGATGCTCACGGACGGGTAGCCGAACTGTGGGTGATTGAACAGGTTGTAGAACTCACCGCCAAAGGTCAGGTTGTACCGTTCCGTCATACGGATGTTTTTTCGTGCGTTGAGCAGGAAGTTGTTGACCGGCAGGGTGCGCTCCGAGTTACGAGGCGCGGTGCCGGGACGGCAGGCGGCGAAGTTGGTGGTGCAGGCAGGAAGGCCGATGTAGCGGGCATCCTTCGGGTCGATGGGTTCGCTGCGGTAGCTGTTAGTTGCCGGAACGTACACATCGGGGTTGATATAGCCGGTGGGCGAAGTGGCGCTGGGCTGAGCGCGAACGCCAGCCCGGCCAGCCGGGTTGATGTCCGGCCGCTCCACGGCACCGCCGACGCCATCGGCATCGGCGCCATTGGCGACGTTGAACGGAATGCCGCTCTCATAGGTGTAGATACCGGATGCGCTCCAGCCGCCGAGGACGCGGCCGAAGGCCCCCTTCTGGGCCTTGAACATGGGCAGTTCATAGGTGTAGCTAATGACGAGGCGGTGCGGACGGTCGTACAGCGAGACCGCCTTGTCGAGGCTGAGGCCGCCGAACATGGACGGCACCGACTGCGCCGGGGACGAGTTGTTGATCAGGAAGATGTCGCTGGCGTTGTCCAGAGTCTTCGAGAAGGTGTAAGCCACGTTCATGCCCATGGTGCGGGCGAAGCGTTTGTGCAACTGGAGCTGAGCGGAGTGGTAGGAGCTGTGTCCGCCATTGGTACGGATACCGCGCGAACCCTGCAGCGGATCGAGGCGCGGCTGCAGCGTGTACGGTACGAACGACTGTAGTTCGGCCACGCTGCCGAAGCCGCAGGAAGAACGCGGCGGGTGGGATCGACGATTGCCGGGTTCAGGTCTTCCTGCGCGTACAGGCGAACACCGGAAGTGCCGACGTAGGAGCTGTCCAGAACCAGTTGCCATGGCAGTTCGCGCTGAATGCCGAACGACCACTTCATGTAGTACGGATTCACCAGGTCGCCCGCAACGAGGCCCTGCGCGTCGTCAGGACGTACCGCACGAGGAGTGGTCGGGATGCGGGTGGAGATGCTGCCGAGGCCTCGTGGGCCCTGGCCGTTAACGCCAGGCGTGGACGGGTCGTTAGTGGAAACAAAGTTCGGCGCTGAGGTGGAGGCGTTGGAAGCGATGTTGTTGAAGAACGTGTCGTAGCCCATGTTGAAGCCGGTGCGGAACACGGTCTTGCGTTCCCCGAAGATCCGGCCGAGGAGACCCTGGCTGGCCGAGGGCGACCAGGTGAGTCCGATGCTGGGCGAGAAGTTGTTGCGGTCTCGTTTCGTCTCGTTCGCCTGGTTGAACGGGCCGGAGACGGTCCTTGTGGCGCGGTCGACAACGATGTTGAAAAGGCCTGTGTAGGCCGGGGTCCGCAGCGAGTTCACGGGAGCTCCGAAGTCTTCATACCGAACGCCCAGGGTGAGGGTCATGTTCGGACGAATCTGCCAGCGGTCGCTGACAAAGTACTGCTGACGGAACAGCTCCGGATAGTAGGCCGGCTCGCCGAAGTCGCGGGCAGGTCCAACGGTTCCACCGAAGTCGTCGAGGAAGTTGGCGAACTGCGAGTACGCCTGGCCCTGAGCGTTGCTGGCGGTGTAGTTCCAGGTTCCGCGATAGGAAGCCGGTGCGAACTGGCGCGAGCGCTGCAACAGCAGGTCAAAGCCGGTGCGGATGGTATGCCGGCCCTTTGCCCAGCTAATGGTGTCCTGCAGGCCGTAGTTGTTGGCGATACGGCCCTGCGGATAGGAGGAGGACACGCCGACGGCGGTGAGGCCGTTGATCGCGATCTGCGGCATCTGGGCGTACTGGTTGGTGGCGTTGTTCGGGGCATCGAAGGCGATGCGGTTGAACGGCAGGCGGAGTTCGTTGGTGAGGCTGGGAGAAAACACGTGGGTTTCGGTGAGCAGCACGTTGTGGAAGTGGTTCTCAGTGCTGGTCTGGAAGCCGGGGAAGTTGTTGGTGGCAACCGGCGTCCGGTAGCGGTCATAGCCGTAGCGGAGGGACAGCATGTCCTTGTCGCTGAACCGATGATCGCCCTTGGTGAGCGACTGACGTCCGTTGTACTTGTACGGGAAGGCATAAACGCCCTGTCCGAACTGCGCAACGCCGCGGCCATTGCCGAGGTCCTGGTTGGAGGGATTCAGAATGCCAGGAACCTGGCCGGTGATCTCGAGGTAGCGGTTCACCAGCGGATTGGCGTTCGGAGTGGCGGCCAGGGCTGTGCGGATCTGCTGCTGTCCGAAAACTGTGGGCGTGGTGAACACGGCGGTGTTCGTCGCACTGCGGCGCTCTTCCTGCCACGAGGTGAAGAAGAATGTGCGGTCCTTTTTGATGGGTCCGCCGACCGTTCCGTACCAGAACTGCTGGTAGCCAGGAGGCAGTTTGCCTCGGCTTAGAATGTTGGGGTCGGCAGACAGGGTGCTGGTGATCGCGTCGTCGTTGGTAAAGTCCGGGACCCAGCCCAGCGAGCCGTGGAGTTCGTTAGTGCCCGACCGGGTGATGATGTTCACTACAGCGCCGCCGGCGCGTCCGAACTCGGCATCGTAGTTGGCGGTCTGGACAGATACTTCCTGGACAGCGTCCGGGATCTTGATCTGGAACGCCTGACCAGTGACCGAAATATCGTTGTTTTCCGTACCGTCCATCAGGAAGTTGTTGGAACGGCCGCGCGAACCGTTGACAGAGAAGGTCCCAACGCCCGGGAAATCGGAGCGCTGCTCGGTGACGCCAGGCAGCGTGATGGCCAGGTTCACCGGATTGCGGCTGAACACGGGGAGGTTGACTGCCGCCGTGCTGTTGATGGTTCCACCGCGGACCGGAGCTTCGGTTTGGAGGGCCACGGCGTCCGAATTGACTTCGACGACGGTCACGTTATCACCGATTTCGAGGGCCGCGTCAACGGCCAGAATCTGGGCGGCCGAAACCGGAATGGACCGGCTGGCATACGTTTTGAAACCCAGTGATTTCACCGTGACATCGTAGGTGCCCGGGTCGACGGCATCGAAACGGTACAAACCGGATTCGTTGGTGCTTGTGGTGCGAACGATGTTCGTTTCTTTTTGTTTGATTTCTACGGTTGCGCCGGGTACGGCCGCCTTGGTAGCATCTGTTACTGAGCCGGTGACGGTTCCCCGGCTGGTCTGCGCCATAACTGTTGTTCCCAACAGCGCAGACAAGGCAAGTACTAAGCCTGCCAGTCTTGTTTTTTGCATCCTGCTATTTCCCCTAAAAAATCGAGAGTGCGCTCGATTAGCTTCAGCCTGTCAAACGTAAGAATCCTTACGGGTATCTCATCCGTTGAACCAGCAGTAATCGAGACTTTCCCCGTTAACGGGTCGGCAGCGGGCCGCCCGCATTTGAGCCCTTAGACGAACAACGCGCAAAAACGTGAGGCTCAATGATTACGCGCTCGTACTAGAATGGTGAGGTTGTGAAGCTCAACCGTCGTACGCTCCTCTTTAGTTTAGGCTGCTTGTCACCTCTTGCTGGAGCGAAGAAGTCCCAGGCCAAAGGTCCTGAGGTGATTCTGGTAGATGCGACCGCGAAGGTTGAAGACGCCCGAGTGAATTTGGACGGGCATGTGCGAAACGTCACCGACAAGCCAATTCGCCGCCTGACAGTGGTTTACGAGCTGCTCGATTCGGACAGGAAGGTCCTGACGCGGCAGAAGGGCTCGATTGACGATGAGTCGCTCGATCCTGGGGATGAGGCTCCGTTTAGCGCTCAAATGCACTATCACGCGCGTGGCGTGTTTTACCGCCTCGAGTTTGAGGACGGTTCCGAGAAGGAACTGCGGGCGGAGAAGACGGGCCCGTTTCCTTTGGAGTAGCCGTTTTATTTCTTCGACTTAAAGAGGCGTGGAGCCAGGTCGTACAGGTGTTTCCGCCACACCTGCCACTCGTGAGAACCTTCGCCTTCGAACCAGACATGCTCGACTTTGGATGCGGCGAGGGATTCGTGCACGGTGGTGGCGGCTTTGTAGAGGCCATCCTGTTTGCCGCAGCCGATCCAGAGCAGGTCGAGTTTCGCGTTTGCCGATTTGGCGTCGGCTAACGCTCCCCCAAACGACGTTTTGCTGTCGAAATTGCGGACGGCTCCGCTGAGCGACGCCACCGAGGCGAACTTGTCGAGGTTGGTCAGTCCGATGTTCATGGCCTGACCGCCTCCCATGGAGAGGCCGGCGATGGCTCGACTGTGGCGGTCTTTACGGGTCCGGAACTTCGCGTCGATGGCGGGGATCAGGTCATGGATCACGACGTCGGGGAACGCCTCATTCCCTCGGCCGCCGGGATTGGGCTGGCCGGGTTTGGTGCCGTAGCCCCAGTCCATTGCGATCAGCATGGGCTGCACCTTTTTTCCGGCGAGCAGGTTGTCCATGATGAGGTTCGCTTTGCCCTGCCACGTCCAGCTGGTCTCGTTTTCGCCGGAGCCGTGCTGAAGGTAGAGCACCGGATAGCGGGTGTTGCCTGAAGTGTCATAGCCGGGCGGGGTGTACACGAAGGACTGGCGAGTCTGCCCTGTGACGGACGACTTGTACCGGATGACGCGGACGTCGCCGTGCGGCACGTTCTTTACTGAGTAGAAGTCGAGGGCGGGGTCCGGGACCTCAAGGCCGCTGGTCTGCTGGTTCCACCCGAAGTAAGTTTCGCTGGACGGGTCATTGACTTTGGTGCCGTCGACGATCAGGTCGTAGTAGTGGAAGCCGGGACGCAGGGGCGTGGTGGTCACTTCCCAGGTGCCTTTGTCGTCGAGACGCTTCATTACGAATGGCGTGTTGCCGTTCATGCCGCTGTCAGCCGCCCTTGCTGCGACTGCGACGGTCTTTGCGTTGGGGGCGGTGGCTCTGAAGGTGACGCTGAGATCGGGATGAATTTTCGGGTACTCGCGACCCCGGACATTGGAGGGCGCGGGGACTCCTTCAGCGGCTGGTGGTGGCGCGGCGGTGGCGGTCGACAGAGCTGCGGCTGTCAACAGCGCCGCGAGCCAGGGCAGGGAGTGAGCCATATCGGCTTGCAGTATATCGGTTCGCATGGCGGCGCATCCGATGGCGGGTTGTTTTGGAAAGGCTTGCGCCTTTGCGTTCTCCATCACGGGGAAAGTCTCGCACACTGCTGTTGCGGTTTTTGGTTTAACTGGCGCTAGGTTTCTGAATTTAAAGGAAATATAGCTGTTCGATTTATGAAATGGGTGGTGTGGGAAGCGGGAATTCGAGGGACTTTTTGCCTGCGTCGGGTGGCGGGGTGGCTCGCTGGGGATACACTTCTTCCCCGCACGCTGCGGGTTGGGATTCGATTTTCGGTTCAGGCCGCCGGTTTTCGAGAAGCGAGGGCTTGTTCGAGGCGGTCGAGCAGCGTGCCCGGCTGGCTGGGGGCGACTGGAGTGATGGTTTGGGCGGTCCGCGGCTGAGGTATGGGAGCAGGCTCGGGTTTGGTCCTGTGATTATCGATTGCGGCCGGCTTTGTTTCGCTGGCTGGGGGCTGCGCGGTCTGAACCTGGTCCTGGGTCGGTGCGGTTTCGCTGGCAGTGGTGGTGGCACCGCTGTTGCCGCCAGCGAGATCGGGACGGATTTTCAGGAAGCGGATGAGCTGGGCGGTGGCGCGGTCGATGATGCGGTGCTGGGCTCGGATGCCGGTCTGCAGAACTTCGAAGGTTCGGTTGTGCAGGATGAGGGCATTGAAGGCAAAGATGGTTCGGGTGCCTTCGTCGATGCTCTGGAAGGTCTCGGCGACTTCGGGGCGCATGCGTTCGACCTCGAAGTCGAGGGCGGCGGTTTCGAGCGTGGTGAAGCGGAGGAGGCGCCAGCGGGCGTCGGCGATGTCGTTAATGAGGTTGAGCTCGAATGAAGAGACGGGTGCCCAGTCGTTGATGAGGTCCTGGCGGAGGGACAGGTATGCGGCGGTCTCTTCGTTGTGGAGGACGACCTGTGTGGAGTAGATTCCGTGGGTGGTGCCGTTCTGCGCGACACGTGCTTTGCCTTTGGGGGTTACGGGGCCTTTGGAGCGGGCGCCGTTGATTCGGGATGCGTTGATCTGATTGAGGGTTGCCATTTGAGGACCTCTCCTTTCTGGCTCGGCAGTGTAGCACGGAGGTGTCAAGTTTTCGGGGGTGGGTGGTTTGCTGGAATGGCTGTAAGTTGCTGGTGGGGCTTGGGTTGCTGGTTTTGATTGGTGGGTAAAATGCCAGTCTGGCGTTCGCCTTGTATTCGCCTCGCTGGCGTAAATCAGGATACCGAATACACGAGACGCATTTTAGGGCAATAGTGTATTTCGCAACGAACCGGTGAGTTGGCAAGTGTATTTATTGCCGAAATCAGATGCGATCAGCAGGAGCAAGTACTTCGACTGGCGCGTGCGGGCCGGTCCCGTTGGTCCCGTAGATCCACTGTGCTGCTTGAAGTGTGGTGTTCGCGAGACGCACATCAGCAGACTGTTCGGCTGTGATGCGAGGATTGGACTACCCCGTTTGAAGGTTACGGTCGCGGAGAATGCTGCGCGCGGCCGACAAGCTATACGCCTCAGTCTCTTCAGCATCATCGCTGGCCGGAACCTGCACCAGCTTCGCGGAGGTTATCGGACCACGAGCTCCTGTTGCGGACTCTCCGCGGACAGCAGACCAAAAGCCACGGCATTCCGCATTCGCGAACCATTGCCGAGGTATTCCTGATAAAAAATCTCGGCTCCGGTCCGAAACGCATCCTCGATCTTCTCGGCGTCCTTCAGGCGCATCGCGTCGAGCATTGGCTGATGAGCGTGCACCACATCCACCAGACGCTCGCGGCCATAACTTAGTACGATGCTGGCGAAGGCGAGCAAAGGAACCGTAAGCTGATCGAGCAGCATGTACAGTGTCTGATTCTCCGAACAACTCCAGATATATCGATGAAATGCAAGGTCAGCCTGCGCGGATTCAAAGTACGAATCGCTGTTCATGAAGCCTGAGAAGACTGCCAGACGCCGCTCCATCTCCTCCATTTCTTTTAGACCGACGCGTTCGGCGGCCGCCTTCGCTGCGCGGACTTCCAGCAGTGCGCGTAACTCCATCCGTTCCTGAACATCGGACGGAGACAGACGCGTCACAGTGGTGCCAATGTTCACGGTCCGGCTTACCAGACCAGAGTACTCAAGACGCTGCAACGCCTCGCGTACAGTGGCCTGGCTGACGCCAAATTCCCGCGCAAGGCCAGTCTCCCGGAGAGGCGAGCCTGGGGGGTACTTGCCACTGAAGATGGCCTGCAAGAGATGACGCTGAACGATTTCGACGCGGCTGCTGCCGCCCTTTCCGTGCTTCCGATCCATGTTCGTGATTACTCCGTGTCGCGTGGTCCCCGGAATGCCGGACCACCGGCAGCAACGTAGCCGTGGCTCGTGCCGCCGGCCTCCGCGCTAACCCAAAAAGAAAATAGACGCGCGTTCGAAACATGGAAGCGGATCGAAACTTGCTTGCCAGTCAGTTTGGCCAGATCCTTCCCATGTTTCCAGTGTAAAGCTATCTTTGTACCATCGGTGTTTACCGGTATCGAATTGGCGAGATCGAAACCTTTAATCACCCGCCCTCTGGTATCAATTACTTCAGCTGCGACGCTGCCCATTGACGCGTCGGCATTGATGAACAAATATTTACCGGAAAAACGGATGGGTCGCGTTACAAGTTTGCCGTCGGAGGCGCCGTCCATAGAAGCGAATCCGTCCCTGCGAAGGATAGCGAGCCCCATGGACGCGTCCTGATCCGCGTTCTTCCCAGGGATGCTTTCCGGATTCCCGCGGAGCCCGCTGAAATAGAAGTACAGTTTGTCATCCACAATCAGACAACCGCCGCCGGCCGACTGTACGTTGCCCCAGTTCCAGTCGCCCCGTTTCTCCGACACGCCGATGAAGGGTGTGCGATCGGGACGGTCCCAGTGGAAGCCGTCACGACTATAGCCGAGCACTACTTCATTCCGCTTGGGCCTGTCTTTAACATCCTGGTTCTCCGGCCCTCGCCACATCGTAAACAGGCCGAGCATCACGCTTTCATAGGCGACCGCGTCCAGGTTGTACAACTGCGGCAAGACGTTGATCTCGGGATGCGGCAGGTCCCGCTCATCTGCCGATACCCAGGGAGCCAGTTCCGCCCGATCCTTCCAGCCTTCGGCAAAATCGCTGACTTCCTTATAGAACCGGACCCGTCCAATTCCGTCCTCCAACTCCGGCGCCGCCATTCCACCGACATTGCTGAGCCGGATGCTGTAGACCCATTTGTTTCGAAACGGGTTGAAAAACATCGTGCTGCGGTCGTAGTGCGGGAGCAGGTAAGTGCGCCCCATCCCAAGAGGCTCGCTCCAGTGGATGCCGTCTGGGGAGGCGCGTAACTCGATCGAATACTCACGTTTGTATCTCGTGTAAAACAGCATTTTGTGGCGGCGTTCTGGATCTTTTTCCTCAAGATCGAGCCAGATTGTACTGGAATCGCGCGGTCCGGACAAAACAATGTTCGTGCCGGGTACGACATCCAGCGAGGGACGCTCCCAGTGGATTCCGTCCTTCGATGTGGCGTAACAGGTGTTGTGATCGCAGCGGTACCAGGCCCGGAAGAGCTTCATGGACGGGTCGTAGAAGATCCCGTCGCTGAAGGGTGCTGCAGCCTCCTTCTCACCTTCTCGCCGGAGCACGGGAGATGCGGGATGCATCTCCGGACGGTGAAACGTTCGGCTTAGATTCGTGGATTCGATAAGGAAATCGTCAATGAACAACTGGCGCCCCACGTCGATGAGGACCACTGGTGGGCGCGTCTGCAGATAGGGTACGGGTTGATATTTGCGCGTGACAGGAACACGCGGAGGCCACTCGCCGTTCCGCTCAATCCCGTTGTAAAGCGTTTCCGGGAAAGCAGTTACAGAAACTGCCAACGTCAGCAACACGGCTGTTAGAATGATACCCAATCGACGACACTCCTGTCGAAGCATCATACTATCGATTAGATTATCGATCAACTCATCGTTTCTCTTGACAAGCAGCCATTATCGATTATAGGATCGATTGGCGCCCATTGGACGCCCGAGAGAACCATGAGACTTTCCGCAATGTTGTCGAAGAATCTCCTTCCGCTTCTGGCAGGGACCTGTCTGCTTTGGCCCGGGGCAATGTCAGGACAGGACACGCGAGGCATGATCTTCGGGAGGGTGACTGACGCCCAGGCCGCTCCCGTCCCAAAAGCAACGCTGGTTGTCACCAATACAGACACGAACGTCAACATGACGGTCCAGTCCAACGAATCTGGTTATTACGAGGCGAATTTGCTGCTTGCAGGCCACTACCAGGTGACGGCGGAGGCTGCCGGATTTGCCAGAGCCCTGCGTAAGGGAATCGAACTCAATGTTTCGCAAAGAATACCGATCAACTTCAGTCTGCAAATTGGTTCAGTGTCGGAAACTCTCACGGTCAACGAAGAAGCGCCGCTGATCGAAACTAACAGCGTCTCGTCGGGACGCGTGGTGGATAACCGCAGCATCAATGAACTGCCGGTGGCGCGAAACAATCCCGTACTGTTGGCGGCGTTCACTCCAGGCGTTCAGGTCCGCGGCGGCTATCGCACAACCTCGCACCGCTCCGCTTCTATCGTGACCACTGTGATGTTCACGCCGGGAAACGTCGGAGGGCGCAGCCTTACGGATTCCAGCAACGACTACCTGATGGATGGCATGCCGAACGTGGGCTTCAATCGCAGAATTGCTTTCATGCCGCATACAGATGCCATCCAGGAGTTCAAAGTGGAGACATCGAACCTCGACCCCTCAGTCGGCTTCTCTTCCGGCATAAGTATGTCGCTGATGACGAAGGCGGGGACCAATGCGTATCACGGCGTGGCCACGTGGCAGCATATGCAGCAGCGCTGGAACGCAACTCCATTTTTCATTAAGCAGGCTTATTACAGGAATATCGCAGCGTCGGAAGCAGCTGGAAACGGGACGCTGGCGGGCCAGCTTAGAGGACAGAATCCGCAGGCACCCGGTCGCACCAACGACTACTCGATAAGTTTCGGCGGTCCCGTCGTAATTCCAAAGTTGATCAACGGTCGCAGCAAGTTGTTTTTCTTTATCAACTACAACGGCACAAAGGAACGGCTGACCGAGACCACTTCCAACATCAACGTCACCGTCCCCACTCTCCTCAACCGTGCCGGCAATTTTTCCGATCTGCTCGCGGTGGACCCGACGCGCTATCAGATCTACGACCCGCTCACCATCGCTCGTGATCCGGCGCGCCCAACAAACTACATCCGCCAGCCGTTCGCCGGCAACGTCATTCCGGCAAACCGCATGATCAATCCGATGCAGAAGCGGTACGATTCGCTGCTGCCAACGCCCAACAACAATCCCACCAATCCCCGTCAGGAGCCCCTGAACAACTACATCGCGACTGCGATGCCGTGGATGTTCAATTTCGTCGCGCTCAGTAATCGCATCGACTATCAGTTGTCCAACAACCATCGGTTCTTCGGCCGCTGGAATTATCACAACTACAAAGAAGACCGGTCAGACTGGACTTACGAGACGCTGCGTGGTCTCTCCAGTGTCGATCTTGAGCGCGGCACACGCGCGGCGATGCTGGACTGGGTCTACACGCCGACCGCTTCCACGTTTTTCGACTTTGCCTTCTCAGCGAATGAATCGAAGGAAGGACAGCTGGGAACCGTCCCGAAGGAATACGACGCCACCGATGCGGGCCTGCCGGCCTATCTCGCTGCGAAAGCCGGGGATGAGAGTCACCTTCCTGTTGTGACGCCCGCCGGCTACAGGTCGTTGAGCCGCGGCTACACCATAACATCCAAGTCTGCCTTATACGGCGCGCGTGCGACGGTCACCCACATTCGAAACACACATACATTCAGCGGCGGCTTCCAGATGCGCCAGTACTTCCGAACCGGTGGTGGAGGCGGACTGACATCAGGATCATTCGCATTTGACAACTCCTTCACGCGCCGGAATGACGATCTGCTCACACCCGCCGGCAGCATCGGCCACAGTTGGGCGTCGTTCCTGCTCGGGTTGCCCAGCAGTATGCAGGCTGAAACGAATGCCAGCTACGCGGTGCACACGCCAGCCTTTGCGTGGCATGCTCAGGACACGTGGCGTTTATCCCCACGCCTTACGCTGATTCTCGGGTTGCGGTTTGAGTACGAGGGCGGTCTGACCGAACGGTACAACCGTGCTCTCGCCGATTTCGATCCTTCGCTGGAACTACCCATCACAAGCGCAGCACGCGCCGCGTATGCAAGCAACCCGGTGGCGGAGTTGCCTGCCGGCAGTTTCAATGTCCGAGGCGGAACGGTATATGCCGGAAGCACGCCTGGGGGACGCAACATCTGGCAGAGTCAACTGATGTTCCTGCCTCGTCTGGGCGTCGCATATCAATTGGGCTCGAGGACTGTAATTCGGGCAGGCTACGGCGTTTTTTATGATTCGCTGAACGCCAGCTATCTGACTCCTAACCAGTTCGGATTCAGCCGCGTCACATCCACCAACCTCACCAATGATTTTGGCGCGAACTGGCTCACAGGAAATCCGCGGGCAGGCGTTTCGCCCCTCGCAGATCCGTTCCCGGTGCGAGCCGATGGCACACGCTTCGACAGCCCTGTCGCCAACGCAATGGGCTCAATGGCATTCGTTGGCCGTGCCTTCGCCTACAGCAACTATGGAATCGAACGTGCCCGGAATCAGCGCTGGCGGATTGGCTTTCAGCGGCAGTTTGGATCGAAGGATTTGATCGAGGTGGCTTATACCGGCAATTACGGCGATCATACGTACGTAGCGAGAAACACCAACGCGCTGCCTTCTCAATACTGGGCAACCGGCAATGTGCGCAACGACGCAGCCGCAAGCAGCATGAATCAAAACGTGCCAAATCCCCTCCGGCTTTCGAATTTTGCATCACTCGCAACAACACATCCCGCCGCGTACCAGCAGATGAGCACGCTGTCTTACTTCACCTCCGCCACCATCCAGAAGCATCAGTTGCTGCGTCCGTACCCGCAGATGTCCGGGTTGACCGACAGCTTCGCGTCTGTCGGTGACGTGACGGCGCATTCACTGGAGGTGACCTACACCAAACGTCTCTCACACGGCGTGAACATCAACGCTGGATATACCCGCCTGAACGCACAAACAGCAGATATCTTCGTCAATGAGTTCGATGCGTCTCCCACACGCCGGCCTTCTGTCTACGGGGCGCCGAACCGGTTCACGGCAACGACGGTAGTTGACCTGCCTTTCGGAAAAGGGCGGCAGCTGGCCAACAGCGGCTGGATCAGTAAACTGACCGGTGGATTTCAGGTGGGTGTGACCTATGAGTATCAGACCGGCACGCCCATTGATTTCCCCAACCTGTTCTACTACGGCAACAAGCTGGATGACATCGCCAACGGCCCGCGCACCATCGGGCAATGGTTCAATACCGCGGACTTCGAACGTACGTCGGCCAGAGCTCCGGGTGCTTATCATGCTCGCGTATTTCCCACACGGCTGAACAGCGTTCGCGGTCCGTCGATGAATGACTGGAATGCCAACGCGCAGCGCGAGTTTACTATCACGGAGCGATTCCGCCTTCAATTCCGGTTCGACGCTTTGAATCTGATGAATCACACGATCTTTTCGAATCCGGATGCCAATCCGGTTGCCACCACATTCGGCAGCATCACGTCCACGACCGAAGCTCCGAATCGCTATCTGCAGTTTCAGATGAGGCTCCGATTCTAATGCAACTCGACCGCAGGCAATTCCTGCAGACATTCGCCGTGGCCGGAACCCAACTTCCCGCCAAACCCGCCACGCGGACCACCACCCGGCTGTTCCTGGATCCGCGAGTGGTTGAGAAATCGACACAGGTGTCGATGCACGTAGGCAAGGTGATGAAGGACACGCGCAACCCTCTGTTTGCCGAGGATCGGCCATGGGAAGTGCGCTACGACAACCTTTATCCGAATATCCATTTCGACGTTGCGGAGAAGCTCTATAAATGCTGGTACAGTCCGTTCACGATAGACCCGTCCGCAACAGAAACGCCCCGGACCAGCCGGCAGAGCATTCCGTACAAGCCCGACCGAAAGCGCGAGATGGGTGTTTGCTACGCAACCTCGAAGGATGGCCTCCGCTGGTCAAAGCCCGATCTCGACCTCATCGAGTTTCAGGGGTCGAAGAAGAACAACATTGTTGCTCGTGGGCCGCATGGCGCTGGCGTATACTTCGATCCGCATGAGTCGGATCCTTCGCGGCGTTACAAAATGTTGCTGCAGGGGAAATCCACTTCGGGTGCGTTCTCTCCCGATGGCCTGCGGTGGACGGAGCCGGTTCCATTCCCCTCGATTGGAGCCATCGGCGACACGCACAATAACGCAATCTACTCCCAGAACCTGGGACGCTACGTCGCCATTACCCGTTTGTGGGACCGGCCTGCGAAGCAGCGGCTGGTGGGACGCACCGAAAGCATCGATTTCAAAACGTGGACACCTGCAGTCGAGGTGATGCGGGCTGAGGCCAGCCATCCCGAGAATCAGACCTACGCCATGCCCATCTTCGAGCACGGCAATCTGTTCTTCGGGCTCCTGATGATCTTCCACGCGCCCAGCGATACCGTTCACTGCGAGCTTGCCTGGAGCGTCGACTCCATTCAGTGGACTCGCCTCGAACCAGGCACTCCGTTCATTCCCAAGGGTGCCGCGGGCGAGTCGGACTCGGGATGTGTCTACGCGGGCACCGGGCCCGTGTTCCTCGACAACGAAGTACGCATTTACTACGGAGCGAGCAATGGCCCGCACACCGGCTGGCGTGATGGGTTCCTGAATTTGGCGCGTGCCCGCACAGATGGGTTTGCATTCGCGGCGCCCTCAGGCGGGCAAGGAACTATTCTTACGAAGCCCGTGAAGTTGTCTGGCGATCTTCTCTGCAACATCGACGCTGCGGGTGGCCAGGCAAGGATCGGCATCCCTGGCGCGGACGGGTTCTCCCTCGATGACGCGATTCCCCTGCGGTCGGATTCCACTCGGCACACATGTCGCTGGAAGAAGCAGAAGACAGAGGCTCTGCACGGACGCGACGTTCAGTTGGTTGTCGAGTTACAGTCCGCACGTGCGTACAGCTTTCTCACATGACATCGAATTTGTCCGGAATTTTTCCTGCGCTGCTGACCCCTCTCACGCCCGCAGGATCCCTCAACAGGGATTCGCTTGCCCTGTTGCTGGACCGCTTGTACGACGCGGGCTGCAACGGCGTCTACATCGCAGGCTCCACCGGCGAGGGCATGTTGCTGCCGCTCGAGGTGCGCGAGGCGTTGGCCGAAGCAGTCGTTGAACTCTCACCGCCCGATCGCAAGGTTATCGTGCACGTGGGCGCTAACTCTACCGCGTCCGCCGTCAGACTGGCCACTCATGCCGAGAGGTGCGGCGCAGACGTCATCAGCAGCATCGCACCAAACGGTCCTTTTTCGATCGATGAAGTGGAGATGTATTACCGCACTCTGGCTGAATCCACTTCTCTTCCACTGCTGTTGTATTTCTTTCCGGCTTCATCCCAGTCCGTAACCGGATACGCGCAAATCGAACGTCTCTGTCGGATTCGAGGCGTGGCGGGCCTGAAGTTCACCAGCTTCGATCTCTACACGTTGAATCGGTGTAAAGCGTTGGGCAAGCTCGTGTTTAACGGACACGATGAGGTGCTTGCCGCGGGGCTGCTGATGGGCGCTGACGGCGGAATCGGCAGCATCTACAATCTCGAGCCCCAATTATTCGTATCGTTGTACGCAGCCACCCAGGCTGGAGACTGGACTGAAGCCCGGCGGCTGCAGGATCGGGTGAACGCCTTGATTACCATCGTCCTTGGCTATCCCCTGTTTCCCACGCTCAAGTTAATCCTGCGCTGGCGCGGGATCGATTGCGGCGACTGCGTGCCACCCTGTCGCGCGCTTACAACGGAAGAGCACGAGCGCCTGCACGCCCAACTCGCGACGGCCGGCTTCGCCGTAAATTAGGTCGTTGGCGCGCCGCCCGAACGATCATGTACACTGGCCGTGCTAACGCTTCCCTACCCGATTGGAGTCCAGCGCTGAAACGCCGTTGGCTCCACAATGGCTTCGTTCACGGACCCGCTTTCGTCAGTAATTAGGTCTTACGCGCCATTCGGAAGGCACCGGCGTCCTCGATTGCTTCCGTATTGCGGACCGGGAGCCAGCCGAGATGCGCCCGATCCACCCGGCTTAGCCAGGCAGGCGGGCGGGCCGTCGGCGTCTTACGCGAAACTCACGACGGCACGTTGATGGCGACGTTGCGATGGAGCCTGGTGTCGGTCGCACGATACACCGCGCCCAGCCCGCCTTCGCCGAGCCTGGACGCGAAGCGGTAGTGGGATATAGATTCCGGGGCTCACGGCTTGAATCCGTTAGTCCAATTCTGGACCACGCTCATCGGTTCGGACGGTGTGCTTTCCAGCGGAGTCAGAATCAGGAACCTCTGGCCATCCCCGGTTACGTCGTAGCGCGCGGTCGTGTAGGCGTTGTTCATGGCGCGGAAGGTGAACAGCCCCTTTGGTCTGGGTCCTTTGCCCGGAGGGTTGGACTCGACGAAGACCTGCGGCACGCCGCCGCGCTCGTCGGTGTAGGAGAACCACCGCGCATCCGGCGAGAACCTCCCGAAGGCCCACAGCGATTGCAGTTCGGCCAGCCGCACAGGCTCCCTGCCGCCCGCAACCGGAACAGCCCACACCACGCCGCGCCCGTCGTCATTCATCACATAAAGCAGATCGCCATTGAGGGACCAATCACCGGGCAACTTTCGTACGTTGCTCCCCGTCACGATTTCCGTGGCAGGTCCGGTGCGGAACGGGTCTATCGTCTGGATCCTGGCCGCGACCAAGCAGGACACTCCGGGCGAGCCGCGATCCCTCGGGCGACCACACCGGGGCGAGTCTAGAAGCGTCAGCCGGGGAAACCGTGCACATCAGCGAAGCCGAAGCGGTGCGTGACCTTGCCGCCATTCTGCAACGTGTGCAGGCCGGCGCCGAGGTGGTGATCGAACGCGACGCACAACCGTTGGCCGTGATCCGCGCGCCCGCGCCACCGCGCCGGACCATCTCCGAGTGCATCGCTTTGATGCCAGCCGAGTCCACCGCGACCATCGATTCTGACTTCGAGAAGGATGTCGAAGCCGCTATCGCCGCGCATAGGGAACCGCCGTCGCCGCCGAACGCCAGGGCAAGAACGCCCGCCAACTTCCTGAAACCGTGGCGCGAGAAACTGGCGACGCTGGGATCGCCATTTCAGTGGTGACGGTACTCGAACTTGCCCATGGCATCACCCGCGCTGACACAACCGAACGCCGGGAACGGCGGCAACACTTCCTTGACGAGTTGCCGATCGGTGTCCCCATACAGCCGGTGACGGTCCAGATCGCCCTCCGTGCGGGACAGATCGACGGCCAGAGCCAGGCGCGAGGCATCCGCATTCCGCTATCGGATCTCCTGATCGGGGTGAGCGCGCTGGAACTCGGTTATGGAGTGGGAACAGCCAACGTCCGGCACTTTCAACTGATCCCGGGCCTGCACGTGATCCCGCTTTAGCCCTTCGGCGCTCGTGGAGCCAGGTGAATTGTTAGCGGATGTCCAACGATCCTCCCGGAATGAGGTCACGTTGCGGCAGCCGGACCGGACTGAAGTTGACGTTTGCGGAACGTCTGCGACAGACTGGCAACTTCCGCGCGCACATTGCATTTCCCGATACAATGAAGAGCAATGAGCCTCGACGACTACAAGGTCGTGCTTTACCGGAACAGACCCAGCGGGTGGGTCGCGGAAGTTCCATCGATCCCGGGGTGCCATGCGCTCATGCCTACCCGAGAGTCCGCGCTGACTGAACTCGCAGCCGTCTTCCAAATGATTTCGGACGAGTACGCGCAGCAAAATCAAGTGCTGCCGGCCGATACCACCGAAATCGTTCATGCCTATGCCCGAGCAGAGGAGTTTCGGCGCGTAGCGGCGAAGCTCGGATTTCGAAAGACGCGACAAACGGGCAGCCACGAACGCTGGCAGCATCCGGACGGACGAGCAACAACGCACCGCATCGTGAGTCAATTGGGCATCGACGTGGAGACGTTCGCCCGCCTCCGATAAGAGATGTTGACTTGACTACAGTAAACGTGGCGCGTCTTTGACGCCCGTGGGCGGATGACGCTACCCGGAACCGATTCGTCCAGAAGTGAGCCAGAGTGTGAGTTTGGCGTTCGCTCACGGATCGCCGATGATCCGCATGACGTAGTCCTGCCGCTTGTCGTCATACTGCAGCGTGATGGCCTTATTGCCTTCTCCATTCCCCGCGAGCTCGAGGTTAATTTGCCGCTCCGCAAAATCTCGGCTGAGCTTTCTTGATTTGAGTGAATGAGCTTCCGAACGTAGAAGAATCCCACCATGTCAGTTGCTCGCAGCGGCAAGGAGAGGGATCCGTCCAGCGGGTCTCGGTCGAATTTCTCGCAATTTGGACCCTTCGGTGTCGCCATCACGTCTGTGCGGTCCAGGAAGGCCGCAACGGGTGGCAAAGAAGCAAACGGGCAAGCGAGTCCGGCGGGATACAACGGCTCCGCCCCTTCGACTCCGTCCAGCCGGTATTCGATTACCCGCACCACAATTCCGTTGCGCCTGCGCCGCTGTTTCTTCTGCGAGGGAGAGATGCGGCTGAGGTACGATCCGTCCGGCAGGCGCTGTTCGCAGGACAGCAGAATGTTCTTTCTCAACCGCCACAGCAAGTCCGCACCTGTTGCCGCCGCCTGCTGCCATATCTCGAACCCGAAAAAGCCGCGGTCCGCCAGACACAACATGCCCTTGTCGAGACTGGGTATTACGGTCTTTGCCAGCGCGATTTCGCTGGTGGCGTAGTCCGCCATGCGGCTGCCGAAAAGGACATGGGTACCGTCCTCCACCAGTGATACGAAGCGGATCTGTGGGTACGCGCTTGTGCCGCGACTGGACCCCGGACGGCCGAAGGCTTCGTCCCGTTCCATCGCCAGTTCGAACCGCGCCTCGGACCACGGCGGCAGCAGCCCGCCGGCCCGCACGCCACCCCCCAGCACCACAATCGCATCGAACCGCTCAGTCATCGCCCAGCTTCCACCGCGTAAAGGGCGACCGGACGCCCCGAATGTTTACGTTCAAGAGGTACGGTCGCCGGGATGCAAATGCGCGTTTCACCGCAGGCCCAACCTGCTCAAGGGAAGTAATGTTCTCGCCCTCGCCGCCGAATCCCTGCATGACGACGTCGTAACGCGTCGCCCGCAGTTCACAGCCGACCGTCGTGTCCCGGCCCTGTAGTTCACGCTCCAGTCCCCAGCCCGCGTCGTTGCCGACAATAATCACAACGGGCAGGTTGTGGCGGACCAGAGTGTCGAGTTCGGCAATGTAGAAGCCGAGCGAGCCGTCGCCCGTTATCATCGCAACAGGCCGGTCGGGATTCGCCAACTGCAGTGCGACCGCGTTCGGCAGCGCCGCTCCGATCGTGCCCAGCGGACCCAGACGAACCCATCCGCCGGGGTGCCGGGCCGGAAGCATCGCCCGGCCCCAGTGGACAAAATCGCCGCCGTCCCACGAATACAAAGTGTTATCCGGCAGGGCATCCTGGAACGCCGAGTAGAACGCCGCCGGATGGATCGGCGAAGACCGGTCCTGCGCCTGCCCGTCCAGCCAGGACCGCCATTCGGACCCAAACGAAGCCACCGTCCGGAGCCACTCCGGACGTGCCGGAAGGGCCTCGAAACTACGTAAGAAGTTGCTTACATCCGATTGAATCGCGACTGCCAAATCGCGATTCAGGCCGAGCTCCTGGGGGTGAATGTCAACCTGGATAATTTGGCTTCGTTTTGAAAAAAAGCGCCCAAGCCCAAGGCGGAAATCGATCCGCTTCCCGAGCACCAGAACCACGTCGGCCTCCGCCAGAGCCCGGGCCGCCGCGCGGTTCAGAGACGGGTCGGCGTACCCGAAACACCCAGGGTGGGTGTCAGGCAGAACGCCCCTTCCAAGTGACATCGTGAACACCGGTAAATGGCTTCGTTCTGCGAAATCGGCCAGAGCGGCTTCGGCCCGCGACCACCAGACGCCGCCTCCCGCAATCACCATCGGCCGCTCCGCCGACCGCAGCAGTTCCACCGCCCGGCTAATATCGGGAGTCCCGGCCGGTTCGGCAATAACCGGAGGCTGGCAAGGCTCCACATCGGCCTTCCCGGTAAACACATCCACCGGGATCGTCAGGTGGACCGTCCCCGGCCGCCCCGACATGGCTTCCGAGTAGGCCCGCGCCAGGAAGAAGGGGATCTGATCCGGCCGTGCGACCTCGGCCGCCCACTTCACCAGCGGACGTACGGAGCCGAAAGTGTCGACCTCCTGGAACGCGTTCCGCCCCGCCTGGCTAAGCGGCCGCGCTCCCGAAACCGCGATCACCGGGCTGCCCGCGCTCTGAGCCGTCGCGATGCCGGTGAGAGCATTTGTATGACCCGGTCCACCGGTCACCAGCGCCAGCGAGGGCCGCCGGAACGTCCGGGCCCACACGTCGGCGGCATGCACCACGGCGGCCTCATGCCGCATATCGATGACCCGGAAATTCCGTTTTCCGGCGTACAGCAGGACCTCATTCAGGTGGTCGCCGACCAGCGTAAACATCTCGTGGATCCCAAGCCGCTCCACGGAGTCGATGAAGAGCTCCGCTCCAGTTCGCATGTACCGCTTATAGCAGGCCTATAATTCTGGTTATGAGGATTGCCGCAGCCGCCGCGCTGCTTGCCGCCGCCGCTTCGATGTTGCGGGCTGGAGAGGTTACGTGGGCCAAAGACATCGCGCCCATTGTTTTCAACAACTGCTCCAGCTGCCACCGCCCTGGCGACGTGGCTCCGATGTCGTTCCTTAAGTACTCCGAAGTCCGTCCCTGGGCCAAATCCATCCGGGAGGCAGTCGCCACCCGCAAAATGCCGCCCTGGCACGCAGACCCGAAAATCGGCCACTTCGCAAACGATCCGCGCCTCACCGACGCTCAGATCGCGGCCATTCGGACCTGGGTGGAGCAGGGTGCCAAAGAAGGCAACCCCGCCGACGCGCCCGCCCCGCCGAAGTTCACCGAAGGCTGGCACAACGGGCAGCCCGACGTGGTGTTCCAGATCCCTGAAGTCTACGTCGTCAAGGCGAACAGCACGGACCAGAACACGCGGTTCGTGGTGAAGACCAACTTCGACAAGGACGTCTGGGTTCAGTCCGTGGAACTGCGGCCCGGCAACCGGAAGGTAGTCCACCATGCCCATCTGCTGGTGAGCGGAGTGGCCAGAAAGCCCCGCACACCGGCGCCGGTCGACCCGGAGTTCGACCGCAAAAAACTGATTTACAACGACGCCTGGGGCTCGCACATGAGGCTGGAAGCGCCCATCATCGACGACGGCTGCGCCCACCCGTTCGGTGGCGACTTCCCCCGCAGCCCGGATGACAACGGCGCCCTCGGCGTCCTCGCGTCGTATCTGCCCGGCAAGACGCCGGACCAGTGGCCTGTCGGCTTCGCGAAAAAGATCCCCGCCGGCGCTGAGATCGAGTTCGCCATTCACTACGCCTCCGGCAGCGGCAAGGAAGAGACGGACCGGACCAGCGTTGGCCTGATCTTCGCGAAGGAACCGCCGAAGATGGAAGTGAAGCGGCGCGACATCCACAACCAGTTCTTTCGCATCCCGGCCGGCGCCAGCGAACATCCGGTCAGCGCCTGCTTCACGCTGGATGAGAGCATCGACCTGCTCTCCTACACGCCGCACATGCACTACCGCGGCAAGAGCATGAAGATGGAAGTGACTCGGCCTGGCGGCAAGCCCGAGGTAATCATCAACATCCCGGCGTACAGCTTCGAGTGGCAGACCCAGTTCCGCTATAAGGAACCGGTGACGCTGCCGAAAGGCACTGTCGTCCGGATCGACGCCACATACGACAACTCGAAGAACAACGCTGCGAATCCGAATGCCGCCGAGACGGTTCGATGGGGCAGCAACACGGCGTCGGAAATGATGGATGGCTGGCTGGAGTACATCGCTCGCAACTAACGGGCAGGGAAGCGGGTTCTACAATGTTGGTTCACATTCATCATGGGTAGCTCTTTCCGAACGCCTGGCAGTGGTGGCAAAAGCGGCGCCGGCCAACGGCACGGTCACGCCGCCGGCAGCGGGCTGATCCGCAACGCCGACCGTTATTTCGACCTCAAGTCGGAGATCCACACCAAGCTGATCGGCGCGCTAAACATGGAGCGCGTCAACGCTATCCCGCGCGACCGGCTGCGCGTGGAAATTGGCCGCGTGGTGGAAAGGCTGCTCGACGAAGAGCGAGTCCCCATGACCACCGCCGAGCAGAACCGCATCATTGAGGAAGTTCTCGATGAAGTTCTCGGCCTCGGCCCTCTGGAACCGCTGCTCAAAGAACCGAGCATCTCCGATATCCTGGTCAACCGCTTCGACCGGGTCTATATCGAACGCGGGGGCAAACTGGCCCTGACCCAGGTGCGTTTCAAGGACAACGCGCACCTTTTGCACATCATCGAAAAGATCGTGTCACAGGTGGGCCGCCGCATTGATGAAGCGATGCCCATCGTCGACGCCCGCCTGCCCGACGGCTCGCGCGTCAACGCGATCATCTCGCCGCTCGCCCTCGACGGTCCGTCGCTCAGCATCCGCCGGTTCGGCCGCCACGTCATCACCGCCGACGAGATGATAGGCTTCAAGACCACCATGCCGGGCATGCTGAAGTTTCTCGGCGCCTGTGTGCAGTCGAAGGCGACGGTCCTGATCTCCGGCGGAACCGGCTCCGGTAAGACGACCACGCTGAACGCGCTCTCCCGCTTTATCCCGGAAGAAGAACGCATCGTCACCATTGAGGACACGGCCGAACTGCAGTTGCAACAGCGTCACGTGGTGAAGTTTGAAACGCGCCCGCCCAACCTGAACAAAGAAGGCGGCATCAACCAGCGCGTACTGGTTCGAACCGCACTCCGCATGCGTCCCGACCGCATCATCGTCGGCGAGTGCCGAGGCGCCGAAGCGCTCGACATGCTTCAGGCGATGAACACAGGCGTCGAAGGATCGATGACGACGGTCCACGCCAACACGCCGAAAGACGCCTTCTCGCGTCTCGAGTCCATGATCCTGATGGCCGACCTTGAGATTCCAACCCGTGTTATCGTGCAGCAGCTCGCCAGCGCAGTGAAGCTGGTGGTGCAGGTGTCGCGCCTGCAGGACGGTACTCGTAAGATCCTGTATATCTCAGAGGTGCTGGGAGCCGATGCCGAGCACGTGATTATTCAGGACGTCTTCCGCTTTGAGCGCACCGGCGTCAACGAGGCCGGCAAGGTGCAGGGCTACTTCCACTGCATCAACAAGGAGCCGAAGATCCTCGAACGCCTGAAGATCGCCGGCATCACACTGGACCGCTCCTGCTTCGAGGAGCGGCTGGAAGTCAACCCTTAATGGAAGAAATCGATGCTCTTCCCCAGACCACCGAAGCCGCCCCTTCAGAAAGCCTGTGAAGTCGGGGGACTGCCTCGCGCTTTCCGTCCGGACCCTCTGACTGCGGAAGAGATGGCTGAGTTCTATTCCGACTCGCTGTAGGTTGGGTCGAGCGACCCATTTCCGAGAGCTTTTACAGGATGAGCTCAGTAGTGTCCGGCTATAAGTCCAGCAGGCTCAGTTGGTTAGAAAATGAGTCTGATTTTTCTCCGGCATGATGTTGCTGGAAGGCCTGTAGAATGGGCGTTCGCTCGAAAATGGTGACGCCGGCGACCTGCAGGATTTGGTAGAGACTGGGGGCCAGTTTGAGTGTTTGAGTTCCTTGCGGACGATAGCGACCAGCACGTAAATCGAGATGGCGATCCATATTTGGGTCTTCACGGCGTTTTGGCTGGTGCCAAAGAAGGCCTTGATGCGCAAGTGCTGCTTGATCTATTTGAAGAACAGTTGACATTCATACGGCTCAAGAGTCTGGCACAATTTGGCCACCTGCCCAAATACGACGGCCAGAGTTCGCGGGCCTGGCTTTATGGAAAGCTGTTCGTGGCTCTGCTCACGCAGAAGTTGATTCGGACCGGGCGTGAACTTTCCCCCTGGGGTTACATTCTCCAGGCAAACGCGTCAACGCAGTGAATGGCGCGAGTTCGGCTTTGCGGCACAGCCTCGAGACTTGTACTGACTGACAAGGAGACCACAAACAACATGCCAGCCGCCATTTCCAGACCCGTGCAAATTATCAATCCAGTGGTGGTGCTGTCCTCGTCGCTGGCGCAGGTTGCCTACGACAACGATCGCTGCACGCTTCAAATACGGTTCCGTGACGGAACTGTGTATCAGTAGAACGGTGTTCCCCTTCGGACTTATCACGATCTGCTTCAGGCCGATTCCAAAGGTGCGTATTACAATCGCCACATTCGAAACCTCCACCCACAGTTCAGGTTGCAGGGCTGAATTAGGCTTCGCCACAGGGAGCCAACAAGTTACGGGAGTGGGCTTGTTTGAAATTTTCGACACACCGTAACCCGCCTGCGATTGAGTGCGAAGAAGGGAGTGTAGGAAAGATTGGTTCCGGCCCGAACCGGAGCGCCAGTCCGACTGAAGCGGATGTCACCAGCCGACGCGCAGGCGGCATCGCGAATCAAATCAACGACACAAGGAGATCTCTAACTAAATGAAGTTTTCGAAACATTCGCTCGCGGTGACTGCGGCTCTGGCCGGCTTGGTGGGCGGGACGGCGGCGCGGGCAGCGCAGCCTGTCGGCCAGGTGAATCCGTCCTTCTCGCTCGGCATGGCCGCCGACGACAAGAAGAAAGTCGAGAAGCACGCCTGCAAGGGCATGAACTCGTGCAAGGGCAATGGCGGTGGGTCTAAGAAGGAATGGGGCAAGAACGAGTGCAAAGGCAAGGGAGCCTGCGCGACGGACGGTTCCAAGCCAAAAATGAGCTAGTAGCAAAGGGCGTCCTTCTCCGATGGGGAGTTCCGGCCCGCTGGCGCTCCCCTCTTTTTCTTTGTATCAACCTCTTTACATCAACTGAGAAACCCACTTCGATTTTGTATGGCCTCCTCCTTTCACAACCCGGAATTCGGCATTGGCGTAGGGCTTCGCGTTCCTCACATCGGCCACATCCTGGAAAAGAAGCCAGTTGTGAGCTGGTTCGAAATCATCTCGGAGAATTACATGGTGGGCGGCGGCAGACCATTGGAGGTCCTGGAGAAGATCCTCGATCAGTACAAGGTGGTTCAGCATGGAGTCTCGATGTATCTGGGTTCGGCAGAGCCACTGAATCGCGAGCACCTTAGGCTGCTAAAGCAACTGGTCCGGCGCACGAAAGCGCCCTGGGTGACCGACCACCTCTGCTGGGGCAGCGTGGACGGACGCTACACCCACGATCTGCTTCCGATGCCCTATACATTCGAGGCCGCAAAGCTGACGGCGAAGAAGATCCGGCAGGCGCAGGACTTCCTCGAAGTCCCGTTGGCGGTGGAAAACGTCAGCAGTTACGCCGAATTCCACATTTCCGAAATGACGGAGTGGGAATTTCTCAACGAAGTAGTCGAGCGCGCTGACTGCGGGATTCTTCTTGACGTCAACAACATCTATGTATCCGCGCGGAATCACAGTTTTGATCCTTACGAGTACTTGAATGCTGTGCCTGCGGAACGCGTGGCGCAGATTCACCTGGCGGGGCATTCGAAATTTGAGAAGTACATTCTCGATACGCACGACCACCCGGTCATCGACCCGGTGTGGAAGCTCTATGAGCGCGCGATTGAACGCTGCGGTCCCCGGCCCACGCTACTCGAATGGGACGACCGAATTCCGTCTTTCGAAGAAGTGCATCGTGAAGCGCTCAAGGCGCAGAAGTACATGACGGTCACTGATGCTGTGAGCGAGGCCGTGAGATGAACCTGCTCGAAACACAGCGCCGGATGGCAGCGGCAATGATGGTTCCACTCTCGGCGGAGGGCCGGATCGCACCCAAGACAGCAGAAGGCAAATCCATGGCCGCTGAGGCCGCGCGAATCATCAAGCCGAATGACCGGCTGACTGCGCTTGAACGTCTGGAAATCTACAGCCGAAGCTACTGGTTCCGTCTGCTCGATTCATTCACGGAGGACTTCCCTGGGCTTGAAGCCGTGATCGGTCGGGACAATTTTGCTCGAATGGCGAAGCAATACCTGAGGGAATGCCCCTCGCGTTCGTTTACGCTACGTGACCTTGGCGCGCACTTGATCGATTGGCTGACAGATAATCCGGCCTGCCTTGGCGAGCACAAGGAACTCGCATTGGACATGGCGCGGCTTGAATGGGCGCACATTGTCGCCTTCGACGGTCCGCAAAACGCCGTGCTGGACCCAGAGCATCTACTGGAACCCGTACCGGGCATGCGCATCGGCCTTCAGCCGCATGTGACTCTACTCGAATTGCAGTATCCCGTGGATGAACTGCGAGTGGCAATTCGAGCAACAGAGGACGGCCGGAACTCGGCGAGCAATGTCGCCGGCAGACGCAAGGCACATGCGGTTCGCAAGATAGGGCGATCAAGGAAGCAGCAACTCTTTGTTGCCGTGCATCGAGTGGATTCGAGTGTTTACTACCGTCGATTGGAGCCAGAGGAGTTTCAGTTGCTTGGTTTCCTTCGCAGCGGACGGCCAGTAGCGGCTGGGATCCGCGAAGCTTTCAAGTCAGGTACAAAGCGGGTGCCGGCCGAATTACCACGCTTGCTCGAAGGCTGGTTCGGGGCGTGGGCTCAGTTCGGCTGGTTGACGGTTTATCAGAAGAAAACGAAAGGACGGGAATCGAAATGAGGGCTATGATCGAACAATGTCTGTCGATCCTGAATCGGGTCGCGGGCAGCTTGCAATCTCCGTTTCTCCTGCTGGTGCGCCTCTATTGGGGCTGGCAGTTCGCTCAGACCGGCTGGGGTAAGGTGCACAACATTGAGAAGGTGACGAACTTCTTCACCACGCTCGGAATTCCGTTTCCCGGCGTCAATGCGCATTTCATCGCAGGGTTAGAGCTCGTCGGAGGCATATTGTTAATCCTCGGGCTGGCGGCACGGCCCATCGGCTTGATTCTGACGGTCAACATGCTGGTGGCCTACTTTGCGGCCGATTGGGAAGCGTTCGCCTCTTTCCTCACCGACCCGGACAAATTCATGGCGGCGACGCCGTTTCCGTTCTTGTGGGCCTCGCTGATGTCGCTCATCTTCGGTGCGGGCAAACTGTCGATGGATCATTGGATCGCGTCGCGGAACGTGACAAAGGTTGAAGCTCCGGCGGCCACGGCCGTCCCAGCGGTCTAAGCAGGAGACGGTCATGGCGATGCGCGTTCGGCTCCTCACCTAATTTGCGGCGGCCTCCGTACCCCGAGCGACCTGGGAAGCGGAGTATTCTACGGGTGGTGGCACCGCAATCAGAACCGGCGAACCAGATGAGGGAGGAAGTGCCTTTCTCGCAGACGCATGCGAGCGCGCGCCCGTGGGAAGCGGAGCTCCCTGCACTCATGGTGCGATACCAACATGGTGACCCGGAAGCCGTGGACGAGTTGGTGCGCAAGCTTTCCGGAATGTTAATGCAATTTCTGGGCGCCTTTGGGCTTTCGCGCGCGGACGCGGAGGATCTCTTCCAGGAGTGCTGGATACGGATTCACAATTCCCGGCACACGTATCGCCCGCCGGAGCCGGCACTGCCATGGATCTTCGCCATCGCACGCCATACACGCCTCGACGGCTATCGACGGCGGAGGCGGCGGGAAAATCGTGAAGTCCTGGTCGCGAACCCGCCGGATCTCGCAGCGCCCGTAAACGATGCACCGCAGCCAGATCTTACTGAGTTCCGGCGGATGCTGGAGAGCTTGCCCGAAAGCCAGCAGGAAGTGATCTTCATGCTGAAAGTCACGGGCATGAGCCTGGAAGAGGTGGCCCGGGCGACCTCTTCGACGGTGGGGGCAATCAAGCAAAAAGCACACCGTGCCTATGAAAAGCTGCGGTTAGTATTGGAAGGGGAACGAAAATGAGGGCTCCCACGCAGTCCGGTGCCGGTATGCCAGTGACTATGAGCGACGAATGCCGCCAGATCGATATGGAACTCGATGGCGCGCTTTCTCAGAATGCATCGGCGCGGCTCACGTGGAAGATGTCCGAAAAAGCACTCTCGCACCTGACCAGGTGTGAGCGTTGCCGGCTTCTGTATCACTGGTTATTGGATGGCGTCGTTCCAACGCAGCCAACGCCCGCGTTGGCCGAGGCGGTCCGGACCCGCATGAAGCAGTCTCTGGCCCCAGTGACTCCCCAATCCTCGCCGCGAGTGTTAGCGGCGCAATTCCTATTGGTATTCCTGCTGTTTTCTGCCCCGATGGTCGGGATAATGGGAACAGCTGGCCTGCATGAAATGAACTTGACCCAGTTGTTTGGGATCGTGACGGTTTTAGTTTGCGGCGCGGCGCTGCTGTCTTTCTCTTTGGCCTGGCAGATGTCGCCTGGCAGCCTGCATCGAGTTCCGCCTCGCATTGCCGTAATCGCGTTGGCTGCCGGATTCCTGGCTGCAACAGCGGTGCTTTTTCCGTGGCAGGAACCGCGGTCGTTTCTGGAACGCGGCTGGTCCTGCTTGAAAGCGGGCCTGCTGATGGCGGCTGCGTCGGCGCTCCTGTTCTGGGTACTGGTCCGGCGCGGGCATACGTTGGCCAGCGGCATGATGGGCGCGAGCCTGGGGGCAATAGCCGGGCTTGTCGGCGCCTCGGTGCTCCAGTTCACATGCAACAGGCAAGACGCGATGCATCTTCTGGTGTGGCATGGTGGCGTAGTGATCGTCTCCCTCATCCTGGGCGTCGCCATCTCCTGGGGGGTCAACAATCTTCTCCGCCCGCGCCCGTAACTATTTTTGCGGAGACGGCCAAGAAGTCTTCAGCGAACCTCCACTCTCTAAAAGGACAACGTCTTCACCGTGAGCCAGGCCACTTTTTTACCGGATCGCCAACGTCGCGGTGGCGGGACTAAGCAGATTGCCAACCGCGATTGCGACCGAAGCGGCGCCGGATGGTAACTGACGGTACTTTCACTTGGATTTCCGTCAACCCCGCGAATAGCCCGACCGCAACCGTTGTCTGGGATACTGCGGAATCGATCCCGCCGATCAGGACATGAATCGGCTAGAAGGCTGGCGGCATTTGTAATTCCGGCCGCGGAGAGGCACGGCGTCGTTGGCCCCGCGCACGGTTCTGCCACCCGAATGAGTCCGGTCATCCCGAAGAACTTTTGCGGTCCCAACGGACTGAAGAATTCGTAGACTCCCGTTTCGGGCGGCGCCTGAAACACGAAGTACGCATCCTCGTTGGGCTTCACCGGCCCCTTGA
>JAWXCM010000321.1:0-32690 GCA_034408745.1 Bryobacteraceae bacterium
CTTCGTCGATGTGCCCGTTCGCCACGAGAATATCGGGGTAGCCGTCGAGGTCGTAATCAAAGAAAAACACGCCGAAGGCCAGCGACAGCAGGCTGGCACGGCCCACCGGCGACCGCGGCGCCTCATCGACGAACAGCCCTCTGCCCTCGTTGTGATAGAGCCCCAGCATCTGGTTGGAGAAATTGCCGACCAGCAGGTGCGGCCGTCCGCTCCTGTCGTAATCGGCAGCGTCGACACCCATGGCTCCGCGGGCCACGCCGTCCTCGCCGAACGCCACACCCGCGGTCACTGCATCGTCGACAAACGTGCCGTCGCCCTTATTGCGCCACAGCTTGTTCGGCTGCGTGTCGTTAGCCACGAACAGGTCCGGCCAGCCATCGCCGTTGTAGTCGAGCACGGTGATGCCCAGAGATTTCGAGGTCCCGTCCGCCAGACCCGCCTTCGCCGACACGTCCTGGAATTTGCCGCCGCCCAGGTTGCGATACAGCTTCGACGAAGTGCCCTTGTACGACTCTGGCGTGCAGTACGATTTGGTGGCGCCGTCGAGCGAACACCAGAGATCGCCCTTCGCGTTCCACTGGACGTAGTTGGCAACGAACAGGTCGGCCAGACCGTCCTTGTCGAAGTCCAGAAATGCCACGCTGGTGCTGAACCCCGCGTTCGCGATGCCCGCCGTTTTCGTAACGTCGCGGAACTTGCCATTGCCTTCGTTGTGGAACAGCCGGTCGCCCTCAAGCGCCGTGATATACAGATCCTCGCGGCCATCGTTGTCGTAATCGGCGGCGGCCACACCCATCGCGTACATCTCGATGTCGAGGCCGCTGCCCGCGGTGATGTTGGTGAACGTGCCGTTGCGGTTGTTCCGGTACAGCGCGCTTGTCGACCGCCGGCCGCGCGGTGCCCAGTCTTTGCTGTTGAGCAGCAAAACGTCGGCCCACCCGTCGCCATCGACATCGAAGAACGCGCACCCCGAGCCCATCGTTTCGGGCAGATATTTCTTCCCTGCCCGGCCGCTGTTGTGCGTGAAGCGGATGCCCGCGGTGGCGGAGATGTCGACAAAGCGAACCGGCTCAGCCGCCAGCGCCAGCGTGGTGAGCAGGGCCAGCGCGGCCTTCACTGGCGCCCCCGGGGCAGTGACACCGACTCGTGCTCATGGATCATCTGCCTCTCATTGTTATCTTCCGGGCTCAGCAGCCGGGGCTTCGCGGTCAGGGCCTGCGCCGATTCGTCGGCTTTGAAGCGCCGGAACAGTTTCTCTTCCCGCGCCGCCAGGTCTGTCTTACCGAGCCCTCCGTACGCCAGCATCAATGTGTAATGTGCCTGCACGTCCTCCGGGTCTACCGCGATGACGCGCTGCAACGCTGCCACCGCGCCTGCGAAATCGCGCTTCAGGAACAGGATTCGGCCGATCTGGTTCAGCACTACGCGGTCTCGAGGATACTTTGATTCCACGGTACGAAGCGAAGCCAGTGCGCCCTCGTAATCGCCCTCCACTTTCTGCACCGCGGCGCGGAAGAAATGGATGCGTCCCAGCGAGCTGTCCGTCGCCATTGCCTTGTCGAGGAACGGCTTCGCGCGGTCCACCTCGCCCTCCTGAATCAGCGCGCGCGCCACGTTCAGCCAGCCATCGGCGTACCCAGGCTCGGCTTCAGTCACGCGGGTGAACGCGTACTCGGCGCCTCTCAGATCGCCCTGCAGCAACATGCCGATTCCCCAGTCGTTCCAGCGCTCGCGGTCTGGTTTTCGAATTGCAGGAACCCACCCGCCGGGCTCCCCGAGCTGGAGCATCGCCCTCGATTCCGCCAGCGTCACGGTCGGCAGGTCGGGGATGCGGTCCTTAATACCGCCCGACACGTTGGCGGGGATATCTGACGGGCTGAAGCTGAACTTGCGGCTGTCGTGAGCGAGGCTGACCAGGCTCGGCGGACCACCTGCCTCGGGCTGCCCGGCATAGGAGAACTGCGTGTAATAGTGCGAAAACTTGCGGTAGTTGAGCTTCGCGTGGAGTGCGACCGGGCCTCGGGCTGTCTTCGGAATTGCGATCCGATAGTGCGCCACATCGGCTGCGCCAGGCGGGATCAGCCGGACGTACAGCACACTGCGAGCCTGCCAGGAATTCCGCTTGTTGATCGGGTTGCCCTCACCGTCCAACTGGTACGACTTGTAGAAATGCGCGCCCGGCTCAACTGGGCCCTTGCCGCCGTCCTCCGCCCGCCCGCTCCAGTAAATCACCTGCCCGCCGGCGTCGGTGCCCGTGAGTTCCAGCCAGATGTCGAAGGCGTCGACGGTCCCGCCTGGGAAGAAATGTCCGATCTTGCGAGTTCGCACCACCACGTCGACGCGCACGGTGGAGCCGGGCTCGAACCGAGCCTGCGTCTGATCCAGCGGAGCGGCGATTTTGCCCACGTCGCGCAGGACAGCGGCGCCGGACTGCTCGGACTCCTCGCCGACTGCGAACGTCGACGCCAGTTGCGGGCCTTCGGCTCGCCGCCGAACCATCTGCGCCTGGGCCTGGGACTTCTCTACAGGAGAAGCCGCGAAGATATCGACGGAGATGAAGCCGGACTTCAGGTTCGCCACGGTGGCGTCGAGTTGCTCCTTGTCGCCGTTCACGTAGGCTACCGCGGTGTTAGCCGCTGCGAATCTGTGGTTGTGAATCATGCCGCCACGATTGCCGGGGTCGTCAGACTTCACCATGGGCATGTGGCACTCGCCGCACGACTGCGATTTCGGCGGGTAGTAGAAGGACCGCGCTCCCTGGCCGGAAACTCCGCTGGCCTGCCAGTTGTCATAGTCGTTAAATCCACGAATCCAGCGGTAATTATTCACAGGAATATCCAGGTGAACCTTGTGACAGGACGCACAGAATTCACTGTTATTTCCCTTCATAAATGGCTTTAGGAAGGTTTTGCGGTGAGGTTCCGGGTCAGAATAGGTCAGGAATGTGTCAAGCAGGCGAAGGTAACTATTTCGGCTGGAAGCAAGCTGGTGTAGCGGAGGATACTCGATTGTGAAGCCTCCGTTACCGGTAGTGCCATCGACGTGAGAGATGGAGTGACAGGAAACGCAACCGAGGCCATTCTGAGCTTCCGGCGTGTCGATCTGGCCTGAGACAGGCTGGTCGAAGCGGCCATTGAAAAAGAGTGCGTGGTCATGACAGCCAGCGCACCAGCGACTGCTCTTTGTGCTGCCGGAAATCGACTGCATGTATTCGACAGACTTGCGATAAAACTGGTTGTTAAACGAAGCGAAGTGGTGGACTGAGCTGTTCCACTGCCTGTAAATGTCTTTGTGACATTCACCGCAAAGCTTTGAATCCATGAAAAAATCGGACGGAATTGTTCCGCCCACATTCGTTTTCGAGGCGGATGGCCAAAACGGTGATTTGGGACCGCCGCCTTCCTCTTCCATCGATACAGGAACGACAGCGGCATTGCGAATCTGGTCGCGGGGATCGGGGTTCACCCGGCGCCATGCCTCGGCGCCCGCGGGCAGTATCAGTGCCAGTGCGGCGGTGGTAGTAAGAACGATCCGCAGACTCGGCAGACTCTTCCAGAACCACCACACAGCGGCTCCGGCGAACGCAATTCCGATCAGGCTGTGGGCCAGCAGCACCGGACGGTGCTGGTTGGTATTTCCCGCCACAGTAAGCCAGATGCCAACTGCGGCGCAGAGTCCCAGCAGGAGCCGAATCGCCAACCCTGCGCCCGCCAGCGCGCGCCACCAAACCACCACGCCGACTACACCGGCCGCAATGTGGAACAGCACATTGGCCATGTAGAACAACGTCGGATCGGCGAACGCGGCAAGCCACGCTGTATTTAGCAGAAACGCAATGAGACAGACGGCGGCAACGCGCAGTTTCATAATGGCTCCCGACCGAAGCGGTCAAGCCATTAGAACGAAGCTGGTCAAACTGTGCAATAGCCTAAAGATGTTAGACTTCCCGGCTGTCGGGAACGGAATCGCGTTCCCCGCTCAGAGGGGCGCTCCAGAAAGAGATCCCGGGAGGTTGGCCCGTCGGCGCAGGAGGGTCCGCTGGAACCATGAACTCTTTGTAGAGTTCGCGGCAACGGGCTTCGGCCTCAGATTCGGGGCAAAGCTCGTAAACGATCAGCAAATCCGCGGGTGAGTTCAGTGTGTTAATGAGATCCAGCAGGCGTGCTTTGAGGTTCCAGGACTCGGCCACAATCAGCCAGGAATCGCCCGCGACCAGACCGAAGACGCCACTTTCGGACGGCACCTGGGACACGATACCGACGCGAGTGAAAGGGGCCGTTTGTGGAGTGCGCCAACCCATGGGGGTAGTCTGAGTGACCAGAGTACCATCCTAGCGCTGCCAGGAAAAAAATTCAAGGGTTGCTTTCCGACGCAACCCTTGTGACGGACTAAAAGAGTAAGAAGACGTAAAAAGGTAAGTACTACAACCGGGTAGACTGAAATTCTTTCCGTAACGCCCCTACGATCGCTCTGGAGATCTCATCCTGGACTGCGAATGCATCGTTCAGATCTCGCTCGTAGGTTTCCGACCAAATGTACATGCTATTTGCCGTATCAATGAGTTGAGCGGCAATCCTCAGGCGTTCTCCCTGCTTCCGAACGCTCCCCTCCAGCGCATAGTCGGCCTTGATCTCGTCGGACGAACCGCCCATCCGGGCCACAACCCGAAAAGCCGGAACCTTGGTGAGGGCACTGATGAGATCATCGGTCAGGCCGGTGCAGAAATACGCATACGCGGGTTCGATTCCAAGATTCTGGAAACGCGAAATTGCGATGCTCTTAGCGCCCGTGCGAACCCCGAAATCATCGGACAGCCCCATTGCTTTCAGTTGTTCCCGCGTCACCAGCATGGGTACATAGCTGCCTTTGCGGAACTGAATAATCACATGGTCTTCACGGCCTTCCGTCTGGTAATACCGCTCCAGTTTGGACCGCAGACGACGTGCTTCCACCCGCACGATCGAATCGATGCGCGGATCGAAGGACTCCATTTTGTTAAACACCTCGACGCCCACCAGATACTCCTTCAGAGAGTTCTGACGACCGTCCAGGCATTGTTCTACAGTGAAGCGCAGAAAGCGTCCGAGCCGTTTGGAACGAATGAACGTTGCGCTGGTAAGGACCTTGTCCAGGTGAGCTACGATCGTTTGCCGTTCCAGCCCACCCAGATTGGCATTCGGCGGCGTGTCAGGCGCCATACGAGCTCCTGTTGCATTGGTGTCAATTGTCGCTGTTATCACGGGACCTCACTTCGCGTATAAGAGTCACAAGGAAGGTTATGTGTTTCGCAGTTTAAAGATGTAACTGTGACATCTCTTCAAAAGAGCTTGATTACCGTGAGGCGGAAGCAAATCCCGTTCTTCCGAGTCTCAGGTCAGTACGCCTCGTTTATTCGGGTCTTTTGAAGTCACTTAAAGGCATTTTTGCCGACACTGCCCGTGGAGAACATTCCAAATGTGTCAACAGATCCCGATCACCGGCGGAGCCGGCTTCATTGGATCCCATCTGGCAAATGAGTTGCTTTGAAGCGGCTGCCATGTTCGTGTCCTTGACAATCTGTGCCCGGAAGTTCAAGGGCCTGACGCAGTCTACCACTTTGACTGTTCTTCGCGACCGACCCTAAACGTGACTCGGCTGAGAAGCCGATGACCGGCGACACCGGGCTGCATTTTCGGATCGAACACGAAGCGCCGAGCCTCGGCTGCAACGCCGCAACAGCGGTACGAGGGAAGATACTCCACCCGGCTGTTTAAATTTAAATCCAGAACCGCATCGCATGCCGCCGGGCCGTCGGGGCAATACCGAGTTGACCATTGCCGCATCACACCCGCCCAATTCACGCCGAGCTTCCGTCAGCCCTGAAGGCCAGTCGTGATACAGCCGCATGTCACATCCGCGAACTTCTACGCCATCGAGTGAGCGGGCCGAGAAAGACCACCGTGTCGCCGTTTCCCCATGAGGAGCCGACCGCGAGTCCGAATACGACGGGCTTCCTGTTGTGTAACGCTGGTTGTGCGCTTATGACGACCTTTCTTCTGATTCGCGACGCTCACACCGACTGGGTCGGAAAAACGCTGGCGGGACATCTGCCTGGAGTCAGCATTAGTGCGCGAGGCCGGGAGCAGGCTGAAGCGCTCGTCGGACGCCTCTCCAGTTACCGCATCGACGCCATTTACAGTGGCCCTTTGCAGCGCACTCAGGAAACTGCTGAGCCGCTGTCGCGATCGCGGCATCTTGCCGTTCGCATCGGTCTGCGGCTAATTGAAGTTGATTTTGGCGACTGGACGGGCCAGTCACTTGCCGATCTGGAACACGACCCGTTGTGGAAACGCTTCAACGAGCTGCGCAGCCTCACACGGGCACCCGGCGGCGAGATGATGCTGGAGGTTCAGGCCCGTATGATCGACGAACTGGAGGACCTGCGTCACGCGCATCCCGATCAGACAGTCGCTATCTTCAGCCATCAGGACACCATTAAGGCAGCAGTCGCCCACTGCCTTGGAGTGCCGCTGGAGTACTTCCTTCGCTTTCATATCGACCCTGCATCCGTCACCATTCTGGAGATGGCGGACTGGGGCCCCCAGATCCTCACGCTCAATCACGGCGGAGTGCTGTAATTAACGGCGGCCTTTGCGCGCCGGCGCCTGCGCCATTTCCTCACGCGAAACCAGCTTGTTGAAATTGCTCTTCTGCGCGCCAGCCGTCTGTAGCTGATACAACAGCGCAAGTCTCTGTTCATCGAACTTCTCGAAGAATTCGTCCCACGTGATTTCCTCGAGCGAATCGCCGCCGCTGTAGCCCGGAAAATCGAGCCGGATCATCCCAACGTCGTCGCCGCCGCCAGTGCCACGAACGCACGCCGGATGCGCTCCGCGCTCTTCCGCCCAGCTGCGAATCTGCTCGTGATCCGTGGTGGATTGTGAACCCGCTGAGCTCTTCGACCCGCGGCTGGAAGCTGCCGGAGTGCCATTCCCACTGGAAGACGCCGGACGCGATTTGCTCGCAGTCTTCTTAGCGGCTACTTTTTTCTTAGAGACCGAACCACCGCTCCGGGAGCTTCTGCCGCCCTCTTCGCTCTCGGCTTCCTCCCGCACCATCTCGCGGTAGCAGTTGAGAGCGACCTTTGTCAGCAGCTTGTCGGTTGCTTCCTCTTCCTTCAGCGTTTCCTGAAGAAGGTTGGCGGCTTCTTTCTGACCGGCCGCTTTGGCCATCGCCCGCGCAGTGCCATAGGACGCGATTTCGTAGTGTTCGATCTTCTGTCCGGCTGCGATCAGGACCGCATCGAGTTCGTTGCCGCGCTCATGCTCCCGCATGTGTTCCATCGCTTCTTCCACAAGGCCCCGCATTGCTTTGCACGGCTTTGGCTTCGCGCGTTCGCCGAGTAGCTGGAACACCTGTTCCAGCCGGGCAACCTGCCCTCTGGTGACTTCAAGATGTTCCTTGAATGCCTGCTTCAACTCCGGAGATGAAGCGGCCTTTGCAAGTTTCGGCAGTGACTTTACAGCCTGGCGCTCCGCGTCATACATATCGCGGAGGCTGTCGGTTAACATTTCCTGAACTGAGGCCATTCTCTCATTCCTTTCGGCACAAAGCCGCATTTTTGCGGCGTTTCGCGTTCCTCCTGTTGACGGCAGGAATCTACCAACTGTTTCGGGGGGGAAAGAAAGGAAAATTAATTGAAAGGGCAACGCGAAAACGCTGCCCCCGAACTGGCGACAATCAGGCTACGTGGGACTGAACCTGGGCGGCCAGCGCGCGAGCCCAGTAACCTTCGAACAGACCGCGCATGCCCTCGGCGAACCCCGGGTGATCGAACATCAGCGCCGTCCACGAGGGCTTGGTGATCACCGGGTCCAGCAGCGCGATCATGCCCATGCGCCCGTCGAATACGGCGAGTTTCATTGGCAGACTCGCACTGCTCATCACCTCCACACCGGAGGAGCGATACTCCGCCATGCGCAGCTGATGAACCTCGTCCATGTGCCCCGGCTCATACAGCAGCCGGCAGGTCACGCCGCGGGCCCGCGCCTGTTTCACCAACTGCTCGTCGAGCGGGTCGACAGCATAAGGCGGCCGGGAAAACTCGAAATACTCCGTCTTCACTTCGGCTAACATGCGCCGGTACTGGGTCGCGATCTGCGCCGGCTCGCCCACGATGCGAAGGTAGTCGAGGGTTCCCCTCCCACCCTGGCCCTCGGAGTAGGCGCGCTTCAGGTCGTCTACAAGACCGTTGGCGTATCTTGACTGCTCTTCCAGCTCATGCTGCACAGCCTCACCACGGCGCGCCAGGTAAGCCGGAATCGCAAGCGTCGGCTCAACGGCGGAAAACAGTTTCGTTTTCTCCTGAACCACCTGAGCGAAACCCTTCTCGATCAGGCTGTCCAGAACCTCGTAGATCTTCTGCCGCGGCACATGCGACCGCGCAGCCAGTTCGAGCGCCTTGAATCGTGGATGCCCTACCAGCACCAAATAGGACCGCGCCTCATAAGCATTCAGACCGATTTGCTGAAGCCTTCGCCAGAAGCGCTGAAAATCCATCTCAGGCAGTTCTTTGTTCATCGTACGTGCATAACCTATCACACGATCCGGCGGAATGCACCGAGCACACGCGGCAGATGTGGCCCACGGAAACGTCTGAGGTTTTGAACACGTCCTGTTACAATCGCCACTACGCGCTGGACGCGAGTGCAGGAGGCCCGTATCTTATGCCCGGGACCGATTCCCTTCCCCGTACCTTAGGTGCGCTTCGAAACAGTCTTTTTTCGGAGGACCGGCTTCGTCACCGGACCATTAAAGACGAGCTTCGTGAAAATTTGATATGCCGCCTCCAGCGCAAAGAGCCCTTGTTTCCCGGCATCGTCGGCTATGAGGAGACCGTGGCGCCACAGGTGGTGAACGCCCTGTTGTCCCGACACAACTTCATCCTGCTTGGCCTTCGCGGTCAGGCCAAGACGAAGCTCATACGCATGCTGGTGCAACTGCTGGATGAATACACGCCGTTCATCGAAGGCTCGGAAATACGGGACAACCCGTACCATCCGGTGAGCAAATACGGCCGCGAACGCATCGCCGAGATGGGTGACGGCACACCCATCGATTACCTCACCCGGGACGAGCGTTACGTAGAGAAGCTGGCTACACCCGACGTCACCATTGCCGACATGATCGGCGACATCGACCCGATCAAAGCCGCCCGCCGCGGTCATAATATTTCCGATGAATTAACTGTGCATTACGGTTTGCTTCCCCGCGCAAATCGCGGCATTTTTGCCGTAAATGAACTGCCCGATCTCGCCGGCAAGATTCAGGTCGGCCTCTTCAACATCATGCAGGAGGGCGACGTACAGATTAAGGGCTACCCCGTACGGCTGCCTCTCGACGTCCTCCTGGTGTTCACGGCCAACCCGGAGGACTACACCGCACGCGGGAAAATCATCACGCCGCTGAAAGACCGCATCGGCAGCGAGATCCGAACGCACTACCCCGTTTCGGTGGAGCACGGTATGGAGATCACCGGGCAGGAATCGTGGACCAGCCGCACCTCACCGGTCGAAGTGCAGATTCCGGTCTACATCCGCGAAGTCGTCGAGAACATCGCGTTCCTCGCACGTGACGACAAGCGTATCGACAAGCGTTCCGGTGTTTCCCAACGACTTCCCATCACCGTGACGGAGAATATGATCTCCAACGCGGAACGGCGCGCACTGAAGGCCGGCGAGACATTCACCGTGCCTCGCGTCGTCGACATCTATGCGGCGCTTCCCTCCATCACTGGCAAGCTCGAACTGGAATATGAGGGCGAGTTAAAGGGCGGCGACTCCATCGCGCGCGAACTCATTCGCACCGCGGTGGGCAAGGTTTACAGCAACTACTTTGAAGGCACCAACATGAACGCCGTCATTAAGTGGTTCGAACTGGGAGGAAACGTTCGGCTCGACGAATCTGTCGACGCCGCGACCATGGTGCAACAGTTTGACGGCATTCAGGGACTCCTCGAGCGGACCGGCGAACTCGGTCTTACCGAGAACGAGCCTGACGCGGTTCGAGCCGGTGCCGCCGAGTTCATCCTCGAAGGCCTCTACGCGCATCGACGCGTCGCAAGGTCGGAGCAGTACGAGTTCACCGCCGGAGAGCGCCGCCGTGAAGGCCAGCGTGAGCGGGAACGCGAAGAGGGCGAGCCGCCCAGCCGCAAGACGAAGCGCCAGTACCAGTAGCGGAAGCGCCATCATGAAGTGGATTAACTATTCGAAATACACCGGTGAGGACCTCGGACTGAGTGCCGAGGACCTGATGCGCGAGCTCTCCGACTTCTTTCTGCAGAGTGGCTTCGAGTATCAGTACATGAACTTCAGCGAGATGGATAAGAACTCGCTGGAACGTCTGAAGCAGGCACTCGAGCAGGCGTTGCGCGACGGTGAAGTGTTCGACGAGAGCATGCGCGAAGCGATGCGCCAGAAGCTGGAATCCATGTCGCCCGAAGAGATGGACGGTCTGGTCGACCGCATGATTCAGAAGCTGTCCGAGGACGGGTACATCTCAAAGCAGGAGGAGCAGGGTGAGGGCGGTGGCGACGGCGAAGCGCGCGACGTCAAGTTCAACATCACCGACAAGTCGGTCGACTTCCTGGGGTTCAAGACGCTCAAGGACCTGCTGGCCGGCCTCGGGCGTGCCAGCTTCGGAGCTCACGATACGCGCGAGTTGGCGACCGGCGTCGAGACCAGCGGATCGTCGAAGCTCTACGAGTACGGTGACACCCTGAACCTCGACGTGGGCGAGACGCTCTTCTCCGCGCTGCGCCGCGAGGGAGTCGGCCTGCCGCTCAATCTTGAGTATCAGGACCTGCACGTACACCAGAGCGAATACCAAAGCTCCTGCGCGACGGTGCTGATGCTGGACTGCAGCCACAGCATGATCCTCTATGGGGAGGATCGCTTCACGCCCGCCAAGAAGGTGGCGCTGGCACTCGCGCATTTGATTCGCACACAGTATCCCGGCGACACGCTGCGCCTGGTCCTGTTTCACGATTCGGCGGAAGAGGTCCGCATCGGTGACCTTGCGCGTGTCGAGGTGGGCCCCTACTACACCAACACCCGCGACGGCCTTATCCTCGCGCAGCGCCTGCTGCAGCAGGAAAATAAGGATATGAAGCAGATCGTCATGATCACGGACGGCAAGCCTTCCTGCCTTACGCTGGAAGACGGCCGCGTGTACCGCAACGCGTTCGGTCTGGATCCGCTGGTCATCAGCCGCACACTCGAAGAGGTCGGCCGCTGCAAGAAGCAGGGCATCCTTATCAACACATTCATGCTCGCCAGCGACTACGGCCTGGTGCAGTTCGTGCAGAAAGTGACCGAACTATGCCGGGGCAAAGCGTACTTCACCACGCCCGTGAACCTCGGACAGTATCTGTTGATGGACTACATGAATCGCAAGACGCGCTCCATTCATTGACGGATCGCAGCGCGCTTACCGTGCGCTCCGTGGCAAGGCTACGTTTCTTAGCGGCCGCCGGCCCAGATCATGGCGTTGTGAACGAGCCGCCGGTAAATCGGATCGTAGTGCGATTCGCGGTTGTGGCCGGTCTGAATCGACACCACCCGCGATTTCGAATACGTACTGATCCACACCAGCGGGCCATCACCGGTGGCATCGTCGGTTGTAACAAGGACTTTGTTGCCTTCGGCGTAATTCATGCCCTTGTACGTCTCATCATGCACGGACCACTGTGCCGGCAATCCCGCGGTCACGGGGTGATCGGCCACGCGCTTCGCAGTGTAGTCCCGATCGTGCAGATACGTCGACTTCTTCTGTTCATACTGACCGCCCGTCACCTGCTTCCACCAGTCCTGCCCGTTGTACGAGCACAGCGCATGGTGCAGCACCACAACTCCCCTGCCCGCTTCCAGGAAGTTCGTCAGGTTGCGGCGCTGCATATCCGTGAGCGTGTCGATCATGTCGTACAGCACCAGCACATCGAAGCTCTTTAGCAGGTCGCGGTTGTACGCTTTGGGATGCGGATCCACCGTAACTCGCACATCGGTGTAGCCCTCAAACACGCTGTCGAACGACGGGTCATAGTCATGCCCTCCCGTCACTACCAGCACGCGCAGTGGGGCGGACTTCGTAGCTGCTGTTGGCGAGGCCCCGGTGACCCTGGCGACGTCAGCCATCATCTTCGCCATGCCGGCCTCCGGCTTCGCCAGCAGTACCTTCCTGCCAACGGCGTGAGCAGCACGCGCGTTCAACAACACCGCGTCGTACTTTGAGACCACCGCGGTGCTCACCAGCGACGCGTCCTCAACCACCGCAACTTCATATAACCCCGTCGACGCGAGGGCTCGACGATACGCTTCCGTGCTCTCGTGCGAGTCGGGAGACCCCACAATCAGCACGCGAAGGGCGAGAAGTACAGCAGGCAATGCGTTCATTTGATGTTCAGCAGAGTTTTGATTTCCGGTTTGTCCAGGTCGCCGCGCTTCACCGCGACAGCCTGCAGATCCATGCGTTTCGGCGGAGCCTGCCCACGCAGTTTTTGCACAACAGTGTTCACCGCTTCGAACCCCATCTTGCGCGGATCCTGTACTATTAGCGCATCGACAGCCCCTTTGCGCAGATCCTCAATAAGCCCGTCGCTCGAATCGAATCCCACCAGCGTCACTTTGTCCGAGAGACCGCGCGAACTGATCGCCAGCGAGCAGCCCACAGCACTCGGCTCGGACGAGGCAAACATTCCGTCGATCTCCGGATGCGCGGTGAGAATATTCTCCGCCGCAGCCCGCGATTTGGCAGCGTCGGACATCCCGAACTGTTCGCCGACAATGCGAATCTTAGGGAATTCCTTCGCCATCACTTCACGGAAGCCAGCCTCACGGTCCATGGTCGACAGGCTGCCTGGCGCATGCATCACCAGGCCGACTTCGCCCTTGCCACGGAGCATCTCGGCCAGCGTCCGCGCACCCAGCCGCCCAGCTTCTTTGTTGTCGGTGGCTACCCAACTGTTGTAGTCCTCAATGTCGAGGCCCGAATCGAACACCGTTACCGGTATGCCGGACTGAATGGCGCGCTCCACCGAGGCCACCAGTGCCTGACGTTGCGAAGCCGCAATGGCGATGCCGTCGACATGCTGCGCCACCATCGAATCGACAATCTGGATCTGGCGCGCGTAGTCTGTCTCCGCGGCGGCGCCGTTCCACAGCACGTCGACGTCGAGTTCCCTGCCCGCCCGCTCAGCACCCTCTTTGACCGAGACCCAAAACAAGTGCGACGTAGCCTTCGGAATCACAGCGATCCGCTTGCGCTTATTTCCCGAACAACCGGCCGTCACAGCCGCCAGCGTCGCCGCCGCAAAGGCACGCCTACTGAGCACACCACCCACCGTCAATCAAAATATCCGATCCCGTAATGAAGGTCGCCATGTCCGAGCACAGATACAATGCCAGCGACCCAATGTCTTCCACCTTGCCCCACTTGCCGGCGGGAATCTTCGCCACGAATGCGGCGTTCAGCTCTGGATTCTGCAGCAACGGCAGGTTCATTTCGGTGGCGAATGGTCCAGGGCTGATCCCCACGCAGGTAATTCCCTCGGTGGCCAGCTCCAGCGCGACCGCGCGTGTCAGGCCCAGCAGTCCGGCCTTGCTGGCCGAATACGCCGCGCGCTGCGGAAGCGACACATGCCCCATGATCGACGTCATATTGATGATCCGACCATAGCCGCTCCCCTTCATGTGAGGAACAAAAGACCGGCACATAAGAAATGCCGCCGTGAGATTTGTGTCAATCACGCTGCTCCACTCCGCCAGCGTGAAGTCCGTAATGTTCTTGCGGCAGTTCACACCGGCGTTATTGATCAGAATGCTGACCTTGCCGAGCTTCGCTGTCACGTCCCGCTCCATGCGCAGAACCTGATCTTCATTGGTGACGTCGGCCTGAAAAGGCTCAGCCGTTCCGCCTGCTTCGCGAATCGCGGCCGCCACTTCATCCAGCTTCGCGGTGTCGCGTCCCACCAGCGCCACTTTCGCGCCGGCGCCCGCGAGCGCCAGTGCCATTGCTTTGCCTAAACCTCGGGATGCCCCGGTAATCAGGGCTACTTTGTTGTCGAGTCGAATTTCCATGTAGTGTTACTTGCCGGCGGCTTCCAGAATATAATCCGCCACGGTCTGAGGTTGATCGATGTTGGCCATCGTGAGGCCGCCCGTCTCTCCCGCCGTCTCAATCGCGATGGAGCCAATGCCAAAGATGCGCTGCCACAGGCCCTGATTGACACGAACATCCTGTATCTTCGCGAGATCCATGGTGCGCGTGGATTTCGACAACATGCCCGTCTCATAACGCAGTTTCCCGCCGCCAATGGTGAGCAGATGGAAGTGCTGGCGCAGATGCTGGCGCACCGTCCACAACAGCAGCAGTGCGGGGACTATCAGTGGCCACAACTGACGGGCCTCACCGGTCTCCCGGTTGTTGATGAACCCGTACAACACAGCCGCTGACAGAAACGAAAGGTAATAGAATGGACGCACGAGTCGCAGGCTCGGCCGCACCACGACCGGACCTGAGGGGTTGGAGGATACCTTGGGCAGGCTCAAGCCGTCATTGTACTTCAATGTCGACTGTCCGTGAGCCATCTCATTGCTGTTTTCCGCGTTTGCTTTTACAAGTGCTCGAAGGAGGGCATCCGATGTATCTACGCATCTCTTCCGCAATCTTCCTGATCTCCGCAACTGCGTGGGCGGATTTCAGTTACCAGCAGACCACGCGGGTTACCGGCGGAGCGATGGCAGGCATGATGAAAATGGCTGGCGCGTTCTCTGCAAAAGCACGCGAGCCGATCATGACCACGGTGATGGTCCGGGGCGACCGCATGGCGACTGTCACTCGCGACAGCGTACAGATCATCGACCTCGGCAAGGAGACGTTTACTGACGTCAACATGGAGAAGAAGACGTATTCCGTGATGACCTTTGCCGAAATGTCAGAAGCGATGCGTCGCATGGCTGCCAAGATGAGCCAGACTAAGCAGGCCGAAGGTGTCAACTTCAAGGTCGACGTAAAGCAAACCGGCCAGAAACGCGACATCGCCGGCTACAGCGCTCAGGAATTCATCGTCAAACTCATGATGGAGGGTACTGACAAGAAATCCGGCCAGAGCGGCAGCATGGATATGCAGATGAATATCTGGGTGGCTCCGTCCGTCGCCGGCTACAACGAGGTTCGCGACTTCCACCGGCGCATGGCGGAGAAGATGGACTGGAGCCCGATGGCCTCGGCCGCCGGTCCTTTCGCTCAGCAAAATGCAAAGGGCATGGCTGAACTGGCGAAGCAAATGTCGAAGCTCGACGGATTGCCCGTGCTGCAGGTGACGCGCGTTGGCGTGTCAGGGGACGGTGCGGCGGGCATGCCTTCTGAAGCCGACATGCAGCGTGCGCAGCAGCAGGCTGGCGAGCAGCAACGGCAGACTCCGTCAAAGGAGGAAGTGGCAACCGACGCCGCACGGCGAAGTGCCGCCAGCGCTGCACTCGGGTCGCGTGCCGGTGCGATTGCCGGAGGCCTCAGTGGCCTCGGTGGATTCGGCCGTAAGAAGAAAGCCACGGAACCGGAAAAGACTGCCCCACCCCCGCCCGAGGCACCGGCGGCATCGCCCGCGCCGACCTCTTCGGGTCCCGCGGCCCTCATGGAAATGACCACGGAAATGTCGGGCTTTTCCGCCTCGGTCGACGGTTCAAAGCTGGAAGTACCCACAGGATTCAAACAAATCGAAAGCGAAATGAAGAAGGCTCTCCGCTAAATACAGAAAAGGGCGGCCCGATTGCTCGAGCCGCCCCTTCCGTATTTCCTCTGCTCTAATCCCTACCAGACCCGGCAGGCATTCGCACCGCGAACCATCGGCTGGCCCTCGGTACATCCAAACGCGGTCCAGAACTCCGGCATATTCGAGACCGTCCCGTTCACACGGTATCGCCCCGGCGCGTGCGGATCCGTGAGTGCCCGACGCCGCGACTCTTCGTCGGTCATGCCCTCACACCACACCTGCGCAAAGCCCAGGAAGAATCGCTGCCGCGGAGTGAAGCCGTCCAGCTTCTCGACTTCCCTGCCCTGCAGGGAGTCCATCAGAGCCATCAATGCGATCCGCACACCGCCGTTGTCCGCGGTATTTTCGCCGAGCGTCAGTTTGCCATTGACCTTGACATCCCCGACTGCCACGAAGTCGCTGTACTGCTTGTCGATACAGGAGGCGCGCTCTTCGAACGCCTTGCCGTCAGCCGCCGTCCACCAGTCCTTCAGATTGCCGTCCGCGTCAAAACGCCGGCCCTGATCGTCGAACCCGTGAGTGATTTCATGACCTATCACCGCGCCGATTCCGCCGTAGTTCACGGCATCGTCGATTTTGACGTCGAAGAACGGAGGCTGCAGAATTCCCGCCGGGAAGTTGATGTTGTTCTGCATCGGCGAATAGTACGCGTTCACCGTCGGCGGCGACATGCCCCATTCCTTCGGATCCGGAGCCTTGCCGATCTTGTCCAGATTGTGCTGGCGCTGGAAAACATTGGATCGCAGCGAATTGCCCAGATAATCACCGGCCTTAATCTGCAGCTTCGAGTAATCGCGCCATTTCTCCGGATATCCGACCTTATTCTGAATCGCCTTCAGTTTGCCGAGCGCACGGGCTTTGGTCTCGTCAGTCATCCAGTCCAGCGTGTTGATGTCCTGCACCAGAGCCTTTTCCAGATTGGCGATCATCACCGCCATTCGTTGCTTCGCGTCCGGGCCGAAGGCCAGTTCCACATACTTCTGTCCCAGAGCCTCACCCAGATCGCCGTCAACTGAGGAAACACAGCGCTTCCAGCGCGGCCGCATCTCCCTGGTCCCCGACAATGTCCGCTGGAAGAAATCGAAGTTCTCCTCCTCGAACCGCTTCGGCAGCGCCGCCGCGTTTGCGTTCAGCGCTTGCCACGCCAGGTACGTTTTGATGTCGTCGAGGCTGGTGTCTGCGAAGGTCTTGTCGAACGCCTTGAAGTAGTCCGGATTCGAGACATTCAGGTTTTGAATCCGCGGCAGATCGAGTCCCCGCGAATACCCGATCCAGTTGAAGGAAGGCGCCGACCCGATGAACGCCATCACGTCCGTCGGGTGATTCCGGCTCAGCGGATTGCGGCGTGCCACACGGTCCGCAGCCGGTTTTGCCAGCGCGGTTTCCACGGCAAGAACCGTCTTAGCGGCCGCGCCCGCCTTTTCCTCACTGTAGCCGAGCAGCACGAACATCTTCTGCACATGCTGTTCGTATTTCTTCCGAATATCGGCCGACTTTGCGTCTTCTTTCAGGTAATAGTCGCGGTCGGGCAGCGACAAGCCGCCTTCCGCGGCATGGACGATTGTCATCTTCGAGTTGTTGTAGTCGGCACCAGCGCCGAGCCCGAAGAACGCACCGATGCCCTCGCGATGCATCTTCCCAACAACGTCGGCCACGTCTTTCTTCTCTTTGATTCCGGTAATCCGGTCCAGAAAAGGTTTCAGCGGCGCGGTTCCCGCCTTCTCGATTCCCGCTTCGTCCATGCAGGCCTGGTAATAATCGCCGATTTTCTGCTCAATCGCCGAACGCGTGGTCCTGGCCGAGCTTGTTTCCAGAATGTCTTTGAGGATCCGCTGGTTGCGGTCCGAAAGTTCATTGAATCGTCCCCAGCGGGAATATTCCGCGGGAATCGGATTGGCCTTCATCCAGCTTCCGCACGCATACTGGTAAAAGTTGGTGCAGGGATCGGCCGTTTTATCCATGCTCGCTATGCTGAAGCCCGTGGTCTGGGCCAGCGCACACGAACACGCAAACGCACTCATTAATATCAGACGACGCAAGTGATCCGCTCCTCTCTCCGTTTGAATTACCATGCCCGGCACGCGTTTGCGCCGGCGACCATCGGTTGACCTTCCGTACAGGCGAAGGCCTTTTGAAACTCGGGCATATTCGTGACCGTGCCATTCACACGAGCCTCACCGGGCGAATGCGGGTCGGTCTGCGCACGAAGACGCGCCACCTCAGCCCTCTGGTTCTGACACCAGATCTGTCCCCAGCCTAAAAACAAACGCTGCTCCGGCGTGAAGCCGTCCGTCTTGCCCAGCGACCGGCCGGCAATCGTATTCGCCAGCGCCATGTACGCGATGCGCAGTCCACCGTTGTCCGCGGTGTTCTCACCCAGCGTCAGTTTCCCGTTGAGCTTCAATTCCTCGGTCGCCGTATAGCTGGCATACTGCTTCTCAAAGCACTCGGTTCGGCGCTGGAATTCCTTCATGTCTTTCTCGGTCCACCAGTTCGCCAGGTTGCCCTTCGCGTCGAACTGACTGCCCTGATCGTCGAACCCGTGCGTCAGTTCATGTCCGATGACGGCGCCAATCGCGCCGAAGTTAACCGCGTCGTCCATTTTGTTGTCGTAGAAAGGAGGCTGGAGGATTCCGGCGGGGAAGTTGATGTTGTTGTTCTGCGGATCGTAGTAGGCATTCACGGTCGGCGGCGACATGAACCACTCATTCTTGTCGACGGGCTTGCCGATCTTCGCCATTTGCCGCCTGAATTCAAAAGTATTCGCACGGAAACTGTTGCCGACCGCATCCCCCTGCTTAATATCCAGCGCCGAGTAATCGCGCCATTTCTCCGGGAATCCAATTTTATTGCTGATGGAGTGCAGCTTTTCCAGCGCCTTCTTCTTTGTCTCCGGCGTCATCCAGTCCAGCTTGTCTATATCCTCCGCCAACGCTTTTTCCAGCGCCTGCACCATCGCCAGCGTCCGGTCCTTGCCCTTCTCCCCGAAGGTCAGCTCCACGTACCGCCGGCCCAGCGCTTCACCCAGATCGCCGTCGACAAACTGGACGCAGCGTTTCCACCGCGGACGCTGTTCCTTTGCGCCCGTCAGCGTTCGGCCGTAGAACGAGAAGTTCTCGTCGCCAAACGCCTTCGGCATCAGCGGCGAAGCGGAGTGAATTACGTGCCAGAACAGGTACACCTTCCAATCATCCAGCGGCACGGCCCGGATCTGTGCGTCGAGCGCCTTGAACGCTTCCGGCACCGCGACGTTCAGCGTTGCCTCTTTGGCCCCCATCGCGGGCAGATACTGCGCCCAGTCGATGGACGGTGCCAGCGCGACCAGATCCTTCACCGGCATCCTGTGATCCAGCAGTTGCGGATCGCGCCTCGAGACCACATCCAGATGTCCCTTCGCCAGCGCCGTCTCCAGCTTCATCACCGTATCGGCCTTCTTCGCCGCGATATCCGCCTTGTCGCCGGCAAGTTCGAACATCTTCGCAACATGTGCGACATATGCCTTGCGAATCCCCTTCGACTTCTCATCGTCCTTGAAATAGTAATCGCGTTCCGGCAGCCCAATGCCGCCCTGGTCGAGCTGCGCGATCACTTCCTGCGCATTTTTAAAATCCTGTCCCGACGTCAGATTAAACATCACGTCGACCACTGCCTGATGCAGCCGGATCAACTCGCCCGTCAGTTCCTTTTTGTCCTTCAGTGCGTTAATCCGGTCCAGCATGGGCTTCAGCGGGGCGATGCCTTTGGCATCAATCCCCTTCTCATCCATGCAAGCCTGGTAATAGTCCCCGATCTTTTGCTCCACCGCGGTGCGAGTCTTCTTCGCCGCACTGGTCTCCAGAATGTCGCGCAAGATCGATTTGTTTCGCTCGTCCAGTTCGTTGAAGCGGCCCCACGTCGACTGGTCCGCGGGAATCGGGTTGGCCTTCATCCAGCCACCGCAGGCGAACTGATAAAAGTTGGTGCAGGGATTGACGCTCCGGTCGAGCGCTTCGGGGCTGAATCCGGCCTGGCCCGCGCAGGTCAACGCGGACACCAGAGAAAGTAAAGCGAGGGTTGCAATTCGCATAGAGGGTTCGTAGTTAACGGACGGGAAACTGATCTAAATGTACCGCAGCACCTGCACAAAGTGCACCCTGCCGTCCATGTCCGGTGGAACGTGCCGCCGTGTCACCGTTGCGTCCCCTGTCTGGCCTGCGTCCGCGGTCTAGAATACCTGTATGAAGCGAAACGCGACAGCAGTCTGGAATGGCGATCTGAAGGGCGGCAAAGGCTTGATTTCCACGGAAAGTGGCGTCCTCGACAACACGCAGTACTCCTTCAGTACCAGGTTCGAAGAGGGAAAGGGTACGAACCCGGAAGAGTTGATTGCGGCCGCGCACGCTGGCTGCTTTGCCATGGCGCTTTCCGGCCAGCTCGGCGAAGCGGGCATGACCGCCGACTCCATCCAGGCCACCGCGACCGTAACCCTCGACAAAAAGGACGGCGGATTTGTGGTCACATCCAGCCACCTGGAGGTGAAGGTGAAAATACCCGGCGCGGACAAGGCGAAATTCGATCAGGCCGCAGAGAATGCTAAATCCGGTTGTCCCATTTCAAAGCTGCTTAACGCGGAGATCAGTATGAACGCCACGCTCGAAGCCTGAGCGGAGGCGGGGCGCCGGTACACTCATCCGCCGGCGCCCGTTTACATATTGGACGACCGTTTATAGGCCGAATTAAAATAATTCTTCGACTCTTTAGCAGCATCCGTCTGCGGCCCGATCTGCACCGCCTGACGGTAGGCCTGTTTTGCCGCGGCGCGCTCGCCGCGCATGTCGTAGCATTGCCCCAGCCGCAGCCACGACATGGCAGCCGTATGCAGATCCAGATCCGCCGCTCCCGCGGTCGCCCGTTTCAGACTGGCAATTCCGCCCGCATAGTCCCGATACCAAAACAACAAATTGCCTCGATAGTAGGCGATCTTTTCCAGCGACAGCGCGCTCTGTCCGGAGTCGCCTGCGCGCTTCTCCGCCTCCAGCCGGTCCAGCACCTGCACAGCCGGATCCATGTCACCCGCGTCGCTGTACATCTGCACCATCTCCAGGCGGAACAGATAATTCCTCGGAAATCGCGCCGATAAACTCCGCAGCAGCGGCAATGCTTCCAGTGGGCGGCGCTCGCGCCGATACATCGCCGCAAGGATCAGCCTCGCATCATACCGATTCGTTCTGCCCTCGGCCGCGACGAGTTTGATCGTTTTGATGCCAGCCTCCCGATCGCCGCGATACCCCGTCAGAAATCCGAGCATTTTGATGTGCCACGGCAGGCTTCCCACAATGTAGTCGTAGAGCCCCTGCACCAGCCGGCAGTCCACATCCTTCGGATCGATCGCCGCGACCTCAGCGTGCATTTTGCGCGCCTGCGAAGAATCCTTCAGCGAATCCATCCAGGCTTTTCGAACCAGGTAGTTGTAGTTCGCGCGCAGCCCGTATGTGACACCGAGCGCGTACAGCGCATCCCGATCCTTCGGGTTCTTCGCGATCCGGTCCTGACTGAGCGACATCGCCTTTGCCACGCTGTTGTCGAAGTCCCGCGCGACCTCCGCGCTCGGCTCCATCTTCTCGCGGCGTACAAACGGGTTCGAGCCGTTCACCAGCTCGCTTTCGAGCGCGCCCGCGTGATACATCTCCGAATACAACAGCCCCTGCGCCAGATTATTCCAGGCATCGGGATCCAGGGGCTGCTTCACGGTCTCGGCGCGGAAAGACGCGACTGCCTTCGGAAACTCGAGATTATAAAAATGTTCGAACGCCGGAGGTAAAGGCGGATCGGGAGTTGCGGCCCCTGAGATTCCCGCAGCCAACAAAAGAAGCGTCAGGACAGTTTTCAAACCACAGCCTCCTGTTCCAGCTGATGCAGCGCACGCCCGGCGTGGCGTCGAACCATTTCATCTTCCGATTTCGCCAGCCGTTCCAGCGCAGCCCGGTGCCGCGAGTCACCCGAATTGCCGAGCGCCACAGCCACATTCCGGAGCAGACCACGGTACTTGGTCCGCCACACGGGAGTCCGGCGAAACACAGCCCGAAACTCTTCCGCCGACAGCGACGCCAGCGACTCCAGATCCGACGGCACCGGACCGCCCGGCCACTCCGCAAACGGAGCTTTCCGATTCCACGGGCAGACTTCCTGGCAAATGTCGCAGCCAAATGCGAGCGAGCCGTGCTGAATTCCCAGCGATTCCGGAATATCGCCCCGATATTCAATTGTCAGATAGGAAATACACCGGGTGGAATCGAGCTCCGTCCGAAGGCCGCCAGGCACAATCGCCTCCGTCGGACAGGCATCGATGCAGCGAGTGCAAGTCCCACACCGATCCGGCGCCGGTCCCACCGCATCAGCCGACAGCGGCAGCGACACCAGGATCTCCGCAAGAAAGACGTAGGAGCCGAGCTGCTGATTAATCAGACAGGTATTCCGGCCGATCCACCCGATCCCCGCCGCCCGCGCGTACGACCGTTCCAGTAACGGCGCGGTGTCGACGCAGATCCTGTACTCGAAAGGGCCGAGCGCATCCTGCATCGCAGCAGCCATACGTTCCAGATCCCGCCGCAGGACGTCGTGATAGTCGTCGCCACGGGCGTAGCGCGCCACCGGCTCCGATCCTGGCTGATTGTAGAGCCGGCCCACACAGACCACGCTGCGGGCCGACGGCAGAAGCGTGCGAGGGTCGGCGCGAAGCGATACCCGGTGATCGGTGAGATAGGCCATCTCGCCGGCCAGACCGCGCGAAGCCCAGCTTAGAAACTGTGAGGCTTCCGCTTCCAGCGGCAGGGCAGGCGCGATTCCAGCCAGCTCAAACCCGCACTCCTGCGCAAGCCGCAACACCACGGATTCGGAACTCTCGCTCACCCTTCCATCGTAGCGGCGTCCGCTCGTCTATTGAAGCAGTGCCAGATACTCGGGGCTCGTCAGAATCGAATTGAGCAAAGCTACGCGCTGCGCTTCCGAGGCTGCGGTGAGCGAGGTGACCATCGCCGTCATCTCCGCCGCAGTTGGATCCCGGTTCAGCAGCGTTGCATAGAACAGGAAGGACAGCAGTCTCGGACCCGTACCGGTCTGAAACTCGGGCCCACTCAGGAAGGCCGAGGCCATTGCCGTCCGGTTCCACCCCGCCAGCGCCGCCACCTGAAAGTCGACTTCGCTTTGCGACGGTGTACGCAGCAGCACCTGAGCGTACAGCATCCGAACAAACTGATCATTAGTCTGGCCAGGGTGCTGCAGCAGATACTCGGGTGAGTTGATAAAGTTCGTCACCAGGCTGGTAGCGGTCGCAATGCCGTTCAGCAGGGCGTTGCGCTGGAACTGCCATCCCCCGAATTCCGAATCGCGATTCAGCAATCCCACATAAAGCCCGGCAATATACCTTGACTTTAAGCTAAACTCGGCAGAATTCAAAAAACTATTCGCTATTCCGGCCCGCCCGAGCGTGGGCAGCAGTGCCACCTGGCTGGCGATCTCCGACGTACCCGCGATGCGGCCCAGCATGTAATAGTACAGCTGACCGACAAAACGCTGATCCGCCGTCCCGCCAACCGAAGGCTGTGTGATGGTGATTGGCACTCCTCCGACCACGGCGGAGGTGGTGCGCGTGGCGGATGTGAAGTTCGGGTAGATCGTCAGCGTCGTGGAACCGGTGCCCGTGCCGGTCGACGGATAAATGCCCGACCATGACGCGCCACCAGCGGCCGTCCACGCACCACAAGTTCCGCCCGAGATGTTGATGGTGACGTTCTGGTATCCCGAGGTGGCGTTGTAATTCGTGATGCTCGGCGTGCAGGTCGAGGCCGGAGTCGTTGACGGATCGAACACGATCACGTCGTACACATAGGCTGGCTGCACCACGTTGCCGAGCTTCACGTTCTCAACCGACACCGTGTATGTGGTGTCGGAGGCCGGCGCAGCCGGGGTGTATGTATTCCAGCCGTTGACGTCACGTCCCTCGGGATTGAAGATAACTGTGTTGTTGCCGTAGCCCACGACAGGCGTCTCGTACGTTTGCGTGGTGAACGCTCCGGCGTTCTTCCTCACCTTCAGCACTACCGCCGACAAATCAGCGCCAGAGACACTTAAGGACCAGCGCGGAAAATTCAGCTGATACGGAACATATCCTTTGGGCGGCCAGGCAATGAAACCATCCCGAATCGCGGGCTCAGCGGGCAGGAACGTGTCCAGAACATAAAGCGCATTCCAGAGATTGGGCACGAATCCGGGGATGGCGTGCGGCACGTCACCAGTGCCCATCTGCAGCTGCCGCGTGTAGAGAATCCAGCGCCGGTGTCCGACAACGCCGTTCGTCGATCCCTGATCCGCCATGTACTCTTCCACGCAGCCCGGATCGGTCAACATACCCTGACAGACATTGGACTTGCCGAGTGTCGCCGCGCCGTCAGCCGTGTAGAACATCCATGACGTCGGCGGCGTGTGCGAGATCAACTGGTTGGCGGCCATCATCAGAGCGCCATACTGCGACTTGCTGTTCAACGTCGAACCCAGGGTGATGTTCGCCGGAACCCCTGCCATCGCGCGGTAGTAGTTCACCCTGTTGATCACCGCCTGCTTGTAAGCGGCCGACGTATCCCCAGCGACGCCCGTGGCTACATTTCCCGTGAACCCCAGCGCGATACCGGTGGCCGGGGCGTAGTCGTTCAGGTACGCAAGCTGCGAAATAGAGCGGGTGGAGATGTTGTACCAGGTGTTCGGAATCGCTGCCGGCGCAGCCGCCGAGCGCGCGCCATCTGCCTTCTTAGAGTCCGCCTCCGGCAGATAAGGGGCAGGACCGAGTCGCGTTTCCTGGGGGAATAACGTGCTGACAACAAGAAGAAGGACAATTAACAGCTTCATTTTGGAACATGGGCAGAGTAGCACGAATGGACTACGAAGGAAAGCCGTGGTGCGGATGACAGGACTTGAACCTGCACTTGGTCTCCCAAACCAGATCCTAAGTCTGGCGCGTCTGCCAATTTCGCCACATCCGCAGTCCTCTCAGGATAACGCAGCAATGATACGCTAAACCCAGTCTCCTCTATGTCGAGCGCACATTTTCTCCTCACCTCGGCCCTTCTCGGCGCCCTCGCCCTGCCGGTCGCAGCCGCCGAACTGCCAAAGCTCCGCGTCAGCGACAACCACCGCTTCCTGGTGACCGCCGACGGCAAGCCTTTCTTCTATCTGGCCGACACTGCGTGGGAGCTGTTCCACCGGCTCGACCGCAAGCAGGCAGTCGAGTACCTGGACCTGCGAGCCCGCCAGAAGTACACCGCCATCCAGGCCGTCGCGCTGGCCGAGCTCGACGGCATCAACGACCCCAACGCCCAGGGCGACCTCCCGCTCATCGAAAAGGACCCAACCCGGCCCGCGATCACGCCCGGCAACAATTCAGGCAACCCGCAGCAATACGACTACTGGGATCACGTGGAGTACATCATCGACCAGGCCAACGCCCGTGGCCTCTACGTCGCACTGCTGCCCACCTGGGGCGGCTGGATCCGCAACGTCCCGCCTCGCGACTTCGCCTGGATCACGCCTGAAAACGCGCAGAACTACGGCGAGTTCCTCGGCAAACGCTTCGGTAAGAAGGGCGTCATCTGGATCCTTGGCGGCGACCGTACCGCCGATGGGATCGAACAGTCCTGGCGCAACATGGCAAAGGGCATAGCCATCGGCGTCGCAGGCAAGGAAGACTACGACGCCGTCCTGATGAGCTTCCATCCACGAGGCGGCGGCACCTCTTCCACCTGGTTCCACAATGACCAGTGGCTCGACTTCAACATGCACCAGACCGGGCACGGTCTCGGCGACAAGACCGAACCGTGGGCGAAGATCGCGGCCGACTACAACCGCACGCCCATCAAGCCCGTGCTCGACGGCGAGCCGCTGTACGAGGACCACCCCCTCGCCTTCCGTGCGAAAGACAACGGCTACTCCTTCGACGCCCACATCCGCCAGCGAGCCTGGTGGGACGTCTTCTCAGGAGCCGCGGGCCACACCTACGGCAACCACTCCGTCTGGCAGATGTACGCCGCCGGCCGCAAGCCCATCAACGGCCCCCTCCTCTACTGGAACGAAGCCATGCACCGACCCGGCGCCGCCCAGATGCAGTACGTCCGAGCCCTGGTCGAATCGCGCCCATACCTTTCCCGCGTCCCCGACCAGTCCCTGGTAACCGACCAGCTTGCCGGGCTCGACCGCATCAGCGCCACCCGCGGCGACGGCTACGCCTTCATCTACAGCGCGATGGGTCGCAAGTTCACCGCCAGCCTCGGCAAGATTTCGGGCACGAAGGTGAAAGCGACGTGGTTCAATCCACGGACAGGAACCACGCAGGACGGCGGCAGCTTCGACAACACCGGCACCCACGAATTCACCTGCCCTTCCGAGGGCTTCGGCAGCGACTGGGTGCTGGTCCTCGACGACGCCTCGAAGAACTTCCCCGTGCCGGGCGCGGCTAAACCGTGAGGCTATACTTGCCTGTGTAATGGAGACACCTTCCGCCGGCCCGCGCTGGCTTCGGCCCGCTCTCGCGGCTGTTGTGTTCGTGGCTTCTGCAACGGCGGTTTTTGCCCTGACGGGGGATATCTTTCATCCCTCCATGGATGAGGGCATCTACCTGGAGGGCGCCGAACGCCTGCTCGCCGGCGAAGTCCCTTACCGCGATTTCTTCGCATTCACCGGTCCGCTGGTGTACCAGATCCAGGCAGCGCTTCAGGGCATCTTCGGCAAGAACCTGCCGATGCTCCGGCTTTCGGTTGCCGTGTCGTTCGGCCTGGTCTGTCTCGGCGTTTTCGGCCTGGCGTCACGTCTGGCGGAATGGCGCACCGGGATCGTCGCCGCGTTCACTCTCTTCAGCTTCTCCATCTACTCTCTGTATCGATTCACGATTGGTCACCGCTGGCTCAGCGCTGGTCTCTTCATGACCGGCGCCTGGCTGCTCGTCGAGTCAGCGTCGGAGGAAAGCCCGCCGCGCTGGAAGCCTCTGCTGGCGGGTCTGCTGCTGGCCGCGGCCGCCGGGACGACTACCTCCTTCGTGATCCCGCTGGTGCTCCTCTTCGTCGGAATCCTGTCGATGCCGGGCACACGCCGCCGCATCGCGATCCCGTTCACCACGGGCGCTCTGGCGTTCAGCCTCCCCGAGGTCGGGTGGCTGATAAGCCAGGGCGCGCTCGGGCCGATGCTCGACAGCCTTGTCTGGGCATCGAGCCGCTATGCCCAGGCGAACGCCGTGCCTTATGGGTATTATCCCGGCGGGTTGCCCTTCCTGAAGCCAGGCTTGTCCACGTTTCAACGACTTTGGTCGCTCGCCATCTCCCTGCGGCTGGTGCTGCCCGCTGTGGGATTGCCTGTCATGGTGGCCTTCACTTTCTGGCAGGCCGTTCGGCGTCCGGAGCCCGTTCGAGTCCTGCTGGGCCTGGTAGCAGCCGGATTGTTTATCACGTCCTGGCCGAGGTGGGACGTCAACCAGTTGCTCTACGTGGCGCCCTTGCTCTTTGCGTTGGGCGCGGTCTGGGCAGCCCGGTTGCCGCGCCTCGCCGCAACAACCGTGGCCCTCATCTTCTGCGGCGGCGGACTGGTCTACATCATGCTGCTGATCCAGCAGACCGACCATTTCGCCATTTTCCCCACCCGCGTGGGTGTACTCCGCCACCTGCCGGAAAGTGCCGACGCCTACGAAAAGCTCGCCGCCCGGGTACCTGCCGGCGCCAGCGCGTTCACATTTCCGTACATGCCCGTGCTCGGCTATGTGCTCGATACCCGGAACCCGACCGCGTATTCCTATCTGCAGCCCGGCATGATGTCGGCCGCTGACGAGGCCAGAGCTCTGTCCCAGCTCCAGGCCCATCCGCCGAAGTACATTCTTTGGCAGCTCCTGCCCGAAGATCAGGTCCTGACCGTGTGGCCAAACAGCGACCGCTCCCGCCTGCGGTTCCCGTCCATCAGCGCCTTCATCGACGCGAACTACCGGGAAATCGACAAGGTCCGCGCACTCAGCTTTCAAATCACCGTCCTTGAGCTGGTGACGCCGATACCCCACCTCTGAAATCAGAAGATCAGTTTCAAGGTGAGCTGGATACGGCGCGGGTAGTTCGATTGCGTTGACGCCTGAATCGTGCCGAACTGAACCTGAGTCGGGTTCGTGTTCGGCAGCGTGAACAGCGGGTGGTTGAACGCGTTCAGGAAGTCTCCACGGAACTGAGCAGTGAACTTCTCGCCGATCTTGTTGTTCTTGAACAAGGAGAAGTCATAATTGTTGATCGCCTCGCCACGAAGACCGCTAAACCGCAGCGGGAACGTGCGGACGTTGTTCACAAGTTGGTTGTTGGCGTTCTTCTCGAAACCAGCGTCCGTGTTGAACCAGCGTGCAACGGACCGCTCACTGGCCGGAAGCGCAATGTTCTTCACGTCGCCCCGGAAGATCACATTGCCGAACCCAAACGGCGCTCCACTCTGATAGGAGTAGATACCGCTGAACTGCCAGCCGGCGACCAGCGCATTGCCGACCCGGTTCATGCCGCCCGCGAAAGCACGGCCCTTGCCGAACGGGAGTTCCCAGATACCGCTGACTGTCAGACGGTGCGGACGGTCCACGTCGGAAATGGCTTCCGTCGGCCGGACATCGAGCGCGTTCAGCAGTTCGTTGGCCTGCATGAACTTCGACCACGTGTAGTTGGCGCTGAGTGTGTAGCCCTTGCTGAAGCGCTTCTCGCCCGTGACTTGCAGCGAGTGGTACCAACTGTACCCGTCGAAACGCGAGTTGTTGATCGCATCGAACTGCGGATAAGGCCGCAGCAGGCGGTCGCGCGCGATGTTCGCATTCGTGAATGTTGAGCTGGCACCCGCCGGAAGCAGACCAACAAACGGGTTTGGAACGTTCTGCGAAAGGTAATTGTTCCGCGTGTTGTCACGCTCCGGGCTGGTGCTCAGGTACTGCAGCGGAGTCGCATTCAGGTTGTAGCTCATCTCCTGGTGAGTGCCACGGTTGCCCACGTAGCTGGTTTCCAAAACCCAGCCACCACGGAATTGGTGCTGTAACCCGAGCTGCCACCGCTGCATGTACGGCGGAATCGGGTTCTCGTTGAAGAAGGTGACGCTCTGGCCGACGAACGTCAGCGGCCCCTGGGCGGAGCCCACCGGCTCCAGAATGCCGTCCGGGAACGGATTGGACAGCGTCGACTGGAAAGTGAGGCCGTTGTCGATCGACGGAATCAAATTCGTATTCCGGCTAAATCCGGTCTGGATCACGTCGCCGCGCCTCTGTCCGAGGAAGCCATAGTAGATTCCGTAACCGCCGCGCAGTACCGTGCTCTGGGTCAGCTTGTAGGCGAGTCCAAAGCGGGGCATCAGGTTGGTTTTGGGCGTGTTGTACGTACCGCGAGGCTGCCCGTTGACACCGGCAAACGTCAGTCCGCCGGCAATCCGGAATGCCGACGCAGCCACTTCCGGAGTCGGGTTGGCCGCGTACCGAGCCTGTGCAGCCGCTGCGAACGGCATGGCCGCATTCGGATCGAAGCCGCGAACCGTCCGGTTGAACCGCTCCGTCAGAGGAGTCTCAAACTCCCACCGAACACCGAGGTTCAGCGTCAGCTTCGACGTCGCCTTCCAGTCGTCATGGACGAAAAAGCCCCATGAAGTCGACTGTTCGGCATAGCTCGCGTTCCGCGCCACAAGGCTGTTCGAGGCGGTCGGAATCCCCAGCAGGAACTGCGCAAACGACTGACCGATGTTGTTCGGCGAGCCCGGAGAGTTGTCCTGCGGACCACGCACCCACGAGCCGTCAAAGTTGAAACGACCCGTCATGTCGTTACCAAAGAAGACGTCCGTTTCGCGGTAAGAACGAAACTCCGTGCCGCTCTTAATGTAGTGCCCGCCAATCGACTTGTTGATCGTCGCATTGATCGAGTGCGTGTCGTTCGGGCGGTATTCGCCACCAATGCCGGTCCCCTGGTAGCCAGCGATGTCAAAGCGCGGGAACCGCCGAATGTCCGGCGAAATCGCGTTTGCGTACGCCGCCGGGAAACCCAGCGATGTCAGGTCGAAGCCATGCTGCTCCGCATTCGCGTTTGTTACCCGGATGAACCGGTTGTAGCCGTACCGGACGTTCAGAACGGTGGTCGGATTCAGCGTGTAGACGTCGTCGAACACGGCTGCGCGCGAGATGAACTGGAAGTACTCGCCCGTCGCCAGATTGTCGAAAAAGTTGTTGTAACTGGACGTACGGTCGTACCACGAACCACGCACATAGATGCGGTGCTTGTCGGTAAACACGTGGTCTACTCGAAGCGAGTTCGTCTTGTAATCGGCCTGCTCAATTAGTTCCGGGCGCTGGTAGTTATTCGTGAAATCCGCGTTGCCGGTACTGCGTGGCGTCGGGAAGTACTGCAGCGCCGCCTTCGCTACAGGATTGATCAGATTCGCCGGAATGATGTTGTTCGGGAACGGATCCATCTGGAACCGTCCACCGGCGGCCGCACGCCGCGTGAACGGGTTGTAGATTTGGTAACTGCTGTTGATCTTCAGCAGATCGCTGAAGTCGCCCTGCTTGAACTTTTCCGTCGGAACCGTGGCCGTGCCGTTGTTGCGCGGCCGACCTTCCAGTATTCCCTCGTGACCAAACATAAAGAACGTCTTGTTGCGGCCGTCATAAATCTTCGGCAGCCGGACGGGACCGCCAAATGAACCGCCCCACCGGTCATAGTAGAAGTCCGGGCGGGGAGTGCGAGTGGCATTCGCGAAAAAGTCGTTGGCGAACAACTCCGGAACCATCTTGGTCCAGTAAGCCGTTCCATGGAAGTCGTTGGTGCCCGATTTCAGGCTGATGTTCGTCACGCCGCCTTCGGTCTGCCCGAAGCTGGCGTCGAACGTCGCTGTCTGCACCTTAAATTCCTGCACAATGTCCGGCGGAGGCACGTACGAAGCAATTACCTGCCCTGCGTTGGCAGTAGCCGTCGCAGGGACGCCGTCGATCATGACGTCGCTGCGGTTACCGCGCGTACCGTCCATGGTGTATCCCACAATGTGGGTCGGCTCGAACGGCCGGTCCAGGCGCATGTCGCCCGTGAACCCGACGCCCGTCGCCAGGCCAATCAGTTGCATCGGATTGCCGTGCGCCGTCGGCAGCTCAGCAACGCGCCGGGTGTCTACCACGGTGCCTATGGACGCGTTCGTAGTATTAAGGAGGGGCGTCTCGGCCGAGACCGTAATGCTCTGGTCAGCCGCGCCAACCTCCAGTTGAAGATTCACTTCGAGCGCATCGTTGACACGAAGCTCGATGTTGTCCCGGAGAGACTTCTTGAAACCAGCTACTTCGGCTGTCACCTGGTAGGCACCGGGCAGCAGAAACGTGGCCGAATACACACCGGACTCGTTGGTCTGGGCGTTGAACTTGGTGCCCATGGCCTTGTTGGTCACCTGCACCATAACCGCCGGAACTACCGCTCCGGTTGGGTCTGTGATGCGACCACTAATCGTGCCACGTGCTTCCTGCGCCCAGGCGGCGCTTGTGCCGATCAGCGCAAACGCCAGAGTCGCCATCAGCGCGGACGTGCGACGAAAACTCATACTGTGTCCTTTCAACTCCCCAAATGGGAAACCGAGGGGGTCCCTTTTGACATTACCCGTAAACGGGAATGTGTTGTGGCCTAATCATCTGGCTGGTTGCGGACAGTCTCAATAGGGAGGGGTTGAAATGTTCCTAAGAGATTTCTAAAAATTAATCAATTCAACAACTTCCGTTTTTAGAAGCGCCCCGTAGTTTGAAATTTTAGATTTACCAGCCCCGGCTGCCAGGGATCCCCTTGAACGGGCCGATCAGGTTCGATGTGATCCAGCCGCCGTAGAAATCGCCCGGCTGCGCCTGCACCTTCTCCCCGCCGACGTAGCAGGCGTCGACACGGGAGGCATAGAAGGCAAGATGGTCGCGTAAGGAGGCGTACGCCGGTGAGGGTGTCCGATAACTCCAGGCGGCGGCCGTCGAGATGTTCTCATCCACCTCTATATCCCAGTACTGCGCCTGCCCTTTGAACTCGCAGAAGCTGCGCGTCGGGTTGGTTCTCAGCAGGTCCATCGCGACATCGACTGCCGGAATGTAGTACACCGGCGGATGGCTGGTCTCCAGCAATCGCCACGCACGGCTGGACTCCGCGACAGTGCGCCCGCGAAACTCCACCTTCAGACTCAGGGAGCAGGGCTCCAGCCGGGGCGGCCGCGGGTAATCCCACACCGATTCACGCTTACGTTCGTCGGACATCATGTCTCCTGTCGATTAGAGACATCCTTCGTCCACCTGGATCTAATGTCCGTACTTGCGCAGAATCTGGCGAACCTTGTCTACTGGAATCGCCTCCACATCACCCTGCTTCGTCGCCTGCAGCAGCGAGTTGTAGACAGCCTCCTCAGTCGCCTCAAGCGCCGCTTCGAACAGCGGCGATACGGCCTCGGGTGTCAGGATGGCCCGCGTGCGAGGCCCCCGCTCTCCGTGTCGCGTCCGCATCTCGGTCGACGTGGTGAATGCAACAGCGTAATCCCCGCTCCCGTTGCTGTAGTCCGAGCCCGTCCGCCCCAGTCCGAAAACGGCCCGCGCCGCCAGTCGGCCGAGGTCCCGCGCGTCAATCTCGGCGTCGGTCGCCACCACGATCATGCAGGACCCGTCGCCCGGGGTGTTGTAGTTGTATCGCCCAAGTTCCTTGCCGACCGGAGCGCCGCCCATCGTCAAAATCCCACCGAAATTCGTCTGCACCAGCACGCCGACCGTGTAGCCACCGAGCTGCTTCGGAAGCACCCTTGACGCCGTCCCGATCCCGCCCTTCCAGCCAAATGCCGACGTCCCGGTGCCCGCCCCCACTGACCCTTCCATCAC
>JAWXCM010000322.1:0-70425 GCA_034408745.1 Bryobacteraceae bacterium
TCGCTCACGTGGTTAAGCCTCTCTCTTCAGCGACGCCGAATCTCGACGTTGCGCACGTCGCCGTTGGCGCTGTTTATCGTACATGAGTACCGATACCACTCGCCACGATTGCCTTCAAACTCGCCGTCAATGCGGTCGCGATTGCCGCGCATATCTTCAGCGTTCACGGAACGGAAGTTCGGGTTCCGGACGCCGTTCTCGCGGCGGGCTTTGGCAGCGACTACGTCCTGGCACAGCCCTACCGAGCGTCGCATATCGAAGCGGCCCGAGTTGTTGCCGAACCCACCGCCGCGGCGGTCGTCGTCGTAGCCTCCACGGTCGCGCCCGATGGGCCCGCGGTTGTTATTGCCGCGGTTGTCAATGCCCCGGTTGTCATTGCCCCGGTTGTCATTGCCCCAGTTGCCAGACCCGCCTCTCCATTCGAGGTCGAACGTATATCCTTCGCGTCCGCCCTTTGTGTCTTCTATACGCACGACGGCACCGCCGCTCGAGGGATCACGTACCAGTTGCACGCGACCACGGCCATCAATGCCGCGGAAACGGAAGTCGACCGGGTTACGCGGCATCACGGAGTTGCATTCGAAGCGTCGCCATGTGGAGGGCTGACCTTCGAGGGTACGCATGAAGCCGCGGTCGCCACGGACCTCGACCTCAGCTACTCCGTCGACCTCAACTTCGATGGTGCACTTTCCGCTGTCACCACCGCCGCCCCGGATGTTGGCGGTCATGGTTTGAACGGACTGGGCCGATGCAAGCGTAGTGAAGACTACAAAAACGCCGATTGTGGACAGATAGCGGGTCATTGGTGTCTGTTCTCCCTCCTCATTGACGTGGCTCGCAGCGCGAGATTACAAGTGAAAGTAACAGGTTGAGAGATTGTAATATATGCGCTACTGGGTTGGGCGCACGGCACCAGCGACCGTCAGCTTATAGTCGCCACCGCCGGTGAACCAGGTGCTGACCACGACGCGGTATGTTCCCGGCTTCAACTCCGCTTTCACGCTGTCGAGCTCGGTTTTCACGATTTTGCTGTCCGCGTCGAGGATGTAGACGTCGGGCAGGAACTCATCCTTTGTCGCGACGACTGTGGCGGTGATGGTATCCGGCTCAGTGAGCTGGAACGTGTAGACATCGGCCGGAAACTGGGGCGAGGGCAGCGCAACCAGTTCACGCAGCATGCAGTCGAGTCCATTCAGGGTGCCCGTGGCGGAAGCGCCGACCGCAATTTCGAGGGCTGGGCAGCTGGCGGGTTCGCGCGTTTCGGCCACAATCGCGAAGTTGCCGACGGAGGTGCGATTCCAGACCACCAGGCGGTACTCGCCGGGCAACAGCAACTGCTCCTGTTTGCTGGCGGTTCGGAAGCTGGAGACCAGCTTGCCCGTCGGACTCTGGATGTCGATGATCGGGGTGTAGCCGGTACCCGTGGCGTTGATTGTCACGAACGTCGGTGTTTCGATGGTGAACTTGTAGATCTGGGCTGCGAAGGTGGAGGCGCTCGGCGTGGTGACGTCGAGGTAGCGACACTGCGACGCGTTCAACGTACCGTTGGTGGCGCCGGGCATGGCCAGCGCCGTCAACTCGCACGTTTTCGTGTTTTCGGTGCCGAGCGAGACCTCGAAGATGCCAACCCCGCTTCTGTTCCCGCGAACGACTGCGGTGTAGGTTCCCGCGGCGAGACTGATGTTGACGGCGGAATTTGTGGTGCCGCGGTCGGCGTTGTCGTTTTCGCCGATCACCTTCCCATCGCTCCCGAACAGTGTCAGATACGGGTCGAATTCCGTGGAGGAAACGCCGAGCCTGACCAGCACGGTCTGACGAAGTTCAAACTTGTATCGAGCAGTGCGGCTCTCATCCTTCGACCCGCTAAATGCGTCGAGGTAACGGCACCCGTCGCGGTCGAGTTGCCCCTGTGTTGTGTTTCCGGGATTAATGGTCTTGATTTCACAGGTGCGCCGATCTTCCGAGTCCACCCGAAGCTTGTAAAATCCTGCGCCGGGCACGGTTGTTGTTGCGTAAATAACGCTGGTTCCGGCGGGTACGCTGAGGCGCAGTCTGGCGTTCTTTCCGCCCCCACTATTGTCGTCAAACTGCACGACTTTCCCGTCACCGCCGATGATCCCGAGAAAACTGTCGACGCCGGTGGAGTCCATTCGCGCCGTCATAATGAAAGGCTGGTTCGACTCAAGGCTGTAAGTATCCAGCGTGCTGTGGCTGGAAATCATGGGAATCAGGTCCGCGTAACGGCAGTCACTGGCAGTGATTTCACCATCGACGTCGACCGACATGGTGAGGCTCTGGGGCCGGCACTGCCGCACCGGAGACGATTCGCCGGTCAATTTGTAGGAGCCGAGAGCGCCGTACGCGACCGTCGCGAAGACGGTGTACTCGCCGGGTGTGATCTGTATCAGCAATTCTGAATCTGTTCCGCCTGCGCCGTCGTCGTCGTAATCGACAATTGTGCCTGTGGAGTCGGCAATAAGCACGAACGGATCCATGGTGACGGAAGCCAGGCGGATCTTGTACACCGCTGTTTTCTTCACAATCAGCTTCCAGGCGTGAGCCGGAACACGCAAATCGGGATAGTCCTTCAGGTAGTCGCTGATGAAACAGTCGGTACGCTGCAGTGCGCCGTCGACGGTTCCGGTGGAGGGAAAGTCAGGTGTCCTGCACGTTTGCGCGGTGGCAAACGAGGCGAAAAACAACAGAAATGCCAGGGGCTTCACAATAAAGCAGCATATCAGGAATCCGATATTCTGCAAAATGCCAAAACGTTTTGGCGAAACTAGTGTGTATTAGTATGTATTAGTGTGTTTCGGTGGTGCCGAAATCTTTTGTGTGACCGCTGTCACGGTCTTCGACGCGATCGTACATATGCCGGTCGGAAATGGTTCCGAGCGAAGTATTGTACAGGCTGGTCTGGCCGAGGCCTTCCTTCAGATCTTCCTGGAAATCGTGAAGGGCGCGAAGTTGCTGTGCCAGGGCGGGTAGCTTGCGGCCCGAATCGGTGACGAAGAACTGCTGGTAGCCGCCGTTCACCAGGTATCCGATCTCTTTTCCGACAATCACTCCGGCCTTGCTGACGCCTGTGATGTTGTCAGGGTTGCCCTGCAGCGCGGCCGAGCAGCCGTATTTCGCCACAATCGTCCCGCCAGAACCCGACTGTACGGTAAACCCCAACTCCTTCAGCCGGCTAAGCCGGTCGTCGAACGTGGCAACCTTCGTTTTCTCTCTGCGGAAGAACATGTGTCCTCCCATTATAGAAGCTCGCGCGAATATAATGCCTGCGTGCCTTACATTCTCGCCCTCGATGAGGGAACCACGTCGGCCCGCGCGGCCCTGTATGACGAACGCGGCAATCGCGTATCGATCCGAGCCGTACCGTTTTCGGCCCATTATCCGCATCCTGGGTGGGTGGAGCAGGATGCCGAAGAGATCTGGCGGGCGCAACTGGAATCGGCGCGAGCGGTGATGGCTGGGGCTCGGGAGCCGGTCGCGGCGCTGGGAATCACGAATCAGCGGGAGACCACCATCGTATGGGACAGGGCGACGGGTCAGCCGGTTGCGCCGGCGATTGTCTGGCAGTGCCGCCGGACAGCCGACTACTGCCGGGAGCTCGCGGCGACGAAAACGGAGTTCATCGCGGCGCGAACGGGCCTTGTGGTGGACGCGTACTTTTCCGCGAGCAAGATTCGATGGATTCTGGAAAACACGGCGGGAGCCCGGGCGCGTGCCGAAGACGGCGAACTGCTGTTCGGCACGGTGGACACCTGGCTGATCTGGCGCCTGACCAACGGCGCGTGCCACGTGACCGACGATTCGAACGCGTCGCGCACCATGCTGATGAACCTGGCTACCGGCGAGTGGGATGACGAGCTTCTGGCCCTGTTCGACGTGCCCCGTGCGATGCTGCCGAAGATTGTGCGGTCGAGCGAGGTGGTGGGGCACACGGCGCCGGAGCACCTGGGCGAATCGATCCCGATTGCCGGGATTGCCGGGGATCAACAGGCGGCGCTCGCGGGGCAGGCCTGCTTCCGGCCGGGTCTGGCAAAAAACACGTACGGTACCGGTTGTTTCGCGCTGCTCCACAATGGCACGCGAGTTCCTGTGTCACGCAACCGCCTGCTGGCGACGCGCGCGGCTTCGACGTCCGGCGAGGCCGGGTTTGCGATCGAAGGCAGCGTGTTTGTCGCTGGCGCGGCGGTGCAGTGGCTGCGGGACAAGATGCGGTTCCTGGGATCTGCGGCGGAATCGGAGGAAATTGCCAGTTCCGTGGAGGGCACCGGGGGTGTCTACCTGGTTCCGGCATTCGTCGGGCTGGGCGCTCCGCACTGGGATGGATCGGCGCGCGGGACTCTCACCGGCATGACGCTGGGAACGTCGCCTGCGCATATTGTCCGGGCGGCGCTGGAATCGATTGCGTACCAGACTCGCGAGTTGATGGATGCGATGCAGGCCGACACGGGATCAGAGGTGGAGGAGTTGCGCGTTGACGGCGGCGCGTCGGCGAACAACTTTCTGATGCAGTTTCAGGCTGACATCCTGGGCAGGCCAATCGTCCGGCCATTCGATGTGGAGACGACGGCGCTGGGGGCGGCATATCTGGCGGGGCTTGCGGTCGGGGTGTGGAGCGGTCCGGAAGAGCTGGAAACGCTGTGGGTTCGGGAGCGCGTTTTTGAGCCGCAGATGGACGAAGCTCGGCGTGAGGAGCTGTTTGCGGGGTGGCGGCACGCGGTGAGGCAGGCTCGGCTTCAGCGCTGAGCGGGACGACCGGCGCGGTCGGCGGGGTGCCACGCGTTGGACTGCGGGTCGCGGCGTTCGGCTGTGACCGCGATCCCGCCTGGAATCCAGGAGCAGTAGGGAGTCGACTTGCAGGCTGTGTCCGGTTCGTTTTGTAATTTTTGGGTCCAGGTGCCGAGGTCCTCAAAGCGGCGCGCAGTCAACACGGCCATGTCGTGGTCGGCGGTGCTGACGCGCGTCAGGAAAACGAGGCGAACGAATCGGGCGTCTTTGGGCCAGTCGAAGAGCTTTGCGGTGGGTTGCGTGCGTGGCTCGGTTTTGCCGTTGAGCGTGGCTTCGACGTCCGTGAGGCGGATGCGCGCTTTTGGCTCCAGTGTGTAGTACGCCAGTTCGTAGCCAAGGAAGTCGGAGTCGGCGCGTAGTTCCACAGTGGCCCCGGTTGGCTGTGGGGAAGTGGCGGCCGTCCTGACGCGATAGCCACCGGATTTCAGCAGTGGAGTGACCACGCGCAGTCGCCAGCCAGGCTCGATGTCAATGAAGGAGTGGTCGGCGGCGAGGCCGTATTTTGGGGCGGGCTTGTGAGACGCGGCGCAACCTCCGAGGATCAGCGCGAAGCAGGCAGCGGCGATGATACGCATCAGAGTGCCGCAGGTGCAAGCGGGCTGAGCGTCACCAGTTCCGTGGTGCGTTTCAGCTGACCGCAGGCGGCATAGATGTCTAGCCCGCGAGGGCGACGAATGAAGCAGGGCAGGGATCGGCGCACGATTTCCTGGAAGGAAGCGACACGTTCGTCGCCGGGGCGCTGGTAGGGGATGTCCGGGCCGGGATTCCAGGCGATCAGGTTCACTTTGCAGTTGATGTTGGTCAGCAGGCGAACCACCCGGCGGGCATCGGCATCGGAATCGTTCACTCCGCCGAGGAGCACGTATTCGAACGTCAGCTTCTCCCACGGGCGCAGAGGGTAAGCGCGGCAGGCTTCGATCAGGTCCTTCAAATGCCACTTGCGGGTGATCGGCATGAGCTCGACGCGCTGGTCTTCGTGAGAAGCGTTGAGCGAGATCGCGAGTTTGGGGCGATTTGGTTCCTTCGCAAATTCGGCGATCTTCGGAATGATGCCGGCAGTAGAGACCGTAATCCGGCGCGGCGACATGCCTACTCCGTCCGGATCCAGCAGAATGCGCGAGGCTTTCAGTACGTTGTCGAGGTTCAGCAGGGGCTCGCCCATGCCCATCATCACGACGTTGAGCTGCGAACTGCCTGGATCGAGCTTGTGTTCGGCGGCAACGAGCAGGATTTGCCCCACTATCTCGCCGGCGGTGAGGTTACGTTCGATGCCCATTTTTGCCGTGAGGCAGAACTGGCAGTCGACGGGACAGCCGACCTGCGAGGAGATGCAGATGGTGTCGCGGGACTCCTCCGGCATGAGGACGGTTTCGACGGTGCGGTTGTCGGCGAGTTCGAGTAAGTAGCGGCGGGTGCCGTCTGTGGAGTCGAAGTAAGATGCGATGCCCGGGAGGCCGATGTCGAATTTTTCGGAGAGGTTGGCGCGAAGGGCGGCGGGGAGCGTGGTGATCTGGTCTATGCTGCGGACTTTGGCCTGGTAGAGGGCCTGATAGATCTGGCGCGCACGGAATCCGGGCTGAGAAGGACCCAGAGCCTGTTGTAAGTCGCGCAACTCCAGTCCGGCTAATGCCTGGGCCATGCTGTCTCTATTGTATCGGGAAGCTGGAACGGCCGACTGTGTCTGCGGCGAAAATCAGGCACGGCTGGTAGAATACAGTTAAGGGCCGTATTAATAGATGCAATCGTCCGATACTTCCAATACACGAGACGTCAGCCGCACCATCCTGCCAAACGGACTCCGAATCATAACCGAACCCATGGGTCACGTCCGCAGCGTGGCAATGGGCATATGGATTGGTTCCGGGTCTCGCAGGGAAACCACCACTGAGAACGGCATCTCCCACTTCATTGAGCACATGCTCTTCAAGGGCACCGAAACCCGGAGCGCGGAAGACATCGCCAAGGTTGTGGATTCCACGGGCGGGAACCTGGATGCGTATACATCGAAAGAACTGGTGAGTTACAACACCAAGGTCATCGACGATCACCTGGAGCTCGGCTTCGATGTGTTGTCGGACCTGGTGCTGCGCCCCGTTTTTCAACCTGACGATATTGAGAAAGAAAAGAGCGTAATTCTCGAAGAATTGAAGATGGAGGTGGACAACCCGGAATATCTGGTCCACGAAACCTTCTTTTCGCGATTCTGGAAGAAGCATCCGCTGGGCCGCTCGATTCTTGGGACTAAAGCGACGATCGGCTCTTTCAATCAGGAGGCGGTTCGCTCTTATTACAGCAATGTATATGTGCCGGCGAACATGGTGATTACGGCGGCAGGCCGCATTAGTCATCAGCAGATTGTCGACCTTGCCACGAAGTACTTCGGGGATCTGCCTCCCGGGGCGACGGCACCCTCTGAGCCGTTACCGGAAACGATGGCGCCGCACGTCCTGAAGAGCAAGCGCTCGCTGGAGCAGGTGCACCTGTGCATCGGAGTTCCGGCGCTGCCCATCGCACACCCGCAGCGTTACGCGGCCTATTTGCTGAGCACCATTCTGGGCGGCGGAATGAGTTCGCGGCTGTTCCAGAATGTGCGCGAGAAGCACGGTCTGGCGTACTCCATCTTCACCGAACTGAACTTGTACCGCGACGCCGGATGTCTGGCGGTGTACTCGGGGACCAGCACGGAGCACGTAAAAAAGGTTGTCGGCATGGTGGTGGATGAGTTTCGCCGCGTGTGTGACGAAGAAGTTCCGGAAGAGGAATTTCGGCGCGCCAAGGATCATTTGAAAGGCTCGCTCGCACTTGGACTGGAGTCGACGCCGAGCCGTATGTCGAACCTCGCCCGTCAGGAACTGTTCTTCAACCGGTTCTTCTCCATTGATGAGATGGTGGACGCGGTGGAGGGTGTGGCTGTCGAAGAGGTTCAGACACTGGCGCAGTCTTTCTTTAGCGGCCGCCAGATCGGCGCGACGGTGCTGGGACGAGTTCAGGGCATTGAACTCACGCCCGATCAATTGCGGTGTTAGCGCGGCTCGCAAGCCTGGCCGCCGGGTTGGTGCTGGTTGCGGCGAGTCTGTGTGCGCTGGATCCGAAGTCGCTGCAGCCACAGGGCTATGTCAGTGACTTCGCTGGCGTCATGGACGCGCCCACACGCGCCGAGATCAATCGATACTGCGCGGCGGTCGAACGGGCCACGGGCGCTCAGATCGCGATTGTCACGGTAAAAACCGTGGACGGTGCCCCACTCGAGGACTTCGCCAATGAACTCTTCCGGCAGTGGGGAATAGGGCCCAAAGAGTCGCAGGAAGGCGTGATGCTGCTGTTCGCCATTGACGACCGGCACAGCAGGCTGGAGGTGGGACGGGGGCTGGAACCTGTCATCACTGACGGTGCTTCGGGCGCGCTGCTTCGGGAGATGCGAGCCCCGCTGCGCGCCGGCGATTATGGCGGTGCTTTTCGCATCGCGGCCCAGCGCCTCGGCGAGCGGATCGGCAAGGCAAAGGGCGTAAGCATTGAGGAAGGCGACAGGCCACAGTCAAAGGAGCGCGACAATTCCAGTGACCTTCCTGTGCCCGTGCTGCTCTTCCTGTTTTTTCTTTTCGCGCTGTTCCTGATTGGTCGAATGCGCGGTGGTGGTGGTGGCCGCTATCGTGGTGGCGGAGGAGGCGGATTGTTGGCAGGGCTGATTCTCGGCAACATGCTGAACAGGCCGTCGTATGGCGGTCAAAGCGGCGGCGGGTTTGGAGGCTACGACTCCGGAGGCGGCGGTTTCGGCGGGTTTGGCGGGGGAGATTCAGGAGGAGGCGGCGCTTCAAGCGACTGGTAACTATGGAACGGCTGCTGGAAGAAATCGTCGAGAAATTGCGTAAGGCGCATGGGGAACGCCTTGTGTCGATCGTGCTGTATGGCTCCGGGGCGGTGCCTGAGGGTCGCGATGCGCTGTCGGATTTCAACATCCTGTGCGTACTCAAGCAGGTGACAATTGCCGAACTGCACGATTCAGAAGCGGTTTTCCGCTGGTGGCGTGAGATGCGTAATCCGTCGCCGCTGCTGCTGAGCGTCGACGAGGTCCGCACGTCGACCGACTCATTCCCCATGGAGTTTCACGACATCCGCGAGCGCCATGTGATTCTGCATGGTGAGGACGTGGTCAGCGGTTTATCGATCGATCCGGCGTTCTATCGCGCGCACGTGGAGCATGAACTCCGGGCGAAGATGTTGCGGCTCAGGCAGAAGGCTGGCGGCATGCTGTCCGACAACCTGTTGCTGCTGCGTCTGATGGCGGAATCGGTGAGCACGTTCTGTGTGCTGTTCCGGCATGCGTTGCGGATCGCGGGCGAGTCGCCGAAATTTGCCCGGAGGGAAGTTATCGCTGCGGCGGGTACGCGTTTTGGCATTGAGACTGAGGCGTTTGATACGCTTCTCGATTTGCGCGAGGGAAAGCGCAAGCCGAAATCGGTGGTCGAACCTGGAGCGCTGTTCGCCCGATATCTGCAGGGGATCGCCACGGTGGTTGAAGCTGTCGACCGCATGTAAGAATTGAGGAGATTATGAAAGCAGTTCTGGTGGTTCTGGGTGCACTGCTGCTGATTGTTTTGCTCATTGGCGGTCCTTTGATGAGCGGGCGAAACGAACTTGTGACGCAGCGCGAAGCCGTCAACGGGGCCTGGGCTCAGGTGGATGTCGACCTGCAGCGCCGTGCTGACCTGATTCCCAACCTGGTGGAGACCGTTAAGGGGTTCGCAAAGCAGGAGAAGGAAGTGCTGGAATCGATTGCGAACGCACGCGCCGGAATGCTGAATGCACGAAATCCGCAGGAGCGGATCCAGGCCAACCAGCAAATGGACAGCGCGCTTGGCCGGCTTCTGGTGATCACCGAGAATTACCCGCAGCTCAAGTCAAACGAGAACTTCCTCAGGCTGCAGGACGAACTTGCCGGCACTGAGAATCGCATTGCGCAGAGCCGGCGCCGCTACAACGACTCGGTGACAAAATACAACACCGAGATCGAGAAATTTCCCAACAATCTCACCGCGGGACTTTTCGGATTCCAGCGAAATGACGCGTATTTCCGTACCGATCCTGCGAAGCGTGAGAACCCGCAGGTGAAGTTCTAACCGGCTCCTCTCTCTCTGACTGACCTGACAAAAGGAATATGGCTACCGAAACTTTCCGCAATTACATTAACGGTGAATGGGTGTCCGGGGATACCTTTGAGAATCGCAATCCGGCGAATACCGACGAACTGGTCGGCCTGCATGTGAAGGGGACCGCGTCTGACGTGGAGGCCGCCGCCGAGGCTGCTCAGGCTGCTTTCGGTCCGTGGGCCAGCCTTCCAGGACCGGCCCGCGGTAACTATCTGTACAAAGTGGCCGATATCCTCGACCGCAAGTTCGACAGCATCTCCGCCGACATGACGCGCGAGGAAGGCAAGACCCTGCCCGAAGCCAAAGGCGAGGTTCGGCGCGCTATCAACATTTTCCGGTATTTTGCGGGCGAGGGCTCGCGGATGAACGGAATTCAGGTGCCGAGCGAGCGTGAGCGCGTTCATATGTTCGCGATCCGCAAGCCGCTCGGGGTGGTGGGGCTGATCACGCCGTGGAATTTCCCGAGCGCGATTCCAGCGTGGAAGCTCGCTCCCGCGCTGATCTGCGGCAACACCGTGATCATGAAGCCGGCGTCGGTTTCGCCGCTTAGCGCATGGCGGCTGATTGAGGCCTGTCATGAGGCTGGGATTCCAAAGGGCGTGGTGAACTTCATCACCGGTTCGGGCGGACAGGTCGGCGATCCGCTGGTTGAGGCGAAGCAACTGAAGGCCGTGTCGTTCACGGGATCCTGCGAAGTGGGTCTCGCCCTGCACAAGAAGGCGTCGGCGCGGCAGCTGCGAATCCAGCTGGAGATGGGTGGCAAGAATCCCACCATTGTGCTGGGCGACGCGGACTTCCAGTCGGCCGTCGACAACGTGGTGAATGCCTCGTTCTTTTCGACCGGACAGAAGTGTACGGCTACGAGCCGCGCCATTGTCGAGGATTCCATCTACGACAAGTTTGTAGCGGCTGTGACGGAAGCGGCTAAGAAGCTGAAGGTCGGCAACGGCATGGAGCCGGGCGTGCAGATCGGTCCGGCCATCGATCAGAAGCAGCTCGAAACGAACCTGAAGTACATCGAGATTGGCCGCCAGGAGTGTGGCGAGCCGAAGTGCGGCGGCAACCGGATCACCGGACCTGGCTTCGACAAGGGCTTCTTTATCGAGCCGACGGTTTTCGCCGATGTCACGCCGCAGATGCGAATCGCGCAGGAAGAGATCTTTGGACCGGTGCTTGCGATTATGCGCGCGCGCGACTTCGAGGACGCGATGCGAATTGCTAACGACATTCCACTGGGGTTGTCAGCTTCCATTCAGACGACGAATGTCTCGCGCGTGTTCGACTTTGTGTACCGGATGGAAGCGGGCCTTCTGACCGTGAATCTCCCGAGCGCGGGAGTCGAGTACCAGCTCCCGTTTGGCGGCACCAAGGAATCCAGCTTCGGGCCGAAGGAGCAGGGCCCCGCAGCCCTCGAGTTCTACAGCGACTACAAGACGGTCTATCTGAAGTACTGAGCCGTCTTCTAAGGTGGCCCGATTAACCTTGACTTTCCGACATGAGTTAACTATAGTTAACTCATGTCGGAAGCCATTCGCTACACCCTCATCGCCACGAGCCTTTCGTTCCTGTTCGTGGCCATCTTCTATCGAATCCGGTCGCAACGATCCGGCGAATCCCTCGACCGCACAAAGGAAGGTTGGCCCATTCTGATCGGTGTTCGACTGGCAGGCTTTCTCACGGCCGGTTCTACTGCGGCATGGTTATCAAAGGCGGCGTGGGTGGAACCGACAGGCGTGCCGGTGCCGGAAGTGCTCCGCTGGCTGGGGGTGGTTGGATTTGGTCTTGCTGCGTCGTGGGTGATTTGGATGTTTCACACGCTGGGGCGAAATCTGACTGACACGGTGGTGACACGGCGAGACGCTATTTTCGTCGACAACGGTCCCTACCGCTTCGTGCGGAATCCCATGTATACCGGCGTTCTGATGGTGGGGCTGAGCCTGGGGCTTGCTGTGGGCACCTGGTTGATTCCACTCTGTGCGGGGCTGATCTTCACGCTGCTGGCGCTGCGGACGGCGACGGAAGAGAAATACCTGATCCAGCGCTTCGGCAACCGGTATATCGAATATATGAGCCGCGTTGGGCGCTTCTTTCCCAGGCTGCGGCACGGATAAAGACAGGTGTGCGGGATCGAACACAGGGTACGCGTCGGAAGTAGCTGATTCCGCACTCAGGAATTTGTGGCACCTGCATTCCCTTCATGCGGTGCATGAGAATCACTTTCGCGATCTCGTTCCTGATTGCATCCGCTGCTCTGGCGCAGAGTGTGAAGGTCGGTGTTATTGGCGGCGTCCCGCTCACTGACCCGGTGCGATTCAACGACGAATCCAAACGTTATCTTGTTGGACCTTCTGTGGAAGTGCGATTTTTGGACGGGCGCCCTGGCGTCGAAATGAATGCGTTGTACCGCAGGACGGGCACGGCGTTTAGCTTTGTTTTAGCCCTAATCCCGATTACCCGCAGGTACCCGAGCGATTTAGCAGTCGCACAGTGGGAAATACATGGGAATTTCCGTTGCTCGGAAAATATTATTTCCGGACAAGTGACGAAAAATGGCGACCGTTCCTTGGGACGGGTTATACGATACGCCACACGTGGACGACTACGACGGACGAAAGCGTATTCTCCGGGAACCCAACTCCTCAGGTCTCGAAGCGTGGAGGAGGCGCGGGCGTTGACGTTGGTGCGACCGTTGTCGGTGGCATCGACTGGAAGTGGACCCGGCGCATCTCAGTGCAGCCGCAATTTCGCTACACACGGTACGGGGATCGGAGCGATACGTTGAACCGGGGTCAGGTGGATTTCATGCTCGGCATACGGTTCTGACGGCTGACCCCGAAGTTCTATACTCGGGTTGAAGATGACTCCAGCCCAGCTTGCCTCCTGGACACTCCCGGTAACGGTATTCAGCGTGTCCACGCTGATCGCTCTTCTGGTTCGACAAGTTGTGCTGCGGGTGCTTGCCAGCCGGGTGCCGGCGTCGTCGAAGGCCTGGCGGCTCTTTCTCGAAACGGTGCGCGGACCATCGGTGCTGTGGTGTTTGGCCGCGGGTCTGGCCATCGCGATTCACAACGCCCAGGCGCCGCGCACATTCGAGTACTGGGCTCAGAAGTCGATCGGCGTTTTTACCATTGTCAGCATCGGACTGGTCGGCGCGGCTGTCGCAGTCCGGATGGTGGCGGTCTACGGTGAGCGCAAGAGCCTACGGATCGCAGGGCTGTCGAAAACGCTGGTTTACCTGGTGATCTTCAGCATTGTCCTGCTGATGGTTCTAAGTGAATTTGAGGTACAAATCACACCGATTCTTACGGCTCTCGGTGTCGGCGGTCTGGCTGTCGCTTTGGCTTTGCAGGACACGCTGTCGAACTTCTTCGCAGGGATTCACATCCTGGTAGAGGAGCCAATCCGGGTCGGCGATTTCGTTCGTTTGTCCAAGGATGAAGAGGGTACGGTCAGCGACATCGGCTGGCGCACCACCCGAATTCAGACGTTTCAAAACACAGTAATTGTGGTTCCGAATAAAAACCTGGTTTCGGCGAATATCGTCAATTTTCATCTGGCGGAACGTCGGGTTTCGACGGAAATCGATATCTATTCGGCAAACGAAGCGAGTCCCGACCAGATCGCCGAGCTGGCCATGGCAATCGCGGAGCGTACCGAGGGCGTGCTCCCCGAGCCTGCGCCGATAGTGCTGCTCGACCCCGGTGTGCTGCACACGCATATGCAGATGAAACTGGTGGTTCACGTAGCCACTGTCGCGGAGCGGGCGCCGGTGAGATCCGACATTCGGGCGCAGCTTCACAGAGCTTTTCGAGAGCACGGGATTCCGTTCCCGGTGGTAAAGGTTTGAGGGCGACCCGGCCAGGACTTCGCGTCGGGATCGACACAGGCGGCACGTTTACGGACTTCGTTGTCGCCCGCCACGGGGCCGGCCTGGAAACCTTCAAAATTCGCTCGAATCCGTCGAATCCGGCTTCTGTCATTTTGGAAGGGCTGGCGAGGATTGGCGGTCGGCCGGAGGTAGTCCACGGCTCCACTGTGGCGACCAATGCGCTGCTCGAGAGGAAGGGTGCGAGGACGGCACTGGTGACGACGGCAGGGTTCGAGGACGTGATCGAAATCGGCCGGCAAAACCGGGAGCGGCTCTACGTGCTGGATCCACCTGAGCGACGTGTGCTCTGCGAACGCGAACTGCGATTCGGAGTCAGCGAGCGCGTTACGTTTGAGGGCGAGGTTCTCTCCGCACCCGCTCCAGAGGAACTCAAACGGCTGGCGATCCAGTTAAAGAAAGCAGGCGTGGAAGCGGTCGCTATTTGTCTGCTTCATTCCTATGCGAATGCAGAGCATGAAAGAGCCGTGGCCGCGGCATGCACGGGGCTGGGATATGTGTGCGCGTCGAACGAGATATCGCCGGAGATGCGCGAGTATGAGCGCACCTCCACCACCTACCTGAACGCGTATGTAGGGCCGCTGATGGACCGCTATCTGGGCCAGCTTTCCGCGGTTCGACAGCTGTGGGTGATGCAGTCCAGCGGCGGTCTGCTGCGTGCCTCCGAGGCTCGGGCGCAGGCAGTTCGAACGCTGCTGTCCGGGCCGGCGGGCGGTGTAGTCGGCGCGATTGAGGTCGCGCGACTGTCCGGGTTCACGCGCGTGCTCGGGTTCGACATGGGCGGCACGTCGACTGACGTGTCACTCAGCGAAGGCTCACCACGGCAGACCACCGAGGCCTGTGTTGACGGGTTTCCGGTGCGGGTACCGGGGCTCGACATCCAGACTGTGGGTGCTGGCGGCGGGTCGATTGCGCGCGTGGATGCGGGCGGATTGCTACGCGTGGGGCCGGAGAGCGCGGGCGCGCAGCCGGGGCCGGCATGCTATGGGACGGGTGAATTGCCGACCGTCACCGACGCCAACGTGGTTCTCGGCAGGATCGGCTCAACCGGACTGCTGGGCGGGTCGATGGCGATCTACCCGGATCGGTCCGCAGCCGCGGTGGACGGCATTGCGCGAGCGTTGGGCTTCTCGCGGATGAAGGCGGCGGAAGGCATCGTGCGCGTGGCGAACGCGAACATGGAGCGCGCGATACGGTCGGTTTCCGTGGAGCGAGGCTACGACCCGCGGGAGTTCGCGCTGGTGGCCTTCGGTGGTTCAGGCGGACTGCACGCCTGCGAAGTGGCGGAGAGCCTGGGAATCGAGACGGTGGTGGTTCCCGAGCATGCCGGCGTCCTGAGCGCGTTGGGAATGCTGCTGGCCGACCGCGTTCGCGACTACTCAGCGGGTGTCCCTGGCGTTCGGGAATTGGAGCCGCGTTATCGGGCACTGGAGCGGCAGGCGAGGGCAGACATGCGCGGCGCGCAACTGATGCGGCTGGCCGACGCGCGTTACGTCGGGCAAAGTTTCGAACTGACGATTCCCGAGGGCGGCGATTTTCACGCGGCGCATGAGCGGGAGTACGGTTATGCCGATCGGTCACGCGCTGTAGAGGTGGTCACGATTCGGGTTCACGCCGTCGCTGCTGTGGAAAAACTCCGTGTCAAGGCAGGGACTCGCGTGGTGACACGCCGACAGCAGCGTGGACCGGCGGCAGTTGCCGATTACGGTTCCACGGCATGGATCCCGGCGGGCTGGTCGTGGGTGGTGGATGAGTTCGGTAGTCTGATAATTACGCGGGTGTAGTGCGGCGAACGGGGCCGCTTTCCGAACCTTACTGCCTGGCGGCGACGGTAGTCACGATGCCCCACGCAAAGCGCGCGAAGTCGCGAAGACCCTGCACCAGAACGCGCTCCTGGTCGCTGTGAGCACCGTAGCCGAGCCCGGTATCCTCCACATCAACCGCCGGACCAACACCGTAGCACTGCATCCCAGTCTCCCGCATATAAGACATGTCCGTGGCGCCGACGCCCATTGTCGGGATGACACGAATGCCTCCAAACAGCTCGCGGTGGGTGGATTCGATCGCCTTGAACATGGGGGTGTCTAACCCGGTGGGTGGGGTGCGCGGGCGCAACGCTGTCGAACGCGGCACAACCTCGACATTCGGGTTGTCGATCACCTTCCGCAGGCCTTCGAAGAACTGGTCCATGTCCTCATCGGGCAGCATGCGGATATCGAGCATTGCTTCCGCTTCCGACGGAATCACGTTGAACTGATAGCCCGCCTTGATGATGGTGGGGGTGATGGACGTGGTCACGGTGGAGTAGTGGGCAGGGTCGTTGGCTTTAAACCAGGCCTGCACTTCCCCGGCTTTGTCGGCGCGCAGAATGTTGGTGTAGCGCTCGGCGACACCGGGCGGGCTGATCGCAGCCAGCCGCTCAAAGTAAGCGCGGGTGGTGTCGTTGAGCTTCATGGGCGGCATCCAGGTGGCAGCCGCGGTGACTGCGTTGGCCAGTGCCAGCACCGCGTTGCCTGGTGTGGGGCGCGAGCCGTGTCCGGCAGGGCCTCGGGCGATGAGGGTAGCCCCGCGAGGCATCTTCTCCGCGGTTTGTATCTGGGTGAACAGCAGTTTCCCCTTTTCACGGCGACCGCCTCCGCCCTCCGCCAGGCAGAACTCGGCCTCAATTTCCTTACCGTGGTTGTCGAGTACCCATTTCGCTCCGACGGTTCCGGCTCCGGCTTCCTCGGCGGCTTCCGCGAAAAAGATCACGTCGCGGTCGAGAGCAACCTTCTGTCGTTTCAGTGTGAGCAGCACGGTGAGGTAGGTGGCAACGCTGTCCTTGTCGTCGGTGGAGCCGCGGCCGTAGATGTACGTGCCGTCGTTGTCCGCGCTGAACGGGCCGTGGTTGACCCACTTCTTCGCGTCGATGCTGACAGTGTCGGTATGTCCCATCAACAGGATGGGCTTCTTTGAGCCGGTACCTTTCAGGCGCGCGATGAGGTTCATGCGCGCGGGTTGAGCTCCGACGATCACAGACGGAATGCCTTCGGCATCCAGCACTTTCTTGAGGTACTCGACGGCGCGGGTTTCGTTGCCGGGTGGGTTGGTGGTGTCGAGGCGGACGAGCGCGGCGTGGTGCTTCAGGACCTCTTCTTCAAATGCTTTGGCTTCGGCGATTGCCGGCGGTGGTGCGGCATGTGCGGGAAGGGCCGCGAAGGCCCAGGCACATGCCGCGAGGGTGACTAAACGCATGTTCCATATTAGCTTCGGCGACGAAGCCGGAGTGCTGCCGGTGCTCCAGGGCCAGGTGCCATGGTGGAGAGCGCAGCGGGTTCAGGTCAGGCACGTCATCGTTGGGAATGGGCGTCGCCCTCGATGGTGGCGGAGAACGGAGCCGTGTAGCCGTTTCCCTGCGCGTCCACGAGCACCTGCTGATGGAGGCGTTGAGGAACGTCAGCGTGAATCTTCGAAGGCGGTGTATCCAGGCCGTCGAGGATGGTGCCTCGCACGGAGAAGCTCGCCATTGACGAGAGACCGCCACTGGCATCCATGTAATTGGCGAAGTTGTAAGGGCTGAAACCCAGCGTGCAGGTTTGTTCGCTGGCTGGCGGGCTGAAACAGGAACCAGTGGGTACGACCCTGGAGAAATGCCCTCCAGCCGGAAGTTGGTGGCGGGCATTGTCGAGAGCACAAAGTAGTTGTTAATGGTCAGAGCCGTTCCGCCGAAATTTAGGGTTCCCAGAATTGGTGTACCCAGGAAACGGAGGCGGACACCGCCAGCAAACCTGCCGCCATGGTGACTCGAGCAAAAGACGATTTCATTCTAAAGGCCCCATCAACCTTAGCTGATTTAGCGAAATATTTTACACTTTACCCTGTAAGGCTCGGTTGGCGCGAATGCTTCGCCGGCCGAGGCTGTCGACAAGGCGGGTGCGGATTGCGTCGAGCAGAACGGCAAGCAGGATGATACCGGCCATCACCATCGGATAGAGGTACGGGTCGGCGTTGAGCATTACCAGGCCAGTTTCGACGGTCTGGATGAGGAAGGCTCCAAAGATAGTCCCCGGGAAAACGTGCCCTCGTCCGCCGAACAGGCTGGTTCCTCCGAGCACTGCGGCTGCAATCGCGGAGAGTTCGCGTTGATAGCCGAAGGTGGGAGAAACTGCGCCAAGCTGAGCAACCGCAATCAGTCCACCGAGTCCCGCCGCAACCCCGCTGATCACGTAGACGGCGAGCGTGATGCGGTCGACGCGAATGCCCGCCAGCAGAGCCTGCCTGCTGTTGTGTCCCGCGGCATAGAGTTGCAGGCCCCACGCAGTGCGGGACAGCGCGGTCTCGGCCAGAACGGTGGTGACAATGAGGATGCAGACGGGGATCGGGATGCCGGCGACCGAAGACGTAAACAGACGGAGCAATTCGTCTGGCAGGTTCATAGCGCGGGTTTCCGTGATGTACAACGCGACACCCCTGCCCGCGTAGAGAAAGCCCAGAGTCGCGATGAAGCCAGGAAGTCGGAGTTTCGCCACCATCAGTCCGTTCACGGCACCGCAGGCTGCGCCGACAGCGAGGACGGCGGCGATGGTGGCCGGGAGCGGCTGGCCGGACAGCGCGAGTTTGCCAGCGATCGCGGCCGAGAGGAACATGACGGAACCTGCTGAGAGGTCGATACCACCGGCGATCAGCACGAAGGTTAGGCCGGTTGCAATCACCGCGAGCGAGGACGTCTGGACCAGGATGTTCGACAGGTTGCGCGGCGCGAGGAAGCCGGGTGTGAGAAGCGCGAACGCCAGGATCACGGCGGTCAACAGGATGACGGGAGCCAGCTGCAGAACTCGAATCATACGGCGGCTCGCAGGATATCTTCCCGGCTGGTTCCGGCGGGAAACTCGGCTCGGAGCTCGCCGCCCGCCATCACCATAATTCTGGTACAAAGTCCGATTAATTCTTCGATTTCAGAGGAAATGACCAGCAATGACATGCCTCTTTCGGCGAGACTCGCGATAACGCTGTAGATCTCCTGTCGGGCGCCGACGTCAATGCCTCGTGTCGGCTCGTCGAGGATGAGCACAGCAGGGGGATTCAGCAGCCATTTTCCGAGCACCACTTTCTGCTGATTGCCGCCGCTGAGTTCGCCGACTGCCTGTTCCGATGATGCGGCGGCGACATGAAGTTCCTTCAGCATGCGTAGCGGGTCTGGCGAGGCAGGGTGGACGATGCGTAGATTTTCGGCGACGGAAGCATCGGGAAAGAGGCCGTCATCGCGCCGGCTTTCCGTGACGAATGCAAGGCCTCGTGCGATTCGGGCCCGCGGAGGCAGGCCGTCGAGTGGCGCGCCATTGAGCCGCACGCTTCCTTTGCCTGCGGGATCGAGCCCGAACAGGATGCGAGCCAACTCAGACCGGCCCGATCCCATCAGGCCGGCGATGCCCACAATTTCGCCTTTGTGGAGATCGAAAGTGATGTTCTCGATAACGCCGGGTTGCGACAGGTTGCGGACTTCCAGCACTTTTGCGGGAGATGACGGTGGCGATGGCAGCGGTGGGTACAGATGCTCGATGTCACGGCCGACCATCGCCCGGATCAGCGACTCGGTGTCGAACCCGGTACGCGGGCCAGTCTCCACTACGGCGCCGTCGCGGAGCACGGTGATGCGGCCGGCCAGCGTCAGGACATGTTCCAGGGCGTGGGAGATGTACAGAATTGCGATGCCTCGCTGCTGAAGGCGTCGCACAATAGTGAAGAGGCGTTCCACCTCGCGGTTGGTCAGCGATGTGGTGGGCTCGTCGAAGATGATGAGTCGCGCATCCTGATTCAGCCCTTTGGCGATCTCAACAAGCTGTCGGTCACCCTGCGGAAGTCGCTCCACCAGCGTGTCGGGGGCGGCGGTGGTCAGGCCGACTTCGTCGAGCAGCGCGCGGGTCCGGGTGGCGGCTGCGGCGCGATCGGCAAAGGGAACGCCAGCGATTCGGCGCACCGGGTGCTGCCCAACGAAGATGTTCTCCGCGATGCTGAGGTTCGGGAACAGGTTCAGTTCCTGATGCACGAAGGCGATACCCGTATGCGCGGCGTCGAGCGGCGTGGCGGGCGTGTACGGTGCGCCTCCGAACTCCATCCACCCGGCGCTCAGCTGATGCACACCGCCGATCAGGTTCATTAACGTCGATTTCCCGGCGCCGTTCTCACCCACGATGCCGTGCAATTCCCCGGGGAGCACTTCCAGAGAGACCCCTCGCAGCACACGTACTCCCGCGAATGCCTTGTCGAGGCGGTCGCATCGAAGCAGCGGTGGTGGCGTGTTAGTGAGTTGCATAGCGGGTGCGAACAGTGTCGAGCAGCGCCGCCATCAGGATGACACCACCCTTGGCGATTAGAACCGCGAAATTGGAGACGCCAGTGAGGTTTAGCGTGTTGTCGACGAGCGTGATGAACAGGACACCGAGCACGGTCCAGAGCACCGTGCCGCGGCCGCCGAACAGGCTGCACCCACCAATCACGACGGCTGCGATGACGTCGAGCAGGATGCGCTGGCCAAGGACAGGCGAGCCTGTTTCGAGTCGGCCCGTGTAGATGACGGAGGCCACTGCCGCGAGCAGTCCACTAACCACGTAAGCGGCGGTGGTGGTAAGCCGCACCGGGACGCCTGAGACCAGTGCGGTCCGGGGATTGCGGCCAGTCGCGTAGAGCCATCTCCCTGCTGTGGTGCGGCTGAGCACGAAGTGCAGCACGGCGATGATCGCGATGGCAATCAGGGCGACGGCAGGAAGGCTGTCTCCGATCGCGTTAAAGTTCCGTGGCAGGCCACCAACGTTCTTCGACTTCGTGATCCAGACCGCAAAGCCTCCGAAGAACATCATGGTGGCAAGCGTGACCATGAACGGCGGCATTCGTCCCGCGGACATGCCGATTCCGTTGATGAGTCCAACTAACGCTCCCGCTGCCAGCATCACTGCGATTCCGGTGACGACATTGCCGGAGGTCGACGTCATCGTCATGGCTCCCAGAACGCTGGCGAGCGCGATGACCGACGTGACGCTAAGGTCGATTCCACCGGTGATGAGAATAATAGTCTGCCCGGCCGCGACGATGAGCAGCGGGAGCATTGAGGAGAGAATGTTCAGCGCGTTTTCCGGCGACAGGAAGGCCGGTGTAAACGGAGCCATAACAGCCGCGTAGAGAAGGCTGACCCACAGAACAAAATATTGCGAACTGAGGAAGCGGCGCATGTCAGGGCTTCGCTCCCCACATGCGGCGCGCCTCGGCCCCCAGGTTCTCCTGATGGATCACAAAGCCGTTGTCGACGATGCGCGGAGGCAACTGCTTACCTGCCTTGAGCTCCATCACAGCTCGAACGGTTGTGGCAGTATCGAAGTCGACGTCCTGGACTCCATCGGCATCCAGGTAGCCTTCGCGGAGCATGCGGTACGCAGTGGCATCGCCGTCGAACGCACCCAGAAACACATGCCCAGGTTCGCCGGATTTCTTGTACTTTCCAGCTGATTTCAGCGCGGACACAATGGACGGCAGCAGCAAATCGGACGAAGTGAAGATGAAATCGATATCGGGATGGGCCTGCAACGCGTTGGTAATTCCGGCCAGTGCCTTTTCCTGATTCCAGTCGGTGGGGATTCGCGAGACGGTCTCGAACGCCTCCCCGAATGGCTTGAGGCCGGCTTCGTAGCCGTCGCGACGCGCGATCGCGTTCAGGTCGCCGAGATCGCCCAGCAAGATGGCGGCTTTGTGTTTCGGTCCCGATTGCAGTGCCTTGCGCGCCAGCCACGACACGGTGTCGCGCGTGATGGCGAAATTGTCTGCGACTACGGCAACCGAGTGTGTGTCGCTGGGCGCCGCGGGCCGGTTGAAGAGCACAATCGGAATGCCAGCGCGATTGGCGTGGCGGACCATTGGAATCACGGTGTCGGCGTCTTTGGGCACCACGATGATGCCGTCCACTTTGCGCGTGATGAAGTTGCGAACCTGCTCCAGCTGGCGGTTGGCATCGCCGTCGGCGATGGCTTCCAGCATACGAACGTTGCGGCGCTTCAGCTCGGCTGCGATGCCATCCCGGCTTGCCGTCCAGTATTCAGTCTGCAGAGTTTCAAACACGACGCCGACCGTTGGCTGGTTGTGCCGCGGGCTGCAGGCAAGGCAAACGGCAAGCACTGCCGCAGCCAGGATCACCAGTGGAGTCGAGCGTCGCGCAATGGCCATGAAGGATCAGCCGGGAATCAGCGTTCGCAGGTACTGGATACTCTTGACGGCCCAGTCGCGCTCCATCTGCACCGTGGCCTTGATCGTTTCAGCAGGCGGAGGCCACTGCTCCAGGATGGCATTGCATTCCCTCGGCGTGCGCTTCAGCCTGGCCAGAAGACCGGGGATGTTGAGTCGCCCCGTACCGGCCGGGGCGCCGACAATTTCGAAGCCCATCGCAGAGGGGTGCCTGCGGATGACGAAGTCCTTCAGATGAAGATTGATCGTCCACGGCGCCAGAGTATCGATCACCAGCTCCGGCCCTTCGAGCGCGCCAAAAGAATTCACAGTGTCGAGGCAAATACCCGCCTTGTCACGGCCGAGCCGCTTCATGATCTGGACGAAGGTCTGCGTATTGAAACGGTCGTGGTTCTCGAGCGCGGGAACGACTTTCGCTTCTGCGAATTCTGGCTGCAGCTGGACCAGTGTCGTGACAATTTCGTCTACGGAAGGCTCATGCGCCGCGGTGTCAACAACGATTCGCAGAATCGGAGAGCCGAAAAGAGCGCAGATTTCGAGCATGCGCCGGAGGTGGTCGGGGTAGATGCCGCGAGTTCCCACTTCAATGGCAATGCCCAGGTCGGAAGCGTGTGCACGGACCGCCTCCAACTCCGCAGCGGACATCTTCTCCAGCGGAAGATTATCAGCGATTTGTACCACAGAAAGGCCATTTTCAGCGGCGAATTGCAGGAGGCCATGAGCGTCGAGAGGACTCTCGGGCTCATGACCGGCTACACCTATGTTCCAGGCAAGTGCCCAGGAGCTGATTCCAAGTTTCACAATTTCTATCCAGTTTTTGCGGGGGTTGTTGCCTGCACAATCGCCCGGATTTCTTCTTTCACATTCTCTGGTGCAAATACCGCGGTCTTCCAGTCGTCCTTAAATAACTTTTTCCGTCCCCGCTCTATGGCTTTCAGCGCGCCGTCGGAAAAAGGCGAACCGATATAGCCGAACAGAATACCGATGTTCACGTTCATGTGGCCAAGGATGAAATCCATTGCCGCTTCGTGAGGGACGCCTCGCTTCACGGCCTCGTCAATGGCCTCACGAATAATCACCATGCAGGTAGCGACTGTGGTCTCGGACAGCGCAGGCTCAAGGATCGCCATCTGCTCGACAGTCACCCGGTGTGCGCGCATCACGGGTGCGAACATCTCGCGGCAGATTTGCTCACCCTTGGCGTAGTCGGATTCGGGGCCCTGCATCAGAGCGCAGACGATATGTTGTTTGGCCGCTATCGCGCCAAAAAAGTCACGCTTTGCTTCGGGCGTCACTTCATCGTTGACCACTGGCGGATGACACGGATGAGTCACGAAGTAGGTGATGTCGCCACGTTCCGGAAGTTGTTCTCCGAACGGTGCCGCGGGGTCCAGGCAGATGACCATGGCGCCTGGTCTTAATCCAGGAACAATGGTGGGCGCGACGCTTCCTATCAGGTTGTCGGGAAGGGCGAAGATCGCCACATCCGCTCCGGCCACAGCGTCCGAGTGCTCGGTGGGAAGCAGACCTCGTTCTGCCAGACGGGCGATTCCGGCAGGGCTTACTTCGACGTAGCACATGTGGTGTGACGTCTTCTTCATGTTGTCGGTGATGCGGCAGCCCATCTTGCCGCCTGCTCCGAATATGGCTATGGTCATGTGCAACCGGTGTCGTGAATTAGTCTATACCGGCTTTGTGCGGAACTGGGAGAAGCCTTGTAAAATCGGGGTTTGCCACAATCGACATTCAGAACCGGGCGGCTTTGCGTAGCGTACGACAGCGGCTCCCTTCGCTACTTTCGTGTCGGTGACACAGAGGTGCTGCGACACATTTACTTCGCTGTTCGCGATGAGGCGTGGCGGACCATTCCCCTGCGTGTCCTCCACGAAGAGATATCGGCACGCCCCGACGGCTTTGAGATTGCCATTGAGGCCGAGCATCGCGAAGGCCCCATCGTCTTTCGCTGGACGGGGAACATCCGAGGCTCCGGGGATCGCGTCGAGTTTGCCGTGGAGGGGCAGGCAGAGTCGCGCTTTCTTAAGAACCGGATCGGGCTGTGCGTCTTGCATCCGGTGCGAGGCTGCGCGGGTCAGCCGTGTCGCGTGGTGCATGGCGACGGCTCTGTCACGGACGGCGCATTTCCGGAATTCGTGAGCCCTCACCAGCCATTCCTGGACGTTCGGTCGATAACGCACGATGCGGTGCCGGGCCTGGCGACCACGGTCTCGTTTGAAGGCGACGTGTTTGAAACTGAGGACCAGCGCAACTGGACCGACGGCTCATTTAAGACATACTCGACCGCCCTGGCGCTGCCTTTTCCGGTCGAGGTGGAGGCTGGCTGGCGAGTGCGGCAAAGCGTCGTTGTGGAACTGTCGGGCGAGGCCGCGGTGACCGTGCGCGTGGACGAAGGCGCAAGTGTTCCGTGGCCGGCGGTCGGAACGGCGGCTTCGTCGACATCCGCCGACCTGACCGGACTGGGCCTGCGCCACGTGCGTGTCAACCTCGACTTACAACTCGACGGCTGGGTTGAGCGAATAGCCGAAGGCGCCGCCTTTGGACTGCCTCTGGAGGTAGCCGTGCACGCCTCGTCCGTGGCCGAACTCGCGGTGGTTCGTGAGGCATGCTCGGGCGTCGAAGTGGCCCGCTGGATTGTGTTTGGGGTGGACGCATCGGATGCTAAAGAAGTGTTTGGAGGCGAGGTGGGCAGTGGTTCGAGTTCTAATTTCGTCGAACTGAACCGGAGGCGCGAAACGGCGTCGGGTGCGGACTTCGCGGTGTTTGGCATGAGCCCGCAGGTGCACGGTGTCGACGCGTTGACCATTGTTGAGACGCTGGAGGGACAGGGCGACGCGGTGCGCTCCGCGCTGCAGTTCGCCTCGCGCGTTGCGATCTCACCGGTCCAGTTGCTTTCCGGCGGGGGCGTGGATGAGCGTCAGGGCTCGGCATTTGTCGCGGCCTGGACGATTGGGAGTCTGGCGACGCTGGCCGGGGCGGGAGCGTCCAGCGTCACCTACTTCGATGCCGCCGGAGCGCGTGGGATCGTCGGTACGCCCGTTGAAAGTGTGTTCGGTGCAATCGCCGAATTCACCCCCGAATCGCTGGTTCGTGCTGAGGTGTCGGAGCCGCTGCGACTGGCTGTGCTGGTGCTCGCCAACGCGGACCGCCGCCGGGTGCTTCTCGGAAATCTGACGAGCGATCCAGTGGTGGTCCGTGTTTCCGAGCCGTACGGGATCGAGATGACGCTCGGAGCGTACGACGTCGTGCAGGTCGACCGGTGAAGCCGCTTCGGTTCGCGCTGTTCGGGGCTGGATTCTGGTCGCGATTCCAGTTGGCGGGCTGGATGGAGGTCGGTGGCGTGGAGTGCGTCGCCATCTATAACCGTACGCTGGCCAGGGCCGAACGGCTCGGAGCGGAGTTCGGTGTGGCCAGAGTGTACGACGATCCATCGGCTCTGCTCGACCGCGAACAAGTCGACTTCGTCGACATTTGTACCAGCGCGGACACGCACCCGGGATTGGTCCACCTGGCGGCGTCGCGGGGCCTGCCGGTTATCTGCCAGAAGCCGATGGCCGAGAGCCTCGACACTGCTGAAGCGATGATCGGCGCGTGCCACAGCGCGGGCGTTCCGTTCCTCGTGAACGAGAACTGGCGCTGGCAGACGCCCATTCGCCGGCTGAAAACCCTTCTGGACGAGGGACGCGTCGGACGCCCATTTCGAGCCCGCCTTCGCATGGTGAGCGGCTTCCCGGTGTTCGCAAATCAACCATTCCTTCGGGACCTGGAGCAGTTCTTACTTGTCGATATAGGCAGCCATATTTTGGATGTTTCCCGGTTTTTGTTTGGCGAAGCGGAAACCGTGTACGCGCATTTGTCGCGGAATCAGGGAGATATCCGAGGCGAGGACGTCGCGACGGTGATGCTTCGAATGCAGTCGGGTGCGTCTGTGGTTTGCGAGATGGGGTACCCGGGCTCGCCTCATGAGGACGACAGGTTCCCTCAGACCTACGCGTTTATTGAAGGTGACGGCGGTTCCATCAGCCTGTCCCGCGACTATGTAATCCGTGTTGTGGACGCGACTGGAGTGCATGAGGAGCGCGCGGTTCCGCCACACTATTCGTGGGCCGATCCCGCCTACGACGTGGTGCACTCCAGCATCGTCCCGTGTCAGCGAGATCTGCTTGCCGGGCTTCGAGGCGCAAAGGTTGCTGAAACTACGGGAGAGGACAATTTGCTGACCATGCGGCTGGTCTATGGCGCGTACGAGTCGGCGTCCAGGGACAGCGTGATCTATGTTGCGTGAGCTCTCGTTGATGTGCTCGCTGGCCGTTTGTGCCGTCGCCGAGCCACTGGTATTGTTGTCGCCGGATGGCAACGTGCGCGTGTCATTCGACCTCCGCGACGGCCGGCCAGTGTACTCGGTTGCCTTCGGTGGGCGGGAGGTAATCGCAGCGTCAGGGCTCGGACTGGTGCCGGAAGGGGCAGCGCGGCTCGACTCCCGCATGACAGTGGTGCGAAGCGATTCGTCCGGGCACAGCGGCACCTGGCGGCCCGTTTATGGAGAGCGGTCGGAAATTCCGGATAAATACCGATCGTTGACCGTTGTTTTGCGCGAGGATATTGCGCCGCGCCGGGAATTATCTCTGGAGTTTCGAGCCTACGACGAAGGGATCGCCCTGCGTTACGTCGTCCCGGCCGCACTCACAGTCGGTGAGGAGCTCACGGAGTTTCATTTTCCGGCGGGAACATTCGCGTGGGAGACGCAGCGTGCACAGGAGCTGTATAAGCGGGTTGACGTATCGCAGATGTCGCGATCCAGCGAGCGGCCGTTGCTGCTCGAACTGCCGGGTGGACTCTGGGCTGCTGTAGCGGAGGCGGGAGTCGAAAATTATGCATCCATGTTCCTCGCCGGCCTGGGGCCGAAGGCGAACGGCGTAATTTCGAGACTGATGGGACCGGTTCGACGCGACGGACCATTCCACTCGCCGTGGCGTGTGGTGCTGATCGGCTCCCGACCCGGAGCCTTGCTGGAGCACAACTACCTTTTGCTGAACCTGAGCCCGGAGTCGCGGGTCGCCAACACGTCATTCGTGAAACCAGGGAAGGTGCTTCGCGAGGTAACGTTGTCTACGCGAGGGGGCAGGGAGGCCATCGACTTCGCGGCGAAGAACGGGATTCAATATATCGAGTACGACGCGGGTTGGTACGGGCACGAGTATGAGGAGCAGTCCGATGCACGGACCGTGAATATCGATCCCCAGCGCCTGCGAAAGGAGCCCGAGTATCAGGGACTCGATTTGAGAAATGTGATTGATTACGGCAAGTCGAAGGGTATCGGTGTGTTCCTGTACGTGAACCGGCGGGCGATGGAGCGGCAACTGGATGAGATCCTGCCGTTGTACCAAAACTGGGGTGTTTCGGGTGTCAAGTACGGATTCGTGAACGTGCATGCACAGGGCTGGACCACGTGGTTGTACAACGCTGTCGCTAAAGCGGCGAAGTACGGTCTGATGCTGGATATTCACGATGAATTTCGGCCAACGGGGATGTCGAGGACCTGGCCCAATTTAATGACGCAGGAGGGAATTTTGGGAAATGAGGGGTTCCCCGATGCGACTCACAGCACGATTCTTCCATTTACCCGCATGCTGGCAGGGGCCGCCGATTACACATTCTGCTGGCTTAGTCCCAGGCTGAAGAACACATGGGGCCACCAGCTTGCAATGACGGTGGTGATTTACAGCCCTCTGCAGTTCGTCTACTGGTATGACCGACCGGCTGAACTCACAGCGGCTGGCGAGTCCCCCGGCATGGAGTGGTTTCGGCGTGTGCCGACCGTATGGGATGACACGCGAGTAGTAGACGGTCAGCCAGGCGAGTTTGCGGTTGTGGCCCGGCGAAAGGGTGCCGAATGGTATGTCGGTGCGGTCACAAACGAGTCGCAGCGCGAGGTGAGACTCCCGCTCGAAATGCTGGAGTCCGGCCGTAAATATTTCGCCACCGTGTACGCCGACGGGTCAGGGCCTAAGGACATCCGCAAGTCGGTCAGCACGGTGCGGCGCGGCGACGTGCTGACGCTTTCCCTCGCGGCGCGTGGTGGTGCGGCGGTGGTTGTTTCCGAGGCTCGGTAGACGCGGTTACCGCATCGGCAACCGCTTATCCGTTCCGTAAATTGTAAGCAACGGGTGCTTCACCCATGCCCGGTATTCGTAAATACCGTCGGCGTTGAGGTTCGGCACGCTCAGCGTGAACGGCCCAGTCGCGGACATGGTCTTCGACGGGCCCGGCTGCCATGGAATCGAACGGTCGCTCGCGTCCAGGCCGACGATACTGCGGTACTCGAATCCGACCTCCAGACTGGTTGTCTTTCCCATATCCTGCAGGTTGCCGGTGAGAGTCGCTGTGCTGGTTGCCCGGTCGAACTTCGCGCTGCTGGTCTCAACCTTCGGCGGCGTCAGGGACGGCTTCACGCCGGTGATCTTAAGAACGACTGGATTCGGCCATCGGCTGTTGTCCTGCAGCCGGTGGGTGAACATGGCTCGCACGTGCAGACCGTCGCTCTCCTGTTTGAAGGTCGGCGCGGGATTTACTTCGGGCCGGTATTCCAGCACGCGTCCGTTCTGACCCAGCACGCTGACCTGCGTCTTATCCGTGGCGAGCACGCTCTTCAGCACGAAGTCCTTCCACTGTCCGCGGGTCCAGCGCTGCGGCGTTTGTTTCACGATGGCGTAAATAGTGTCTTCATTCTTCGCTCGGGTGAACCAGATATTCTGTTCATTCGTGATTACCCAGGGGCGCACGCCGTAGATACATTCCTGATTGACCTGCATCCAGAGAGCGACCTCGCGAAGCCGCTCTTCCTGCTCGATCGGGAGCTCGCCATCGGGCTTGGGACCGATATTCAGGAGCAGATTGCCGCCCTTGGCACGGGTCTCCACCAGAATGTCGATGACCTGTCCCCCAGTCTTGTAGTTTTCGTTCTGCGGCTGATACTGCCAGGCTGTGCCCATGGTGAAGTTGGCTTCCCACGCACCTTCCAGCGGGATGCCAGGAACATACAACTCGGGTGTCTGAATGGCGCCGCGCGTTACGATGGTGTTGGGTTGCAGTTTCCACGCGAGGTCGCGCAGACCCTCCGGTTCCCCATCAAAAAACAGGATGTCGATCGGCCCGTACTTCGTCATCAGCTCGCGAACCTGGTCCTGATCGAGCTTCATCAGGCCCGGGTTAGCCTTTGGCTGAACAGAGGAAATATTTCTCTGGATATCGATCTTATTTTTCCAAAGCCACCAGAAATCGTCGGGTGAATGATAAAGGCCGGGCATGATGCCCTGCGCCCGGAAGGCGTCGAGCAGTTCCCGCGTGATGTCCCGTCGAAACGGCGTGTTCATCACGCCGAAGTTGGTGGTCTTTGTATCCCACATGGCGAAGCCCGAGTGGTGCTTCGCCGTGAAAACGACGTAGCGGATTCCAGCAAGCTTGGAGAGCGCGGCCCAGTCCTGCGGGTGAAATTTCCTGGGGTTGAATGTCTTCGGGAGATCGTTGAAGAACCGGTTGGTGTACGCCTCGTCGGCCCCGGCCAGCGAGTGCGAGATCACGACTCCGGTTTGCGAATCCACAGACCAGTGGATAAAAAGCCCAAAGCCCAAATCACGGAACCATTCGAGGCGTTCCGGCTTGTTGAGCGATCCCGGAGGCGTCAGGTTTTGGGCTGCCGAAACGGCGGTCAGCAGGAGTGCTGCAAGTATGGTTCTTCGAGACATGCTGGAAGGCTTATCGTAATCGTTAACGCAGTCCGGGTGCAATCCCCAGGAGAGGCAGGCTTGCGTCGCGCCCCCCGGAAGCGATACAGTCGGCGCAGATGGATCGGCGTAGTTTCCTGGGATCCTCAGCCGCGCTGGCTGGTGTCGGATCCTCCCTGGGCCCTCCGGCTCTGGCATCTCCCCCTGCTGGTGAATTGCCTCGCATTCCCTTTCGCGGCCGGGAATTGACCCGGCTCGCAATTGGTTCGAATCCATTTTACGGATATTCGCACTTCAATCCGATCATGGATTCCTGCATGCGGGAGTGGTACACGCAGGACCGCCGGATAGCCGTGCTGAAGGAAGCCGAGGCAGCGGGAATCAATCTGTGGCAAGTCCACTACAACGATCCGACTGTCGATGACTGGAAGCGTTATCGTGCCGAAGGCGGCAAGATGAATGTGTTGCTTCTGGCCGACTTCGAGCTGATGAAAAACTGGAAACTGCTGCCTGAGGTCGCGAAACTGCAGCCCATCGGCATCGGTCATCATGGCAACCGCACGGACGAGCGATTCCGCGAAAAGCGTATGGACATTGTGCAGGACTTCACCAAAGCCGTCCACGATGCTGGCGTGCCCGCCGGTGTGTCCATGCATAACCCAGCCGTGATGGAGTTCATCGAGGACAAAGGATGGGCTGTCGATTACTACATGACGTGCCTCTACCGCGTGAGCCGCACAGTGGAGGAAACGCGCGCCGAGTTCGGCGAAGCGTCGCTGGGAGAGTCGTTCATGGAGAACGACCCGGTCCGCATGACGGCCATGGTGCGGCGGACGTCAAAGACGTGCTTCGCCTTCAAGCTGCTGGGAGCTGGTCGAAATGCCACACGGCCTGAGCGCGTGGAGAAGGCTTTCCGTTTTGCGTTTGAAAACATTAAACCGAGGGACGGCGTCATCGTTGGCATGTTCCCCAGGTACCGCGATGAGGTTCGGGAGAATGTAGCACTGGTTCGGCGAGTGCTCTCAGGCGGGGTCAAAACAACCTGACCCGGAAGAGCTGGAATAGACTGTAGACAATCGGTTTTCTTTTAATCTCATGGACATTAAAACCACGAACGATCGGGCCACGTGGCTGCAGGGACCTGCTGCCGTTTGCTCGACGCCACCTCAGGTCCACTCCCAGTGGCGGCTGCTGCTGCTGGGTGCGCCTGGCGTGGGCAAGGGAACTCAGGCGCAGTTGTTAAGCCAGCGCCTTGGGGCATGCCATCTTTCCACCGGAGATGTATTTCGTGCGGCGGGCAGCCGCGCTGAATGTGAGCAGACGCCTGCCATGGCGGCGGCGACGCATCTCATGCGTCGGGGCGAGTTGGTGCCGGATTCGACAGTTTGGGAAATGGTTCGCGAGCGGGGCGTCTGCCTGCATTGCCGCGGAGGCTTTTTGCTCGACGGATTTCCTCGAACGCTGAACCAGGCCGAATCGTTGAAACGACTGATGGATGAGGAAGGGTTAGCGTTAAGCGCGGTGGTTAACTATGAACTACCGCTCGACGAAATTGTCTCCAGGCTCAGTGGCCGCCGCAACTGCAGGCTCTGTAAGGCTGTGTACCACCTAACCGGGCAGCCTCCGAAGAGAGAGGGCATGTGCGACCGCTGCAGCGGCGAGCTGATCCAGCGGGACGACGACCGCCCGGAGTCGATTGTGGTGCGGATGGAAGCGTATCAGCGGCTCACGACGCCGTTGATCGAGTTCTACTCAGCAATGGGGTTGCTGGTCCCGGTAGTCGCGAGCGGATCTCCGGAAGAGATCTGTCAGCGAAGTCTGTCGGCACTGGACGTCCACGTCTGACTGGAGCTTTTGTTCAAAGGCGGAGAACTGAAGTAAAATGCGGCGTATGTCCGACGACTTTGCCGTTGTGTTCTCCGCCCTGAAGTCCCTGTTCACAAAACAGGCACCGGAGTTGTCTGTGACCACCGACAACGAAAACGGGTACATCCTGCATTCGAAATCGGCGTCCTCTTTCCCACAACATAAGGGTCAGCCGCTGTACTTCGGCGGCGTGCGAGTGGGGGCTGCCTACGTCAGTTTCTACCTGATGCCCCTGTACATGTGTCCAACGTTAAATCAGGGAATCTCGCAGGCGCTGAAAAAACGTATGCAGGGAAAATCATGCTTCAATTTCAAAACCGTTCCGTCACCGGAGTTGCTCGCCGAACTGGGCCAACTGACGGAAGCGGGATTTCGAAAATGGTCGGCGGACGGATGGCTCTGACGGCCACCCGCCTATCTATCCGGGGCCGCTTCTACAAAGCGATAGCTGCCGTGACTGTCGTAGTCGATTCCTTGCTTTCCTTTTAATTTCTCGATATAGCGGAGCGTTGCTTTGGTGTGCGGGTCCACGCCCTCGCTGGTATGCAGCAGCCAACCATGAAGAAAGCCGCGGGCGCATCATCGCTGGGTGTCGGCTTGCCTTTTTCCAAAAAGACGTGGGACTGGGCGGGTGTTCACGACTGGGCTCCTTTGAGATATTACATCGCGGCACTCGATACAATGGGCGCGACTTTCATGGACCACGACCGCCGGAAGTTTCTCCGCACTACTCTGTCCGCAGCGGCAGGAGCTGCTTCTCTGCCGGCCACGCAACTACAACAGGCCTCCGCGTCACTGCTCGTCGACCCCGCGCCCCGCTTCGACATCTCACCGCACCTTTACATGCAGTTCATGGAGCCGCTGGGCACAACGGACAGTTCGCTGGAAGCTGCGTGGGACTACGACAAAGATGACTGGCGCAGCGACTTCATCGCACTCAGTCGCGACCTGGCGCCGGGAATGGTCCGATACGGCGGGAATTACAGCCACTACTACAAATGGCGCGAAGGCGTAGGCCCGGTGGCCTCGCGTCCGCGCATGCGCAACTATGACTGGGGCGGATGGGAGACGCACCGCGTCGGCACGCATGAGTTCGTCGACTACTGCAGGCGTGTTCAGGCCGAGCCGCTCTACTGTGTCAACTTCCTGAGCGACGGTCGAAAGAACCTCTGGGCGACGAAGGAAGGCAACCGCAGCGGCGATGCGCGTGAGGCTGCGGACTGGGTGTCTTACTGCAACGATCCCGACCACAGGGAGCGGCGCGCAAACGGAGCTCGCGACCCACTGGGTGTGAAGATCTGGCAGCTTGGCAATGAGACATCGTACGGCACGGAGCGCTTCACCGTGGAGCAGGCGATTGGCCACACCATCGACTTCGCGAAAGCGATGCGCCAGCGCGACCCGTCACTGAAGCTCATCGGCTGGGGTGATCTGGGGCGCGGCAGAGACGAGAAGCTGTGGGCCTGGGACATGCTGGACCGGGCTGGGGAGCACCTCGACTACATCGCCATTCACATGATGGGGCAGCGGCCGATTCGGAAGGACACCGTGCTGCGCGGGAGTCGTTATCAGGCCGCTCCGGAGCAGGCCTGGGATGAGTTGCTGGAGATGACGAAGCGCATAGAAACGCGCGTCCGCAGCATCGAGGAAGCCGTTGCCGCGAAAAAGCCGACGTGCCATATCGCGATCACTGAGGGACATCTTTCGCTGGCGCCGCACAATGCCAACGCGATATTGCTCGAGTGGATGACGGGTGTTTTCCACGCGCGCAGCATGAATATCTATCAGCGTCACGGCGCGAAGGTGAAGATCTCGACGTGCGCCGATTTCTGCGGCTCGCGCTGGACCGTGAATGCATTGCTCATGCAGGTTCCGGCCGGCGTGAGCTATCTGACTCCTGCAGGATGCGTCATGCGCCTCTTTGGGCGGCACAACGGCACAACCGGAGTGGATCTGGCAGCCGTACCTGACGGCCTCGACGTAGCTGCCAGCAGGACCGGGAACAGGGTCTGGCTGCACGTCGCGAACACGAATTATCGAGGGTCGGTGGAAGCGTCGCTCGGGGTGAAAGGGATGACCGTGAAGGGCGGCCGCGTATGGGAAATCGCACCGCCCAGTCTGCGAGCCATGGTTACTCAGGACGAGCCCGAAGTGTTCAAGCCCCGTGAAGCCGCCCTTCCCGGGGATGCTCGATGGCGCTTTCCCGCAGGCTCAGTGAGCGCGGTGGAGCTGGACTGCGCCTGATTCTGCCACAGCCGCTTCCGGGTACGATAACGTTAACGTAGCTCAAAAAGCTAACTTTATGTCCGCACGCACGACCCAAACTCGTAGTAAGGGCCTGTTCGTTACCGATGATGGCCAGAATGTGCTGTTCACCTTTGTGCTGGTGAGCAGCCTGTTCCTCCTCTGGGGATTCTGCAATGGCCTTATCGACGTAATGGACAAGCATTTTCAGGATGAACTTCATCTGACGCGCGCGCAGTCGGCATGGGTGCAGTTCGCGCATTACCTCGGTTACTTTTTGATGTCGATTCCCGCTGGCTGGCTGGCCAGCCGACTCGGATACAAGGGTGGCATTATCACCGGGCTGTTGATCGTTGCCATGGGTGGGTTGTGGTTCATCCCGGCGACGCAGATCAGCAACATGGTGAAGACTGGTGACGTCTCGTCGAACACGGCGTTTATGGCGTTTCTCGCAGGCGTATGCCTGATCGCCACTGGGCTCACATTCCTTGAGACCATTGCAAATCCCTACACAACCGTGCTCGGCGACAAGAGTCTGGCCGCGACACGAATTAATCTCGCACAGTCGTGCAATGGAATCGGCTGGATATTCGGTCCCATTGTGGGCAGCGTGTTTTTTTATTCGACCGATGCCGCGGGTAAGAGTACAGGCAGCCAGACGTTATACATTCCCTACCTCGCCATTGCCGGAGTGGTCCTGGTACTGGCCGTCATATTCTGGTTCGCGCGAGTCCCCGACATCAAATCCGACGACGAATACCACCTCGACGATGCGAGCACACCGGGCGCTTCGAAGTCCATCTGGTCGCATTCCCACTTTGTCCTCGCGGTGGCCGCACAGTTCTTCTACGTGGCGGCGCAGGCAGGTATCTTCAGCTTCTTCATCAACTACATGACGTCCGAACTGCCGCCGATTCCCACTGCTCTGCAATCCGGCGTCAATGCCGCCGCTTCCAGCCTGGGCTTCCTGCGCGACTGGCTCTCAGGCTGGTTCGAGACGGGAAAAACAGGACTACTCTCACTCAGCGACAAAGGCGCGTCGAACCTGGCGTCACTCGGGTTTGTCTGTTTCCTCGCAGGACGGTTCAGCGGCGCCATGATCCTGAAGAAATACTCGGCCCACAAAGTACTCGGCCTCTACGGACTGCTGAATGTGATCGCCACATTTGTTGTCTTTCTCAAGCTGGGCTGGGTGTCGGTGGCGTGCGTATTCCTCAGCTTCTTCTTCATGTCGATCATGTTCCCCACCATCTTCGCCCTCGGCATCCATGGGCTTGGTGCGCGGGCGAAGAAGGCATCCTCCTTCATCGTCATGGCGATCATGGGCGGAGCTATACTCCCCAAGCTCATGGGATACGTCGCCGATATTTCAGACATGTCGCGCGGATTTATCGTGCCGATGTTCTGTTTTATCTTTGTCGCATTCTACGGCTTCAACTGGCCGCGCTTCAGCAAGTCCGAATCGTTGACGTCGGTGCCCGTTCGCGGCCACTAACCGCGCCCTACAAACGGCATCTTTGTCGCCATCACATTCATAAACAGCACGTTCGCTTCCAGCGGCAGCCCCGCCATATACACGACAGCATCGGCGACCACTCGCACGTCGACGCGAGGCTCAGGCACCATTCGCCCGTCGGCCTGCATCGCTCCGCTGGTCATGCGCGACGTCATGTCCGTGGCGGCGTTGCCGATATCGATCTGTCCGCATGCGATGTCGTACTTCCGCCCGTCGAGCGCGATCGATTTCGTGAGTCCACTCACACCGTGCTTTGTCGCCGTATATGCGGCTGAATTTGGTCGCGGCGCGTAGGCGGAAATCGAGCCATTATTTACGATGCGACCGCCCTGCGGCGACTGATCCTTCATCAGTCGAAATGCACCCTGCGCGCACAGGAACATCCCATGCAGGTTGACGTCGACCACCGCGGTCCACTGCGCAAACGTGATGTCCTCAAAAGGCATTCCCTGGCCCGAAGTCCCGGCATTGTTGAACAGCACATCCAGCCGCCCGAACTCCGCCTTCACTCGCGCAAACAGGGCGTCGGTCGATTCCGGTGAGGTGACGTCCGCGGCCACAGGCACCAGTCTCGCGCCGGTGTCCGGGGCGTGTGAGGCCGTGTCCTCCAGTGCCGCGATTCGTCTGCCCGCGAGCACCACGTCAAACCCCGCGCCTGCAAGCGCCAGACTGACTGCCCGCCCAATTCCACTGCCGGCGCCCGTGACGAGCGCAACGCGATTTGCCATCCCTCTTTGGTAACATCACGGGATCATGCCCTCCACATCCCGCCGCGAACTCCTGCTCGGCGCTGCCACCGCCGCGTCGATGTTGCAGTCCTCCGCCGTTGCGCAAACCGCCGGCACTCAGCGCATTGTTCGCTTTCGTCGAGGCAGTGCGGAACCGTCGTATGGACTGCATTTCGGCGACTCGATTCAGCCCGTTCGAGGTGGCCTGTTCGACGGCCTTAAGCCCACCGGCTCAAAGGTGAAGCTCGCAGACGTCAGGCTTCTTTGTCCATGCGCGCCGCCCAAGGTTCTCGCGGTTGGCTTGAATTACAAGAGCCATGTGGGAACCCGCACGCCACCCTCGGCACCCGAACTGTTCTATAAACCAATCACCTGTCTCAACGATCCGGGCGGCGAGATCCGCATCCCGCCCGATTCGAAGAACACCCACTATGAGGGCGAACTGGTGATCGTGATCGGCAAGACGGTGCGTCAGGCCACGCCGCAACAGGCGCGCGAGGCCATCTTCGGCGTCACATGCGGCAACGACGTCTCCGAGCGGGACTGGCAGAATGGCGCGCAAAAAGACCTGCAGTGGTGGCGAGCCAAGGGTGCCGACACGTTCGGACCCGCGGGTCCGGCGATCGTGCGAGGGCTCGATTACGGCAATCTGCTGCTACAGACGAGGCTCAATGGGCAGGTGGTGCAACAACAAAACACGTCGGACCTGTTGTTCGACTGCAACGCCATAGTCGTCTATGCGAGCCGCTACGTGACGCTGACCCCTGGTGACATCATCTACACCGGAACGCCGGGCAGCACAAAGCCCATGAAGAACGGCGACACGGTGGAGGTGGAGATCCAGGGAATCGGAACTCTGACCAACAAGGTGGTCCAGGGATAGAATACATCTCATATGCGGATTGGGCTGCCGCTCCTGATCGTCGTGTCTTTCTGCGCTGTTAACGCGGCGCCGGAGCCGACTTCCGCGCAGGTGGATTTCTTCGAAAAGAAGATCCGCCCGGTTCTGGTTGAGAAGTGCTACGGTTGTCACAATTCGAAGCTGAAATCTCCTTTCGGCGGTCTGCGCCTCGACACCCCGGAAGGCCTGCAGCGTGGCGGTGATTCCGGCCCGGCAGTCAAAGGGGGCGACCCCGGGAACAGCCGTCTTATCCAGGCTCTGACGTACCAGCATCAGCTGAAAATGCCGCCCTCGGGCAAGCTGCCCGCCACGCAAGTCGCGGACTTCACGGCATGGGTTCGAGATGGTGCGCCCGATCCCCGGACGCCTGGTCCGGCTGTGGTTTCATCGACCGCGGGTAAAAGCATCGACCTGGTGGAGGGCCGCAAACACTGGGCATTTCAGCCGATCCGCCGGCCAGTTGCTCCGCCTCCCGCGCCCACAGTTATCGACGCATTCCTGCGTGCCAGACTGCGGGAGCAGAATCTGACACCCGCGCCCGCGGCCGACAAACCGACGCTGTTGCGTCGTGTTACCTACGACCTCACCGGACTTCCCCCCACCACTGCGGACCTCGACGAGTTTCTGCGCGACACCTCACCCGGCGCGTTTGCAAAAGTCGTTGACCGCCTGCTCGCGTCGCCGCATTACGGCGAGCGCTGGGCGCGCCACTGGCTCGACCTGATGCGCTACGCCGAGACAAACGGGCATGAGTACGACAACGACAAGCACGAGCCGTGGCGATACCGCGACTACGTGATCCGTGCCTTCAATGAGGGCGTCCCCTACAGTCAGTTCATGAAGGAGCACCTGGCGGGCGACCTGCTCACGGCGAAGCGTCTCCAGCATGGCGGCGGTACGTGGGAGTCTCCCAACGGCACCACATCACTTTGGTTCAATGAAGTGCTTAACAGCGCCACGGATTCGGAGAAGTCGAAGGCTGACGATGTCGATAACCAGATCGATGTCACGTCCAAGGCGTTCCTCGGACTGACCGTTGCCTGCGCCCGGTGCCACGATCACAAGTTCGATCCCATCCCCACGGCGGACTATTACGCGATGGCTGGCGTGTTCCACAGCACCGATATTCGTGAGGCGGTAATCGATTCCCCTGAACGAGCGGCAAAAATCACTGAATTAAGCAAACAAATCCGCGCTATTAACACGAGCGCCGAGCCGCCCAGGTCGGCCGCGTCGCCATCGGTGATCGAGTACCGTCCCGACAAGGACAAGCCCTTTGCGAATTTCGACAAGGACTTCGGCAACTGGATCCCGCAGGGTGCTGCTTTCGGCGACGCGCCCGTCAACGGATCGGCGGATTCCCGGGCAGGAGGTTCAGACGTATTCATGGGGACGCTGACCTCACCCCGGTTTGACACCGGCAAGCATCTCTATCTCCACGTTCGAATCGCGGGCACAAAGACGGACCCGAAACGCAAAGAACTGGCCTCGCTTCGATTCACCATCGTCAACGCCGGCTTCAAGAGCCAGACGATTCACCCCGAGGGGAACGAGACACCGAAGTGGAAGACGCTCACCCTTACCTTCGAGCGAAGCCGTACCATCTATTTCGAAATCGTCGACCGAGCAAGAGACGGGCACATCATCGTCGACGACATGGTCTTCTCCGATTCGAAAGAGCCGCCGTCAGCCACAGACGGAACACCAGTGCCCGAGCCCGCTCTCGACAGCGCACTCCTGGCACATCGGCGAGCATTAGAGGCCCGGGTACCGGACACCGAGTTCGCCATGGTTGCCGAAGACCGCAACCCGCACAATGTCCGGCTACACATTCGCGGAAACCACAAGAACCTCGGCGACGAAGTGCCCAGGCGTTTCCTTCAGGTCCTTGCGGGCACGGAGCAGCCGGCCGTCCCTGCTAATACCAGCGGACGGCTGGAGCTCGCACAACGGCTCGCCAGCCCCGACAACCCGCTGCCCGCGCGAGTGATGGTGAACCGTATCTGGAAGCACCACTTTGGCAGCGGACTGGTGCGCACAACCGATAATTTCGGCAAGATGGGGGAACTTCCCACCCATCCCGAACTGCTGGAGTATCTCGCCGGCCGCTTCATCGACAGCAACTGGTCCGTCAAAGCAATCCATCGGGAAATACTTCTTGCCGCCGCTTACCAGCAGTCAAGCACGCCGGGCACACTCGCGCTGCAGGTCGACCCAGCCAACAAACTGCTGCAGCACATGCCGGTGCGGCGCCTTGAGGCGGAAGCCATTCGCGACGCAGTGCTGTCCGTATCCGGTGCGCTTGACCGCACGTTGTACGGACCCAGCATCGTGCCCTTCATCTCCGCGTGGCAGAACGGTCGCGGGAAGCCGGAGTCCGGGCCGCTCGACGGTGCCGGCCGGCGCAGTATCTACATTCAGGTGCGGCGCAATTTTCTCACACCGATGTTTCTGGCGTTCGACTACCCGTCGCCGATCAGTGCCATCGGAACGCGGACCGTGTCGACGGTCCCGTCGCAGGCGCTCATGATGATGAACAATGAGTTCGTCCATGCGCAGGCGAAGCGCTGGGCTTCGCGTGTTGTGGCCGAGGTCCCGGCGGATCCGGCTGAGCGTATACGCCGCATGTACAAAACCGCTTACGCGAGACCCGCGGAGCAGTCGGAAATCGACACCATTCTCGCGTTCGCAAAAGAGCCGCGACCGGAATCCGAGGTGTGGACCGACATCGCCCACGTCCTCCTCAATTCAGCCGAGTTCCTCTACGTCCAATGAGCCACCACGCCCGACCCACCACACGCCGCGAAATGCTCTGCCGATGTGCAAACGGCTTCGGAGGGCTGGCGCTTGCGTCCATGATGGCGAAGGCCGCTGACGACCCGCTGGCCCCAAAAGCGCCGCACTACAAGGCCAAAGCGAAGTCCGTGATCTTCATGTTCATGGACGGTGGGCCGTCGCAGATGGACACCTTCGACCCCAAGCCCGGCCTCCGCAAATGGCACGGTCAGCAGATCCCGATGAAGACCCCGACCACTGTCTTCAACATTGGCGACAAGGTGCTGGGCTCGCCGTTCGAGTTCAAACAGCACGGCAAATCCGGCGCCTGGGTCAGCGACCTTTTCCCTCATGTGGCGGGTGTGGTGGACGACCTCACCATCGTTCGTTCCATGGTCTCCGATCACAGCGAGCACACCGCGGCGAACTACTTCATGCACTCCGGTTCGGGGTTTATGGGCCGGCCGAGCATGGGGGGATGGGTGGTCTACGGGCTCGGCAATGAGAGCCGCAACCTGCCCGGATTCGTCGTGCTGGAGAGCGGTCTGGTGCCTCCGGGCGGCCTCGACCTGTTCGGCAGCGGCTTTCTTCCAGCCAGCTTCCAGGGCACGCTGTTCCGCAAGGGCACGGTCCCGGTGGCCGACATCCAGCCGCGCGAGAAGTCAGCGGAACTGCAGCAGTCGAAGCTGGGCCTGCTGCGCACGCTGAACAAGGGTGTGCTCGACCGGTTCGCGAAAGTTCCCGAGGTGGAGGCCACCATCTCTAACTACGAACTTGCCTTCCGGATGCAGTCCGAAGTGCCAGGGTTGCTCGACCTGTCCAGCGAATCCGAGGCGACGCGCAAGATGTACGGCCTCGACGACCCTGAGACCGAAGAGTTCGGCCGCGAGTGCCTGCTCGCGCGGCGCATGGTGGAGCGAGGAGTGCGCTTCGTCGAACTCTTGCCACCGTCCCGCCGTGGTATCGACCGCTGGGATCAGCATCAAAATCTGGTGGCGCATCACCGGACCAACTGCAAGGCGGTCGACCAGCCCGCCGCGGCTCTGATTCGCGATCTGAAGCAGCGCGGCATGCTCGACGAGACCATCGTGCTCTGGGGCGGCGAGTTTGGCCGAACCCCCTGCGCACAGGGCGATCCGGACGCGAAGACCGTTGGCCGCGACCACAACCCATTCGGCTTCACGATGTGGATGGCCGGCGGCGGGTTCAAACCGGGCATTCAGTACGGTGCCACGGATGAGTTCGGCTATTACGCCACGGAGAACAAGGTCCACGTGCACGACTTGCACGCCACCATACTCCACTTACTCGGGCTCGACCATAAACGCCTCACCTGGCGATACAGCGGACGCGATATGCGCCTCACCGACGTGCACGGCGAACTCATGCACGGGCTGCTGGCGTAGGCTCCGTCTAAAATCCAGGGATGAACAAGAACCGGGTGGAAGCCTTCAGCGATGGCGTGCTCGCCATCATCATCACCATCATGGTGCTGGAGCTCAAGCGGCCCGAGCGCGCCGATCTCGCAGCACTGCGTCCTCTCATCCCAGTACTCCTCAGCTACCTGCTGAGCTTCATCTACATTGGCATCTACTGGAACAACCACCATCACCTGTTCCACGCCACCAAACGGGTGAACGGGGCAGTCCTGTGGGCGAACCTGCACCTGCTGTTCTGGCTCTCGCTGGTCCCGTTCGCCACAGCATGGATGGGCGAAGGCCACATTGCGTCCGAGCCGGTCGCGCTCTACGGCTGCATCCTGCAAATGGCCGGGGTTGCATACTACATCCTGCAGTCGGTCATCATCGCCGACCAGGGGCCTGATTCACTGCTCAGGTCCGCCATTGGGTTTGACTGGAAGGGGAAGTCCTCCCTGATCCTGTACTTTGCCGCGATTGGGCTGGCGTTTGTGAATCCGTGGATCTCTGTTGGGCTGTACACCGCAGTTGCCTTTATGTGGCTGATTCCAGACACACGGATTGAGCGCCGCCTCCGCGAAAACGTCTGAATGTTAATCGAACTCCGGCGGGCCGCGTCACGTATTCGATACTGACAACAGGCACTAAATGAGACGAAAACCCGGTTTCCTCAGGATTGTGTGTGTCTTTTTACTTTCGGCCGCGCTGGCGATGCCACAGAACACCCTCACCGTCGACCCCGCTACGCCGGGCCGACTCGGGTGGCTGACTCGTCCTTACACGCCGCGTAACATCGCACCTGTAAGGCTGACCAACTCGCCCCGACTGAACGCACTCATCCGCGCAGGCAACCTGTATCTGTCCGCACAGGACGTGGTTGCACTTGCTATCGAAAACAATATTGACGTGGAGGTGCAGCGATATACCCCGCTGCTGGCGCAGGAAGTGCTTCGACGCGCCGAGGCTGGTGGCTTCCTCCGCTCTGTAGGACTGCCCGTTCAGGCCGGACCGCAGTCGGTTAGCCTTCAAGGTGTATCGCTAAATACAGGAGGCGGCGTCAGCGGATCCAGCGCCGGCGGCATCAACTCCGGCGGTGGTATCGTCACGCAGCTCGGACCGGGCATCCCCTCGCTCGACCCGACGGTGAGTGGCTTCGTAAACTTCCAGCACGCCACTACGCCGCAGAGCAACACCGTGCTTACCGGCACCACGGCGCTGGTGCAAAACGTGCGCAGTATTCAGGCATCGTACTCCCAGAACTTCTCGTTTGGCCTGAACGCGCAGCTCGCGTACTCCAGCAATCGCATCAAGGTGAATTCGCAGTTCTTCCAGCTCAATCCATTCACCAACGGCAACCTCGATTTCCAGGTCACGCAGAACCTGCTGCAGGGCTTCGGCCGCGCGGTCAATGAGCGCAACATCCGAGTCCAGCGCAACAACGTCAAGGTCAGTGACCTGCAGTTCCGCGCGCAGGTAATCAACACCGTCTCCTCGGCCCTGAACCTCTACTGGGATTACGTCGCCTTCACGGAAGACGTGCGAGCCCGCCGCCAGGCCGTTGGCACCGCCGAGCAGCTTCTGACGAACAACAGAAAGCAGGTCGAACTGGGGTCACTCGCTGAGATCGAAATCATTCGCGCCGAATCTCAGGTGTACGCAGCCCGGCAGGACTTCACCATCTCGCAGACTAACCTGCTGCAACAGGAGACGATCCTGAAGAATGTCATCGCCCGCAACGGCATAGCCGACGCCGGACTGGCCGCAGTCCATATCGTCCCGCTGGATCAGATCCCGACTCCCGTTGCGCCCCAGATTCGCCCGGTGGACGATCTGGTCGGTGAAGCCGCTCTGAACCGCGTGGAAATCCAGCAGGCTCGCATCAATCTGGAGAGCAACAACCTGAACCTGGTTGGCATCAGGAACTCCCTGAAGCCGGGCCTCCAGGCGTTCGCGCAGCTGACGAACAACGGTCTGACGGGCGATTTGACCGCGCTCGGAGCCTTTACACCAGGCCTCGGCTACCTGGCTGGCGGATATGGAAATTTGCTGGCCCAGATCTTCCGCCGTAACTATCCGAATTATTCCGCCGGATTTTCGCTGAATATCCCCCTTCGCAACCGCGCCGCGCAGGCCGATTACGCCATCAGTGTAATCGAGGTTCGGCAGAACGAACTGAATCTGCGCCGCAGTCTGAATCAGGCACGTGTTGACGTGCAGAACGCGGTGATAGGTCTGGAGCAGGCGCAGGCGCGGTACGAAGCCGCCCGCCGCGCCCGCGTCCTGTCTGAACAGACACTTTCGGCCGACCAGCGCAAGATGGAACTCGGTGCGTCGACCCCGTTCCAGGTGATCCAGGACCAGCGCGACCTCGCTACCGCTCAGAGCTCTGAGACCCAGGCGATTGCGAACTACACGCACGCCCGTATCGCCATGGACGACGCGCTCGGCAAGACGCTGGAAGCCAACAATGTCGCGCTTTCTGACGCCTTGAAGGGTCGCATGCCCATGGTCTCCACGCTTCCGGCCGACCTTCCGAAAGGGGCGAACCAGTGATCCGCCGACTACAGCCGGTTCTCGCGATGCTAATCAGCGTGACCCTGGTGCTCGGGCAGACGCCGCAGCCACAGGTTCCGGTCGCGCCAGGCCAGGCACCCCAGCCCACCACGCGGCAGGGTATCGAAGCGCCGCCGCCATCCAATGCGCAGCAGCCCGCGCGTGGCACCGCACCCAACGCCGAGCAGACCCGCATGGCAATTCCCGCGGCTCGAGCCCCCTTCACGCCGGTGCAGATCAACACCCAGCTGGCGCCGGTTCCTGTTGATCGGAACGCTGTGCTGCGGCCCTACTTCGGGGTCGAGGTGCCGCCCGTTCGCACCGACAACAGTTCCCGGCTGCAGAGTCTGATTCGAGCGGGTACCTTGTACCTGACGGCACAGGACGCCATCGCGCTGACGCTGGAGAACAGCATCGACCTCGAACTGGCCCGCTACAGTCCCATCACCGCGAACTGGCGCGTCATCCGAGCCCAGGCAGGTGGCGCACTCCCTGGTGTCCCGAGTGCTGCGGCGCAGGCTGGCGCGGTCGCCGCAGGTCAGGGCGTCAGCGGCTCCCAGGCCTCAGCCGGTGTGCGCAACCCTGGCGGCGGAAACGGAGGCGGTGGCGCCGGCAACGCGACTATCAGCCAGATCGGCCCCGTCACCCAGAACCTCGATCCCATCATTCAGGAATCCAGCACGTTCAGCCACACCAGCAACCCGCAGCCCAACGCCACGCAGTCGGTCATCAACAACCTGGTCTCGAACACAAGGGCGCACAGCGGAAACTTCCAGCAGGGTCTGCTGTCTGGTGGCGTCGTCAACGTGCGTTACAACCAGAACTGGCTGAAAGAAAACTCACCGACAAACATCCTGAACCCGTCCACCGCGGCGAACGTGCAGATCAGCGCGCAGCACAACTTGCTAAGAGGCTTCGGCGTCGCGGTAAATGCGCGTAACATCACTATCGCGAAACTGAACGCGGGCATTTCGGAGATCACCTTCCGCTCGCAGGTGATTAACGTTGTCAGTCAGGTGCTGAACGCCTATTTCTCGCTGGCGGCGTCGTATGAGGATGTGCGTGCCAAACGCAACGTCACCGACGTCTCTGAAACGTTCCTTAAGAATGTGCAGCGCCAGATTGAAGCGGGCTCAGTGGCACCGCCCGATGCCATTCAGGCCGAGGCGCTGCTTGTCACCAACCGCCGCCTGCTTGTCGAGGCCGAGACCACGCTGCGCCAGCGCGAACTCCGACTGAAAAACCTCATCAGCCGGACCGGAACTGCCGACGCACTCCTGTTTTCCACACGCATCGTTCCTGTGGATCGTATTGACATCCCGGCTTCGGACAACCTGCCGCCAGTCGAAGAACTGGTGAAACAGGCGATCGCGGTTCGCACCGACCTCGCGGTTCAGTCGGCTAACCTGCAGAACACCGAGATCAGCGGACTCGGCACCCGCAACGGACTGCTGCCCAACCTGGTGGCCATTGCGGCCATGCAGAACTCCGGCCTCGGCGGGACCGCGGTATTTCAGGACCGCGGTCCCGGACGCCCGCCGCAGGGTCCCGATCCGTACTTTGTGGGTGGCCCGGATACCGCTCTCGGGCAGATCTTCCGGCGCAATTACCCCACCCAGCGCGTGGGTGCATTCTTCTCCGCGACCGTCAACAATCGACAGGCCCAGGCCGATTACGCGCTCGACCAGCTTGGCCTGCGCCAGTCCGAACTCAGCGTTCGCAAGGCGCAGAATCAGGTGCAGGTGGACGTGATGAACTACGTAGTCGCCATGCAGCAGGCACGCGCGCGCTATGAAACCGCTGTGAAGAATCGCGAATTGCAGCAGGCGCTCTTCACCAGTGAGGAAAAGCGCTTCCAGTTTGGCGCGTCCATCCCATACAACGTCATCCAGCAGCAGCGCGATCTGGTCACGGCCCAGTCGAATGAAGTGGCCGCACTGGTGACGTATGCAACGGCTCGAATCTCGCTCGACCAAACCCTCGGGCGCACGCTGGAGGCAAACGGCGTGTCGGTCAGCGAAGCCCGTGAGGCGAAGGTCGCCCGTGCCTCCGAGCCTGTGAGTCCGCCGCCCGGCACCACGCTACCGTAAGCTGTGGCCCGAATCCTGATCGCGACGTTCGGCTCGCTCGGCGACTTGTACCCTTACCTCGCCATCGGTGGGGAACTGCGGCGTCGCGGCCATGCTGTCACCATCGCGACCAGCGCGGCTTACCGCTCCAGGATCGAAGGCGAGGGACTGGCCTTCGCGCCCATCCGTCCGGACGTCGATCTCGGCGACCGCAAGTTCATGGAGTGGGTGTTCGACCAGCGGAACGGATCCGAACGCATCGTGCGCGGCATGGCGCAATTGGTCCGCGAAAGCTATGAGGACACGCTCGGACCCGCGTCGGAAGCCGACCTTATCGTCACGCAGCCGCTCGCGTTCTCTGGTCCGCTGATCGCCATGAAAGCCGGCAAGCGCTGGGTCTCCACCATCCTCGCCCCCATGTCCTTTACCTCTGTCTACGACCCACCCGTACTCCCGCAGGCTCCCTTCCTTCGCCAGTGGACTTTCCTCGGGCCTCGTTTTTACGGCTGGATCTTCGGCCTCGGCAGGAAGGTGTCGCTCGACTGGGTTAAGCCGGTGGTCGAACTCGGTCAAAATGAGGTTGGCCTCACGCTGGAACAGATTGGACACCCAATCTTCGACGGCGCTCGTTCCCCATGGCTTACCGTCGCGATGTTCTCGCCGATTTTCGGGCCACGGCAGCGCGACTGGCCTGACCACGTCGAGGTCACGGGGTTCCCGTTTTACGAAGGGCCCGGGGTGCAGCACGAACTCGCCCCGGAACTCGAGACGTTCCTGAAGGCAGGGCCGCCGCCCGTGGTGTTCTCGCTCGGGTCGACCGCCGTTGGCGCGGCGGGCAAGTTCTATCGAGACAGTTTTCGCGCAGCCGAACGGCTGGGAGTCCGGACCGTTTTTCTCACAGGCGGCCACGTTCAGGGACTTCCCGCCAAACTCCCCGCCGGAATGCTCGAATGGCCGTATGCGCCCCATTCCGCGCTGTTCCCGCGAGCTGCGGTGAACGTACATCACGGCGGAGTCGGCACCACGGCCGAAGCTCTCCGGTCCGGTCGGCCGATGCTGGTTGTGCCGTTTGCCCACGATCAGTTCGATAACGCCGAGCGCTGTCTGCGTCTGGGGACAGCGCGTTGGATCGGGCAAGGCGACTACAACGCGACTCGCGCGGAAATGGCACTGAGGGTTCTGCTGGACGATCCCCAGATTCAGCAACACTGCGCCGCCGCCGCAAAGCAGATCCGTTCCGAAAATGGCACAGTTGCTGCCGCCGACGCGATTGAGTCCGTCCTCCCGCCGCCGTGTGACAAATTTACAAACCACTGAGTACAAATTACTTACACGCAAGACCAGCTGCAAAAATTGATCACAATGCGACGTGGGTGGCATCCATCTCGCAGGAGAACGTACTATGGCCATGCCAGCTGTCAGCGACCTGAACCCAGCGAAGAGTCAGCCCGAAGAAGTGACCTGGGAGAGTCTGATACCGCCTGAGCAATGGAGCCTTTATTCCTGCGTTCTCAGCCACATATGTGATGCCGGCATACCGTTTGCCCTCGGCGGCGGTCTCGCGCTCGGCTACTATACCGGCGAACTGCACCGATCCAAAGACCTCGACATCTACATATCGCCGCCAAACCGCGATCGGGTGGTCGAAATTATCACCAATTGCGGGCTCGACGACTACTTCGAAACCCAGCCGTACGATCAGGGCTGGATCTACCGCGGCCATAGAGACGGCGTAATCATCGACATTATCTGGGCGATGGCCAACCGCCGAACAACCGTTGACAACGTGTGGACCACCACTGGGCCCAGTGTTCACCTTTGCGGGCAGACGTTTCGCGTGATTCCGCCCGAAGAGCTGCTCTGGTCGAAGCTCTACGTGTTGCAGCGCGATCGCTGCGACTGGCCGGATTTGTTCAACTTGCTTGCCGCTGTTGGACCCGGAATGAACTGGCAGCACCTGTCGTGTCGAGCCGCCGAGGATCGGCCCCTGCTAAAGTCGCTCCTTACCGTCTTTGCATGGGTCGCGCCGGAACGCGCGATGCAGATTCCCCGCCGAGTCTGGCGGTCCTTCGATCTGGTTCAGCCGATTCCGGTTGCCGACCCATCAGGCCGCCCCAGCCGACGCGACCTCCTCGACACTCGGCCATGGCTCAACACCAGCCAACCCGGAGCTTCCCGCGCCGCCTGAGCGCCGGAGTCGATCCAATATGCTCATCGGCGCCATGAATCACCCCGCACAAGACGTCATCAGCGAGATCCGCTGGATGGCCGAAATGCGCCTCGATTTCATCGACCTCACCCTGGAACCCCCAGCTGCCGCCGTGTGGCTAGTCAACGGTCGCGAGGTTCGAGACCTGCTGGCCAGCCACAACATGACCGCCGTGGGTCACACAGCGTACTACCTGCCATTCGCCAGCGCGTTTGAAAGTGTGCGATGTGCGGCAGTCGACGAGTTGCGCCGGTGCCTCGACGTCTTTGCCGAGGTCGGCGTGAAGTGGATGAACCTTCACCCCGACCGGCACACCCCCATGCACGACCGAGGGTTCTACATTGGGCGAAACCTCCAGTCCATCCACGAACTGCAGCAGCACGCCGAAGACACAGGCGTCGGCCTGATGATCGAAAACCTGCCCGGCGACTTCAACAGCGCCCCTCAGCTTGGCGAACTGCTCGAAGCAGTGCCCGAACTTGGCCTGCACCTCGACATCGGTCATGCCAATCTCATCGTTCCGCACAACACCACAGGCGAAATCCTGCACGCCTGGGGCAGCCGTCTGCGCCATGTCCACCTGCACGACAACAAGGGCGGGCATGCGGACCTGCACCTTCCGCTCGGAGCAGGAACCCTCGACGTGCGCCAGTCCCTGAAGCACCTGATCGACTGCGGCTTCGATGGCACCATCACACTGGAAGTCTTTACCCCGGACCGCCACTTCTTCGCCTACAGCCGCGACGTTCTGCGGCGCATGTGGGACGAATTGAAATCTTCGTCCTCTACTGCTGCCGCTCGATAATTCCTCCGAACCATTCGTGGATCCTCTCGGCGATCCCGCGGCGCTTCCACTCCTGGTAATTCACCTCGCGAGATTGAGTGAGGTCCGTGTGGAAATCCGCCTCCAGCCGTTGCGCCACCCGATAATCCGGCGTGGCCAGATTCACCTCGTCGTTGAGGCTGAATGACCGCGGGTCGATATTCGTCGTTCCCACCACAGCCCATGTACTGTCGACAACCAGAATCTTGGCGTGCATCATCGACGGTTGATATTCATGTATACGAGCTCCCGCCTCCAGCAGAGGACCAAACAACCGCCGGCTCGACCGCCGCGTCAGCATGTGGTCGGTGCCCGGACCAGGCGTAATGATCTGAACCTCCACTCCGCGTTCCTTGATCGCACGAACCAACTCATCCCTGATGCTCTTATCGGGCAGAAAATAGGGAGTTTCAATATAAATTCGCTTCTTTGCGGAAGCCAGCAGCACCTGAAACAGGATGCGAGCCGTAGTCGACCGGCCCGTCATTGGCGAACTGCGAACCACCATCGCCCTCGAATCGCCCTGGCCCTCAGGGAAACGCCAAAATTTCTTGTCGGTCAGGACCTCGCCACTGCCTTCCAGCCAGTTTTCAGAGAACGCGGCCTGCAGGCCGCTAACCGCCGGACCCTCCACCCGCACCATGGTGTCGCGCCAACGAGTCTTGTCCTTTTCCTGTGCGTACATCCACTGGTCTGCCCAGCCCGAACCGCCTACGAACGCCGTGCTCCCGTCGACAATCAGCAATTCGCGGTGTGTCCGGTTGTTCAGCCTCGGCCATGAATACCAACGGAGAGGGCCGTACCACTCGAATTTCCCACCGGCCGCACGCAGCTTGTCGATTCGCTCACTCGAAAAGGTCGCCGAGCCGATAGCGTCGACCACGATCCGTACCTCCACGCCGGCGCGGGCGCGCTCCTCCATCGCATCCATGAAAGAATCCGTCACTTTGCCGTTCGCAAAGATGTACGCTTCCAGATGGATGCTCGACCGCGCAGACTTCACCGACTCCAACTCCGCCGCATAATAGTTCTCGCCGTTGGCCAGAACTTCGATGCTGGTCTTCTCTCCGCAGAGAGCGTTGGTCAGTACGCAGACCGTCTGATAAAACTGCTCAGAATCAAGTGCTTCCGCGCGCGGGTCGGATACCAGGTATCGCAGTCCAGGCGCGAACAAAGCAATCAGTAACAGTCCAGTTTGCAGTGCAAGTGCAATAAGAGCGAGGATCCAGAACCAGTCCACTTTTCCACCCACAAACCTTAGACGCAACTATCCGCGCTGTGCAACATCTGATAAATAAGTGACGGCGCGTACGCTTCTTGCGACTATCGGAACAGCAACCCTCGCCATGAGTGCCATTGCGATGAACGGCAAACGTCTGCAGCCCGGTCCTGTGGAGCCGGACCGCCCGGAGCGAAGCCTGTCTGTGGTGACTCTGAACGCAGCCAAGGTGACAGACGCCTCACGGATTGCCGCCGACCTCGCGTCTTCACCGCGCCTGCGCGGCGCCGACGTGTACCTGATGCAGGAGGTGGCGAACGAAGCCGACAAGCCAGGCGTGGCCGAGCAACTCGCCGAACGGCTCGGCTACCAGTCGACGTTCTCGCCCGCGGCGCCCGGCGTCTACGATCAGGGCCTCGCGATCCTCAGCCGCTATCCGCTCTCCCACATTGAAATACGCCGCCTGAAATGGTGCGATTTGCGCTTTCGCTGCCGCACCCGATTCGCCCTCTCCGCCGATGTGCGAACCCCATCTGGCGACATTCGACTCTGGAACGTCCACCTCGACACGCGAATCAATGCGGATGAGCGTCTCGAGCAGCTCCGCCCGATCATCGAAGAAGCTGCCCGTCGGCCCGGAGCGAGCATCATCGCAGGTGATTTCAATACCAACGAATGTCGCTGGGTAGGAAATGTCGTACCCGTGCCCGGTGGCCCCGGCCACGGTGCACTGATTCGCCAGACGATGGAAGCCCACGGGTTCCGCACGCCTCTGCCCGACGGGCTTGCCACGTTCACCACTTTGAACCGGCACCTCGACTGGATCTACGTCAATGGCCTCCAGCCGCTGCGATGGAGCGTCGAGCCGGCCCCCTTCAGTGACCATCACGCAGTCTGGACCCGCCTGGTGCTACCCTGAGGACGCGAAACTGACCCCGCTACGTGACGCGTCTGAGCAGCCGTGACGACGCAAACGCCATCACACAGAGGCCGATTGCGGTCGACAGCAGGCCTCCGTCGCGCACCAGCGTTTTCCACGTAAGCGCCTCGCCGACACCGAAGCAGCCGCAGTCGATTCCCATGCCCTTGCTCCACGAGACGAGCATAATAACGAAGAACACGCCGAGCAGCGTTGCCGCTATGAGGCTGGTCCAACGCAGCCACCATCCCGTCAACAGCAGGAGTCCGATGGAAAGCTCGGCCCACGGTAATGTGCGTGCCACAAACAGCACACCCCATTCCGGCAACAGTCCATATGCGTCGATGGACATGGCGAACAGTGCCCAGGGCTGACTCAGCTTGGTCCATGCGGCGTACAGAAATACCGCCCCCAGAACCACTCGCAGCACGATCGCCACTACACGAATCATGACGCAAGCAGTTGGTCGATGAACTTGCTCACAATGGGGAACGTAACCAGGCCGGGTGCGCTATGCTGCTTGCCCTTGTGCGTGAAAACCATGGTGGGCGTCTGCTTTAGCCGGACCTCGGTGCCGCGCCTGATATCGGCTTCCAGCTCAGCGAGTATTTCCGGGCTGGCCGTCAGCGCCTTCAGCTTCTTCGCCTCGGCCGGCGTGAACAGTGGACTGATGAGAGCCTCAATGCTTCCGGTCTTCGACCAGCTGTCCTGATTTTTAAACAGCGCGTCAGCCACCACATCCCATTTGCCAAGACGTGAAGCGGCTACGGAGTACAAGGCAGCCGGGCGGGCGAAGGAATGAATTGGGAGCGGGAAGTCGCGATGTATCATCAACACCTTGCCCTTGTCGGCATATTGCGACCGTACCAGGTGCAGTGTCTGGTCGTGCAGGTTCTTGCAGGCAGGGCACTGGAAGTCACTGAAAACCTCCATCTTCACGGCAGCCATCGGTATCCCGCGCGTCTTCGTCGAAGCTCGTTGCGCCGCAGCGAACGGCGCGGACGCCAATATCAAACCAGCCAGCCTTCTGGTGACCATCACGTATCGATTGTCGCACCAAATATAATCGTGCTCGAGCCTCATGAAACCCTTGTTCGCAGTATTCGCCCTTGTGGCAGCCACTCTGTCCGCGCAGAAGGCGCCGCAGCAGTTTGACCTCGTGGTGTACGGTGGAACAGCAGGTGGTGTTGCCACCGCGGTCGCCGGTGCGCGACACGGTCTGAAAACGGTTCTGCTGGAACCTGGACGCCACATCGGAGGCATGGTCAGCGGCGGGCTCTCCGGCACCGACGTTGGCAAGATTGAAGTGATCGGTGGTATGGCGCTGGAGTACTACTGGCGCGCCGGCCGGCACTACAACATCGACCGCCATCTGCAGCAGGTGTCCTGGATGCCTGAGCCTGGCGTCGCTGAGAAGCTGTTCCGCGACATGCTCGACGAAGCCAAAGTGACGCTGCTCACCGGACACCGCCTCGTGGAAAAGAAGGGTGTGGCGAAGCAGGGCCGCCGCGTCACCGAGATCGTGATGGAGAACGGAGCCCGGTTCCGTGGCCGCATCTTCGCCGACGCCACGTACGAAGGTGACCTTATGGCTCAGGCCGGAATCAGCTACTCCACTGGCCGCGAGGGCGTCGCGCAGTACAACGAATCGCTGGCCGGAGTCCGCGTCCACACCGGCAATCACAACTTCCCTGTCGACGTCCAGGCGCGCGATGAACAGGGCCGCCTGCTGCCCGAGATCTCCGCCGAACCGCGAGGCGAACCCGGCTCGGGCGACAAGCGCATCCAGGCCTACAACTTCCGCGTCATCGCCACCAACGTTCCGGAGAATCGCATCCCCTGGGAGAAGCCCGAAGGCTACGATGTGAAGCGATATGAACTGTTGGCCCGCACCCTCACGGCAATCACCAAACACATCGGCCGTGCACCCACGTTCAATGAAGTCAGCCTGCTGCGCATCATCCCGAATGGTAAGGTCGACCTCAATAACCGCGGCCCGTTCTCCACCGACTTCATAGGCAAGAACTACGGCTACCCTGATGGGACGTACGCGGAGCGCGAGAAGATCTGGAAGGAGCACATCCTCTACCAGAAGGGCTTCTACTATTTCCTTGCCAACGACCCTCGCGTGCCCGAATCGCTGCGCAACGAAGTCAGCCAGTGGGGGCTCGCCAGGGACGAGTTCACCGACACTGGAAACTGGCCCAATCAGCTCTACGTCCGCGAAGCCCGCCGCATGGTCGGCGACTTTGTGGCCAGTCAGAAGGATCTGCAGACCGAGCGCACCAAGGCCGACTACATCGGCATGGGCAGCTACAACAGCGACTCGCACAACGTGCAGCGCCACGTGGCCGAGAACGGCATCGTGCTGAATGAAGGCAACGTCGAAGTGCCCGTGCAACCCTATCAGATTCCGTTTCGCGTGCTGCTGCCGAAGCGCACGGAAGCGGAGAATGTGCTGGTCCCCGTCTGCTTCTCAGCGAGCCACGTCGCCTACTCCAGCCTTCGCATGGAGCCCCAGTACATGATCATCGGACATGCAGCCGGAATCGCTGCCGCGCTCGCGTTGAAGACCTCCAACGCTGCCGTGCAGGATGTGCCCGTGCCTGAGTTGCAGAGGATTCTGGCAGCCGAAGGCGGCGTCTTCGAGCAGAGCTTCGACAACCAGCAAAAGGCTCTCGCAACCATTCGCACCAAATTCACTCGTCCTCCTGTGCGACACCCGCAGGGCCGCACGGCGTTCTCGCGCGCGGAGCCCAAATAGCCTACCTGAGTGCGCCCCGGAGCCGGGAAACAAAGCCGTCCAGCGATGAGGATTCCACCCACCGCACCACGGCCACGATCTCGGCTTCCGGGTCGACGTAGATGATGTTGGCGCCGTTGCCCACATGGCAGAACGCCGTTACCGGAGCCGACGGCATCAACTTCTTGTCTTTGTTCAGATACCAGTTCATGAACCCGTAGCCCGGGTTTGGGCCGGTCGGCGTGGTCGCCATTTCCACCCACTTGTCGGACAGCAGTTGCTTCCCGTTCCACTGTCCGCGGTTCATCGTCAGCAGCCCGAATCGTGCCAGATCGCGAGCGCTGATAAACATGCCGCCACCCCAGTGTCCACCTCCCGCCACGCTCTGCACCGTGCGGCCGTCCAGCGGAATCCACGCATTGTCGTACCCCGTCCAGCGCCACGTGCTGCTCGCGCCGATCGGGTCCATGATGAACTCCCGCAGCACCTCAGGCAGCGGACGCCGCCACACATGCAGTGAGGTGAGCGCCAGCAAGTTCACCCGAACATCGTTGTACTTCCACGTGGTGCCTGGCTCGGCACGCTTACGGTCGATGTAGGGAGCGAAATCTTTCGGAGGACGATCCGCCCAGTCAGGCTTGCCCCACAGCGTGCCTTCCCAGTCGCTGGTCTGACGCAGCAGGTGATCCCACGTGATGCGCTTGTTCCGCTCGCCTGCGAACAGCGACTCCGGATCGGTCATGTACGGCGCCACCTTGTCATCAATGCTGCGAATCAGTCCCTTTTCCAGCGCCAGCCCCACCGTCGTCGAGACAAAGCTCTTGGTCACGCTGAACGTCATATCGGCCCGCAGCGGCTCGCCCCATTCCGCCACCAGGTACCCTCGACGCAGGATGACGCCCGTCTGATCGCCACGGGGCAGAAACGGTCCCACCGGCTCGCCATAGGCCTCGCGCGCGAAGCTCAGATCATGCGCCCGTCGCAAATCGCGCGGCGATGTCGACTCCTTGCTCTTCGCAAACACGATCGCCTCCTGCAGCTTCCCTGCGTCGAAGCCTGCTTCCACCGGACTCTGCGTCTTCCATTCGTGGCGGGCAGGGAAGTACCGCCCCGCCTGACCGTAGCTGAGAGTGGAGAGAAGGAGGAGCCAAAAACAACGTCGCAAAAAGAACATGGGGGTGGTGCCGATTGTACTGCATCGGCCCCACCCCCAATTGCTTTCTTACGAGTTTTAAAAGCTGAGCTTCAGAGCAAGCTGAATCACCCGTGGCTGATTATTCTGCGACGGAGTCACGCGCCCAAAGCTCGAACTGCCGGGATCGGTATTTGGGCCGCCGAAGCGCGCCCGGTTCATGACGTTGAAGAACTCGCCGCGCAACTGAGCCTTAAAGCGCTCAGCAAACGCGAAGTTCTTAAACAGGCCCGCATTCAGTTCATTTACGTTGCTGGCACGGGAATGAGCCCAGCGGGTCGGATAGCGGCGGACGAAATTGCCGAAGTCGGCATACACGCCGTTGCGCGGATCGGATGAGGTAGCAGGAACGTAGTTGGCGCCCGGCAAACTGGCGACGCCCGTCCATGCCGGCCACAGCGAAAGGTTGTCGTTCTGCCCAGGGAACTTCACAAAGTGCGACGTATCGAACCACCGGTCCAGCGTCCGCTCGCTCTTGCTCAGCGCGAACTCCTGCCCGTCGAAGAATGAGTCTGCCCCGAACACGACAGGCGCACCCGACTGGGCAACCCACTGACCGCTAAGCTGCCAGCCGCCGACTCCATAGTCGAGCCACTTCGGCATCTTGCCCAGCAGTGCCTTGCCCCGGCCAACTGGGATATTCAGCACCGGCGCGACCGAGATCTTGTGCGGCCGGTCCTCGCCGCCAAGCTTGTGCTCGACAACCCGGCCCGCCACTTCCGGACCCCAGAACGATGTGTCTTCAAACAGCTTGGAGAACGTGTACGATGCCAGGAAGCTGAAGCCCTTGCTGTAGCGCTTCTCGATCTTCGCCTCAAATGCGTCGTACCCGTTCTTGCCCCACTGGTTTCCGCCGCGCGGCTGACCGCCGAACGCCTTCAGCGGACGCATCAGATCGTAGATATTGATCAGCGTGCTGTTGCCGCGCCCGCCCGTTACGCCCGCGAGGTTGAAGAACGGGTTCGGGATCTGTTCGTCCAGCAGGAACGGTCTCGCAAGCGGCCGGCCCGCCGTGTCGAACCGGGGCGTGCGATACGTATTCCAGTTGGTGAAACCGATGTCATTCTGCTGCAAATCCCAGCCAACATCGTATGTCTTGTTATGCGTGTAGCCACCCTGGAAGAGCCAGCCCTTCCATTCGTGCTGCAGGTGCAGGCTGTACTCCCACGAATACGGCAGGTGCCCGTCTCGGCTCATCCAGTTGACGCCGCTGCCCAGATTCGTCATCGCACCCAGCGAACTGCCGGTTGGCACCAGAATGCCGTTTTGGAAAGGATTCGCCAGCGTGTCCCACGGAGTCAGCCCGCTGTCCTGGCTAGTGACAAGCGGGGTCGAACGGCTGAAGCCATTCTGACCCTGCTTAGAACCAGTCGACTGATAGAACTTGCCGAAACCGCCGCGGAGGACGGTCCGAGGCGCAATTCGGTAGGCTGCGCCGACCCTCGGCTGCCACTGATCCCAGGCCGCATCGGTAGCGGTACGAGGCTGTCCGTCGACACCGGCATACAACTGCGCACCGTAGACCCTAAATGAATCCACCGGCACCAGTTGCGCCAACTGCGCACCGTACGGATACTGCACCGGATTCGCCAGAACCGTCTTCATCACCGACGCATATGCCGCCTGAGCCGATGCGCTGATTGGATTCACCGCCGTCGGATCGAAGTCGCTCACGCGCCGGTTGAACCGCTCGATAAATGGCCGCTGGTAATCCCACCGCAGGCCGACATTGACCGTCAGCTTCGTCGATGCCCGCCAGTCGCCCTGTGCGAACACGCCCATGTAGCGCTGCGAATCGAACGCGCTGGTGTTGCGCGGGAAACTGCCGCCGCCCGGCATCCCGAGCATGAACGAAGCCATCGTCGACCCGTACCCAGTCTCACCGGCGTCGAACCGCCGCCGCGTCCAGTTGGAATTGAAATCGAACTGGCCGCTCTGGTTGCCGTACCCCGCGGTCGCTTCCTGCAGAACGCGATATTCCCCTCCGTATTTCAGCGTCAAATTACCGCGAATTTCGGTAACGTTGGCGTTCCAGTTGTAGTAGGTGGTGTGCGTGTAGTTGCCCGCGCTGCCGCCGATGTCGCCGAACAGCCCCGTGATCCTGGGAAACGACAGCTTCTCCATCAGTGATACGTACTTGCTGCTGAAGCCCAGATCCGCCGGGTTGAAGCCCGAGCCGTTGTCATAGCCCGGCTCTTCAAACCGCGTCAGGTTGAAGCGGAGGTTCAGTACACGCGCCGGACCCTGTACCCATACGTGGTCGACGCCTGCGCCCCTGTTAATGCGGGTCAGGAAGTTGCCAGTCGTCTCGTTCGCGAAATCGTTACCAGTGAACTCATCCATGTGGTTCCAGCGGATGCTCACGAAGCTCTTGTGCTTCTGGTCCCAGTTGTGGTCAACGCGCGTCAGGAACGACGCCATCTTGTTCTGCCGCGTTGACGACGGCGTGAAGTTATTCGCCGTGTTCGACGTCGGCTGCGGAACTGTGTTCGGCATCGGGACAAACTTCAAAATGTTCTGCGCGATGGGACTGATCCGGTTCGCCGGAATCCGGTTGCCCGGGAACGGCTGCCGGTGTCCGAACTGAGGATTGGTCGCTGACGCACCGTTGGCATTGGTAATGGTGCGCTGCGAATCCACGCTCAGCGGATCGAAGATCGTTATGGGAATCACGACGCGATTGCCACCGACCGTCTGGGTTGTAAACGAGCCCGTGAAGTCGCCCTGGCGCTCCAGCGAATCGGGCAACGAGCGCACCCCTGCGCGCGGGTCCTTATTTCGAATGCCCTCCCACGACACGAAGAAGAACGTCTTCTCCTTGCCCTTGTAAAGCTTTGGGAGCCATACCGGCCCGCCCAGCGTTCCGCCGTACAGGTTGTAGCGGGTCGGCGACTTCGCCAGCCCCGACCGGTTTGCCTGGAACGTGTTCGCTCCGAAATAATCATTCCGGTTAAATTCGTATATATTTCCGTGATATTGCTTCCCGCCGCTTTTCAGGCTGACGTTCAGCGTCGCGCCCGCCTGCCGCCCGTACTGCGAGTCGTAGGCGTTGGTCATGATCCGGAACTCGCTCACTGCATCCGTAGGAGGAATAAACGCCACTTTGTCGCCGTTCTGGTTCGGCATGCCGTCCAGCAGAAACTCGTTCGACCGGTTGTCCCGGCCGCCATTTACGCGAATTTCCGAGGCCGCGTTCTTTGACCACATCATCGCCACGTTGTTGTTCTGATCCAGCGCCTGAACACCAGGCGACAGTGTCGCCAGCTGGAACGGAATGCGTGACATGACCGGAATTTCAGTCAACGCATCACCGGTAACAACGGTACCGGCAGTGGCGGCCGATGTGTCGATAAGAGGTGCTTCCGCTGTCACCGTCACCGTCTCGGTCACCACGCCAAGCTCCAGCTTCACATCGACGCGCTTGATATCCGCCGTCTGCAGAACCACATTTTTTCGCTCGACCGCTTTAAATCCAGCGGCTTTTACCGTGATGCGATAAGAACCAGGGAGCAGGAATCGGACACTCCACACGCCCTGTTCATTTGTGGACGACTGTTGCTGGACGTTCGTGCTGTCCGACACCACCGTGACTTCGGCGCCCGGCACCGCGGACCCCTCGGGATCCATCACACGTCCTTCCAGATTGGCGCGCGATTCCTGAGCATAGAGCGCTCCAGACGCGAGAAGACACACGACCAGCGCGAGCCCTGACAGGAAACTCTTCGATGACACTTGTACACCCCTTGCAAATTGCCAGTGCCGCAACGGGCGCCAGCGTGATGAGGTCGAAATGCGACCTCATCACGGCGTGCTTTGTGAATATTTGTTGCACGCATGCTGCCAACGCACTACGACCCAGGATCGCCGCAATAACGCCCGAATGAGCCGACCCATCGGTTGATTGCTGGGTGATTGTACGCAGTATTGGAGGGAATCAGCGCAGCAGCACTCGCCAAACGCGGAATTGCCCGTCCCTCACTGGCGACACCAAAGCGCCATCGCGCCGTAACTCCTCACCGATCCAGTCCAGCGGATCGTTCCGCTCGGACACCAGGTAGAACTCGCCGCCCCGACGCCGCAAAGTGTCGTATCGCATCAGCAGACCTCGCAGGTGCAGGTACGATTGACCGTTCCAATACGTGCCGTCCACCCCGTCGGTGCCCACGCGAGCCAGCGCCTTCTCCGGATCAGCCACAAACACCAGCCGCTTCGCGGTCCGGGCATCGGCGTACAGGTCGGCTTCCAGGAATCGCAGCCCGTTCGCCATCACCACCGGCTGATCACCCGCAGCGTCGGCGAGCGCCTCCAGCACGGCCGGACGCGCCTCCTCCCATTGGAACCCGAGCACCCCGCAGCGAATGTTGAACACTGTCAGCCCGACCCCCACAACCACCAGCAGCGCGCGCGACGTCTGCGGCACCCAGCGCGTCGCCGCCGCCATCGCCTGCGCAAAAAGGAACGCAATCCCGAGCCCAGCCACCAGCGCATACCGGGTCATAAATGAACCGTGCGCCAGCCAGGTCACCAGCCAGATTCCAGCCGGAGCCGCAATCATCAGCCCGGCCACTATGTAGTCTTCGAGATAGAGCGTTTGTGGTTCGGGCGCCGGAGCCTCCTTGCCCTGACGATAGAGCAGGAACCCCGCCGCGCTCACCACAACCGCCATGCCGACCAGGTTCGGCAGATGCCCGAGGACGGTGAGATACCCATCCGGCAGGCTGTTGTTGTAAATGGGACCGCCCCACAGAATGCGCCGCGACGCCTCAATCAGTGGCTTGTAAGCCACGGTCAGCCCAAGAGGAAAGAGCGAAGCCGCCAGCGCACCCCAGTCCATCTTTCCTGTCCTGACGGCCCTCGCCAATACCCCCGCAGCGAAGCACGGCGGCGCGACAACAGCCCAAACGTGCGAGGCCAGCGCAAGCTTCAGGCCCCCGGCAAGCCCGGCCAGCTTCACCATGCGAAACCGAGGGTCCACGTTGAGCCCCTGCCAGCAGAACCACGACGCCATGATCCCGGCCAGAACCATCGCGTACGCGCGGCCTTCAAAAAAGTAAAGCGTGACCCCGCTGAAACTCAGCGCAAACACCGCCCAGAACCCCGCGTCGACACCCCCCTGCCGGCTCGCCACCCGGAACGCGCACAGCAGCACCACCAGCCCGCACAGAATCGACGGCAGACGCGACGTCACCGGACCCCGCCCAAACGCCTGTTCGGACAAGCGCGTCGCCATATGAATGCCAGGTGGAGTGAAATCGAACCCGGCGGTCACAGCGGCCCACATCGCGGGTCCGGGTGTCTGCTCGGATATCTTTAACGTCACGATCTCGTCGAACCAGAAAGGCTTCTGCCGAGCCCGTCCGGCCAGTCCAAAACCAGTGATCAGCAAAAAGATCCACAACGCCGCGGTGACTCGCCGTCCGGAGTTCATCTCTCTCAACTTCGGACGATTCGGTCCTGGACGTTAATCCGCTACAGACCCGGCGATTAGAACAGCCGACCTTCGGTAACCTCGCCGATCGGCAGCTCCGCTTTCAGGCGCCAGGGGCGAGCGTCCCTCCTGACCCGGATCGTGCTGTAGCGGACCGTGAGAAATCCAGTCAAAGAGAATTCGACGGCATAGTTGCCTTCCGCAAGGTTGAGACAGGCGCCGCCCTGCTCGTCCGTTGTGGTCGACCTGGATTTGTGTCCACGCCCGTCGATTGCGGTGACTGTCGCGCCGGGCAGAGGTGCCTTCGTCGCGTCAACGGCCGTAACGCAAATCTCTCCCGCACTCGCAGCCAACAATGTGAACGGGATAAGCACTGCGAACCGAGTGGCCATGACAGCAGAGTAGTATAAAACCCATGCGACCCCAGCCCCTCATCGCAGTCACAGACGTCGAGGCCAGCAGCCGCTTCTACCAGCAGCTCCTTGGCTGCACAAGTGCCCACGGCGGCCGGGAGTACGAGCGCCTCGAACACGGCGGCAAACTTGTCATGCAGCTACATCGATTCGAAGTTGAGCACCACCATGGCTCCATCGGCGACGCCACCGACAAGCCTTACGGCAACGGAGTCTTGCTGTGGTTTGAGGTCGACGATTTCGACGCCTGCATGGAGCGCGTCGCGGCACTGAACCCGCCTCTCGTGATGCCGAAGCACCGCAATCCGCCAGAAGGCCCGGGCGGTCCGGACCACTGGGAGTGCTGGCTGCACGACCCCGACGGCTATACGGTAGTGGTCGCGAGCCCGGATGGCACGGCAGGTGGCGGTCTTTAGAAGGTCCGTTCGATAACCAGCTCGGCCACCGACACCATGGCCCGCTGATACGGCGAATCGGGAAATTCGTGGATCATCGCCCGCGACTTTGCGGCAAAGCTGTTGGCGCGCTCCCGAGCCCGCGCGATACCCTCGCGGCGCGTGATCATTTCCAGCACGTCGGCAAACCGCACGTTGTCGTAGGAGCGCTCTCGCAGCACCTGCTCCACCATCGCGCGCTCGTTGACCGAGCATTTCTCCAGCGCGTACACCAGAGGCAGCGTCACCTTGCCTTCGCGCAGATCCCCGCCGACCGGCTTGCCCAGAACGGATTCCTCAGCCGTGAAGTCCAGCACGTCGTCGATCAGCTGGAACGCCATACCGAGGTTCCACGCAAAATCGGCCAGCCGGGCTTCCATCTCGTCGCTGCCGCCCGCAATCACGGCGCCCAGCCGTGCGCAAGCCGAGAACAGACCTGCGGTCTTGCGGTCGACCAACTCCATGTAATCGGTCTCGCTGACGTCGATCTTGCCGATCCGCTCCAACTGGATCAGCTCGCCTTCCACCATCATCTGGGTAAGTGCGATCAGGATGTCGAGTACGTGAAAATTCCGCTCCCGCAACGCGATCTGGAACGCCTGCATGTACAGCCAGTCGCCCGCCAGCACCGACGTATGATTCCCGAACAGAATATTGGTGGAGGGCTTGCCTCGCCGAGTCTCGGCCAGATCAATGATGTCGTCGTGGACCAGCGTCGCTGTGTGGATCATCTCCACAACCGCGCCAAGATGAATCGCGCCAGGGTTGACGTCGCCCACAAGCCGCGCCGACAACAACAGCAGAATCGGGCGTAAACGCTTGCCCCCGTTGCGGCTGAGATAGCGGCTGATCGTGGTGACGGCGCTCACTGAGGCCATGGACTCAAGGTCGATCTCCCGCTCTACCTGGCGGAGGTCTTCCTGCACGAGTTCCATGATTTCCCGGGCTGCGAGTGCCTCGCCTCCCTTGCTAAAGTTCATCGGATTGAATCCCTCAGTGTAACCGACTCATGAAAACACGCTCGAAGTTCGCGGTCGTCGCCGCCGCGATCTCTTCCGGGGACTCGCCCCGCAACTCGGCAAGCTTTGCTGCCGTATGTAAAACGTATGACGGCTCATTCCGCTTACCGCGGTACGGAACCGGGGGCAGATACGGGCAGTCTGTTTCAACCAGAATGCGGTCCAGCGGCGCCTTTTTTGCGGATTCATGAACATTGGTCGCCTTCGGATACGTCACCACCCCGGAAAAGCTGAGGTAGAACCCCAGGTCCAGAGCCTGCTTCGCCTCCACCGGATTGCCCGTGAAACAGTGCATCACGCACGGCAAGCCAGTCGGAGCCCAGTGCTGCCGCAACAGCTTCATCGTGTCGCCCCAGGCCTCGCGCGTATGAATCGAGACCGGCTTGCGGGCCTCCGCCGCGATCTGCAGTTGCGTAACAAACACCCGGGTCTGCAGCTCCGCATCGTACGGCTTCCAGTAATAGTCGAGCCCAATCTCGCCGAGTCCCACACACTTTGGATGCCGCATCAGATCCGCCAGCGCTTTGTAATCGGCATCGCCCGTTTTATCGACGTGCTCTGGGTGAATTCCGGCGGTCGCGTAAACAAAGTCGTACCGATCCGCCAGCCGCACCGCCGCTTCCAGATCAGGCGGACCGTCCCCCGTGCCGATGCTCAGCAGCCGTGTGACTCCTGCGTCGAAAGCCCGCTGGATCATCTCCTCACGGTCGCCGTCAAACTGCGAGGCGTCCAGGTGGCAGTGCGAATCGACCAGCGCGCTCACTTCAGGCGGGCACCCGGCTGGATGTCCTCATGGAATCCCGCCAGTACCGCGGGGCCGTCGGGCAGCGACGCCGCCACAATCATTCCCTGCGACATGATGCCGCGCAGCTTCCTGGGCTCCAGGTTGGCCACGATTACCACCTTGCGCCCAATCAGCTGCTCCGGCGTGTACGCCTTTGCGATTCCAGCGACGATGCTCCGCGGCTCCGCCTCGCCGATGTCGACCGTCAGGTGCAGCAGCTTGTCCGCGCCCTTCACCGCCTCGGCCGTCTTCACCAGGCCGACCCGCAGGTCTACCTTGACGAAATCGTCGATGGTGATCGGGTCCGCCAGTGGCGCGAGAGCTACAGGCGCGGGAGCGGCTTCTGCCTCGGGCTCGGCCGCCTTGCCCACAAGCTCGTTCTGTCGAATGGTTTCCAGCTTTTCCAGTTCCTGCATTTTTTCAATCGCGTTCTTTGCGTCGATCCTCGGGTACAGCGGGACTACTTCCTGAACTTTCTGACCCGCCGGAAGCAGACCGCACGACAGATCCTCAAACCGGATCTCACTCAGCGGCTTCTCCATCCCCAGCAGTTGCCAGATCTTATCGGCGCTTTCCGGCAGCACCGGATACACCAGCGCCGTAATAATCCGCAGACAGTCCGCCGCGGTGTACAGCACCCGGTCGAGCCGTTTCTGCGACTCCTCGTCCTGCGCTTTGTTCAACTTCCAGGGCTGTTCGGCGACAATGTAGCCGTCGAGTTTCGCGATCAGAGACCAGATGCTCTCCAGCGCCTTCGAGAACTCGAACCGGTCGTAGGCCGCCCGCGTTTCCGCCACCACGTCAGCAGCGGGAATCTCGCACTGCGCCTCTGGGATCACACCCTTCCGATACTGGTGCACCATGCTCAGCGTCCGACTCACCAGATTCCCCAGGCCATTCGCCAGATCGGCGTTGAAGCGGGTTATCAGCGCGTCGTAACTGAAACTGCCGTCCTTACCGAACACAATCTCGCGAAGCAGGAAGTAACGCAGCGCGTCGATCCCCATCACCGTAATAATAGGAGTCGCACGCAGCAAGTTACCCCGCGACTTACTCATCTTGTCGTTCTCAAACAGCAGCCACCCGTGCGCGAAGATCCGCTTCGGCAGTGGCAGTCCGGCCGCCATTAGAAACGCCGGCCAGTAGATTGCGTGAAAACGGACAATCTCCTTGCCGATCAGGTGCAGATCGGCCGGCCACAGGTCCTTGCCCTCTACCGCGCTCATGTAAGTCGACAACGCGTCGAACCACACATAGAACACGTGGTTGCCTTCCACCGGAAGCGGAATGCCCCACTTGATGGTCGTGCGGCTGATCGATAAATCAGTCAGCCCCTGCTTCACAAACGCCAGAACTTCATTGCGCTTCGTCTCAGGCAGGATGAAGTCGGGCTGCTTCTCATACAGCTCCAGCAACTTGTCCTGAAACGCCGAAAGCTTGAAGAAATAGTTCTCTTCCGTAACGGTTTCCGTAATCCTGCCGCAATCCGGACAAGGATCACCCGGCTTGGCGTCGTTCACATACAACTCGTCCGACACGCAGTACTGTCCGGTGTACGAGCCCTTGTACACATACCCGTTCTCCAGGCACTTAAGAAACAGCTTCTGCACGAATTTCGCATGCTGCGGACTCGTCGTCCGCTGGAAGAAATCGATCGGGATGTTCAGCTTCTCCCACTGCGAACGAAACTCGTTCGAGACGGTGTCGGTGAACTCCTGAGGCGACTTGTTGGTAACCGCGGCGGCGCGCTCAATCTTCTGCCCGTGCTCATCGGTGCCGGTAGTAACATACGCGTCCAGCCCTTCCATCGTCTTGATGCGCCGGATGGCATCCGCTGCGATAGTGGTGTAAGTGTGCCCTATGTGGGGCGCGGCGTTCACATAGTAAATCGGCGTAGTGATGTAGTACTTACTCATTTCGACCTCGCGGCAAGCGCTGCCGTAGTAGCTTCAATCATGATTTGCTTCAGCGGAAGGTTCTGCTCCACCGCGATCCGCCGGCAGTCGTCGTACTCCGGAGCCATCGCTCCGTTGTCGGAGATCTTCACCCGAACCGTGCCATGCGGCGTCTCCACACTGATGATTTCCCGGCGCAGCACCCTGCGCTCCGCCGTGTAGAACCGCAGCCCGAGCGTAGTGGTCTCGGCGAACACAATGCCCGCCAGCCGTTCCCGATCCTCCGGCTTTGCGATCACCGTCAACACTGTCCCGGGCCTGTTCTTCTTCATATGAACCGGCGCCAGCGTGACGTCGAGCGCCCCGGATTCCAGCAGCCGGTCCATCGTGTGCCCCAGGACCTCCGGAGTCGAGTCGTCGATGTTGGCCTCAATCACCGCGATCTGCGCCGCTTCGCTCGCACCCGACGCCTCGCCCACCAGCACGCGCAGCACGTTGGCATGCTCGGCGAAATCGCGGTCCCCCGCGCCATACCCAGCAGCCGAAATGCGCATCGGCGGCATCGGCCCGAACCCCTGCGCCAGCGTCGCGACAATCGCCGCGCCCGTCGGTGTCGTCAACTCCATAGCCGGACCCCGCGCATACACCGGAATCCCGATCAGCAGATCCGCCGTCGCCGGAGCCGGAACCGGCAGCACGCCGTGCTCGGTGTTCACCGTTCCCGAACCCGTGTTAATCGAACCGCACACAATCTGGTCAATCCCAAGCTGATACAGGCAGAACGCCGCTCCCACAATGTCGCAGATCGAATCCACCGCTCCGACTTCGTGAAAGTGGACCTTCTGCAGCGTGGTGGCGTGCATCTTCGCTTCGCTCTCACCCATGCGGAGGAAGATCGCTTTGGCGTTCGCTTTCACGCGGTCCGGCAGCGTCGAGCTGTCGATAATTTTGTCAATGTGGTGCAGATGGCGGTGCGCTTTCTGCTCTGGCGAATCGACGTGAAACTTGGTCGCGGCAATCCCACGACGCTTCGTCTTTTCCGCGCGAAACATGGCGCCGGTACCGAGCGAAGTCAAAGCCTCGTTCAGTGCCGCAAAGTCAGCTCCGGCATCCAGCAGTGCGCCGACAGTCATGTCGCCGCTGATTCCGGAAAACGCATCAATGTAGCAAATTCTCATGGTGGGGCTGGGAAGTCAGGCTTCTCCGTATTATCCCAGACCCGCTTACGCCGGACTTACAATTGCAGCAAAGTGGGCGAACGTGCCGGACACTACGAGCTCCTCGCTGCCGTCGCCACGGGCGGCGCAGGCGTCGTGTATCGAGGCCGCGACCTTCGCAGTGGCGCCACCGTCGCCGTCAAGATCCTCCGCGCCACAGAGGCCCAGGACGCCGACCTTCGCCACCGATTTCTCCGCGAAGGCCGCGCCATGCAGCGTCTCTCCCACCCCAACGTGGTCCGCTTTATCGACACCGGCGAAACTGCCGACGGCCTCCCGTTCCTTGTCACCGAGTTCGTGGAGGGCGACACGCTTCGCTCCCTCATGCAGCACGGCCCCATCCCGCCTGTCCCCGCGTTGAAGGCCACGCTGCAGATCGCAGAAGCCCTGCAGGCCGCGCACGCCGTGGGCATCGTGCACCGCGACGTAAAGCCGGAGAACTTCATGGTGACTCACGATGGCACCGTCAAGATGCTCGATTTCGGCCTTTCCCGAATTCGACTCGGCACGTCGCAGTCCCGCGAGACAAAGGCCGGAACCATCCTTGGCTCGGTGCACTACCTGTCCCCCGAGCAGGCGCGCGGCGACGCCGTCGACGAACGCACCGACATCTGGAGCGTCGGCGTGGTCCTGTATGAAATGCTCACCGCCCATCTCCCATTCCATGAGAATTCCTGCATCGATACGCTGCTGGCCATCGTGGAGAAGCAAGCGCCGGTGCTGAGCGAGAAGCAGTTCAGCCGTGAGGTGACGGCACTGGTTGCGGTTTGCCTCCAGAAGCGACCGGGCGGACGCTACCAGTCGGCCGCCGACCTCCGGGCCGCCGTCGAATCAGCCCTCGCTGAGCCGGCCCTCGCCGGACCTGCATGGAAGCGCATACTCCAACGCTTTACCACCTGATCACGCGAGACCATGCCCGTCATCGAATTCAGCCTGGACATCCACCCGCCGATTGAGGCCTGCTTCGACGCGGCTCGTGACATCGACCTCCACCAGAGGTCGATGCAACACACGGGTGAACGCGCCATCGCCGGCGTCACTTCAGCCCTCATCGCCTACGAGTCGCCCGCTGGTCTTTTCGGCCACATCGCCGACGCCGTGTTCCTGAAGAGCTACATGCGCAACCTGCTGTACCAGCGAGCGCGGGCCATTCGCGATGCGTTGGAATCTACGGACTGAGCAGTGCGGGCAGCACCGTACCCGATGGACCGCGCAGAGCAAACGTCGCCGCGAGGCTCATCTCCGTCTCTTCGGGGTTGATCTCAATCACGGTCGCGCCGTGGCTCGCAGCCAGGGGAATCAGCAGAGCGGCGGGAAACACCACCGCCGATGTGCCGACAACAACCAGCACGTCTGCATTCTTGACAGCGATTGAGGCGAACTGGAACACGCCTTCCGGCAGGTCTTCGCCAAACCACACCACGCCAGGACGCAGCATACCGCCACAGTCCGCACACTTCGGTGGCAACTCCCCCAGGCGCAGGTCCTCCGAACTGCGCCCGCATTCCAGGCACCGTACCTCCCAGATGCTGCCGTGCAGACGCAGGACCACCCGCGATCCCGCACGCTCATGCAGTCCGTCGACGTTCTGCGTCACCAGAGTGACCGCTCCAGGGCCTCGCTGCCTCTCAAACTCCGCCAGTGCCAGATGCCCGGCGTTGGGCTGCGTCTCGGAGATCTGCGACCGCCGCCAGTCATACCACTCCCACACGCCTTTGGGATCCCGGTGGAATCCCTCCGGCGTGGCCAGATCCTCGGCCCGCCGGCCCTGCCAGAATCCCCCGTCCGACCGAAACGTCGGAATCCCCGATTCGGCCGAAACACCCGCTCCCGTCAGCACAACGATATGCGCCGCCTGTTGAATCGCCTTTCGGGCTCGCTTCAGTTGTCCGTTGTCCACGGATTTAACTATACGCTTGCCTCGCCTTTCAGGCGCCGCCGCAGAAGTGCCAGCAAAACAGCCGCCGCACCAGTCATGCACAGCGTCGCCGGTTCGGGAGTAGGCGCGTAATACGAACCCGCCTGCGAGCCCACGTTACCGGTGTTTCCGTTGTTGCCGACAATATCCGATGCGAAATAGAATCCCTTTGAGTTCGCGATAAAGTCAGACAGCAGCAGCCCCGAGGTTGACGAAACCCGAAAGGAAAGCGGACCTGCCGGGTTGCTCGCCGAACCTCCCTGACAAGTGGTGCAGGACACCGAATACTCGAACGTTCCGAGGGCGCCGTTCACCTTGATGTTCCCGGGCCCAACCGCAAAATTGGTTGTCAGACTGTCAATCGTGACCGTTTTCGCGCCGGAGATACTGAACGTCAGAGCCTCGCCCGCGCCAGTTCCGGCGAACCGTGAGTTTGGACCCAGCGTCGTCAGAACCCGAACCGACAAAGGGGTAAGCTGCGTCAGCTGAACCGTCCCGAACGGCCCGGTGCCGCACGTCCCCGTGCAGGTATCCTGCGTGAACTGAAACAGCGTGTCGGCCCTGGCAGATGCCAGCATTACGATTAGCAGACCGATAAGCGAAATGGTGTTGCGAGGCAAAAGAAAACGTCAACTCCTGAACAAAGCATAGATTTTAGGACTCTGTTCGGTAAGGACCCATGCCGAATAACCAGTACTGGGACGATGGTGGTACGAGCCTTCGCTTTTTACCTACGACCATCGTTCGCCCGCCGACTGGATAGAATGTTCGTTTGCTTCAGGAGAGCCACTTATGAGACTTTGCATCGCCATCTTGATCGCTGGGACTGTGTTCGCCCAGCAACCCGACCACAGCGCCGGAGACGACGTCCGCGGCTACAACGACACGCCCGTAATTCCCGGCCAGAAATGGAAAGTCCACGACATGGAGCGGCCCCGCCCTGTCAAAGTGACTCCGGGCCCCTATGTGATGGAGGCGCCGCCCTCTGACGCAATCGTTCTGTTCGACGGTAAGGATCTGTCCAAATGGAGCCAGATGGCTCGCGGCGGCGTGACGCAGGAACCGAAATGGAAGGTCGAGAACGGCTACATCGAGATCTTGCCCCGAACCGGCCGCCTCGTTACCAAAGAATCGTTCGGCGATTGCCAGTTGCACGTCGAATGGCTGATTCCGGAATCGGCCACCGGCAATGGGCAGAGCATTGGTAACAGCGGCATCGAACTGATGACGCGCTACGAAATTCAGGTACTCGAATCGAACAGCCACCTGACTTACGCCGACGGTGGAGCGGGCGCTATTTACGGCGTCTGGGCCCCACTCGCCAACCCCACCCGGCCTCAGGGACAGTGGAACGTCTACGATATTTTCTTCGAAGCGCCGAAATTTGAAGGCCCAAAAATGACCAAACCCGCCACAATTACTGTGATGTCCAACGGGGTTTTGGTGCAAAATCACAAGGAATTTCTGGGAGCGACGATCTGGCGCAAGGTAGGCACCTACACGTCCCATCCCGCCGAGGCACCGCTGAGCCTTCAGGACCACAACCAGCCCGTTCGGTTCCGCAACATCTGGATCCGTAAGCTGTAACGGTGATCTGGCGCTGAGGCCGGAATAGGCACGCTGATTGGTTACACTCCAGGCGTGCTTCCCAGTTCCACTGACCTCCTCAGGTCGAACGTCGCCGGTAAATACTTTCTGCAGAAAGTAGTGGGCGGCAGCAACGACGATGCGTTGTTCCTTGCCGACGCCCCCGATGGCTCTCCGGTACACGTGCGGCTGGCTCCTGAAGGCTCGCCAGCCGCCACTTCCTGGCCCGCCGTCGTCGAAAAATCCGCAAGGCTGATCCACCCCCACCTGTTGCGCTATGTTGAGGCAGGGGACTGTCGGCTTGACACCCAGCCCTGGCACTATCTGGTAATGGAAGCGGTCAGCGACCGCGTCGATGAGGTGCTGCTGGAGCGGCCCCTTAGTGCCGAAGAAACCGACGCCGTACTCCGGGCCGTGCTCCTTGCCCTCAGCCACCTGCACGACAACGGATTCGTACACGGAGCTCCGACCCGGGCAGCCGTGGTGGCCGCGTCGGACCTGATTAAGCTCACAGGCGAGACGATCTCACCCCTGCCGGCTGACGAAACGAACGCCCGGCGTGCCATCTCCGCAGAACTGCTAGAACTCGGCGAGACAGCGACGGAACTCCTCACGCGCGCCAGAGGCCAAGGCGCGGCAGCCACGTTGCCCTCGCCATTTGCCGAGTTCGTCCGCGCGACGGCCGGGACCTCCGCCTGCCCTCACCCGACAGCAATGCAGCTGATGGACGTGCTCGACGGAAAGGAGCTGGTGTCCGCCCCGCCGGTGATGGCAA